>CAYZTQ010000005.1:0-40978 GCA_964481445.1 uncultured Christensenella sp. | reverse complement strand
CAGCGGGAATTAGCTGTACAGCGAGCAGGGCGTTTTGATGGACATTTTGATGGACGTTTTCCCTTTCCCCTTATCATAACCTTTCCCCTGTGCTACAATGCAGAAGATTTCTCACAAAACGATTTTGCTTGGGAGGGCCTTATGTTCGGCGTCTTTGTCAATGCGGCGGCGGTGATGGCGGGCAGCGCGCTGGGCCTGCTTTTGCAGCGCGGCATGCCGGAGAAATTCAGGGACGGCGTAATGCAGGCGCTGGCGCTCTGCGTGCTGATGATCGGCGTGCTGGGGCTGGATGCCAAGGTAAGCAGCATGGCGGTCATTCTGGCTCTGGTGCTGGGCAGCGTGATCGGCATTGCGCTGGGCATCGCCGACGGCCTCCAGCGCCTTGGTGACAGCCTCGACAGGCGCCTGCGGCGTGGCGCCGGAGCTGGACGCTCCTTAAGCGAGGGCTTTGTCACCGCCACGCTGCTTTTCTGCGTCGGCGCCATGGCCGTCACGGGCTCGCTGCGCTCGGGCCTGGAGGGCGAGCACAGCATCCTCTTCGCCAAATCGGCGCTCGACTTTGTATCCAGCATCCTCCTGACCAGCACTCTCGGCATCGGGGTGATGCTGTCGGCCCTTTCGGTGTTTGTGATTCAGGGCGGCATCGTGCTGCTGGCAAGGCTGGTCGCCCCCCTGTTCACCGCGCAGGCCATCGCGGCCATCGCCTGCACCGGATCGGTGCTGATTCTGGCCCTCGGCCTCAACATGCTGAACCTGACAAAGATCAAGGCGGCGGACATGCTGCCGGCGCTGGTGCTGGCCCCTCTGATGGCGGCGCTGATGGCGCTGTTCTAATAAAAAAGACCTGACACGAAAACCGGCCCCGCCAAATGGCGGAGCCGATTGTATTGTGCGATACTAAATTACAGCTTGAAGTACTCGTTGAGCAGCTCGACAGTCTTCTTGGCGACGTCGCCGGTCACGCCCGCGCAGCGCTCCTTGCGGCGCTCATCCTTCATGTCGGTGATTTCGGCCGCCTTCATGTAGGTCACAACCGAATCTTCGCAGTTGACCGACTTGGCCACGGTCTTGATGCTCTCCAGCTTGGGCTGATAGATCGGCAGCTCAGCCTTGCGGTACCAGGCAAACAGGTCGTCTCTCACCTTCTTGGCGTCATCGGGGCCGCAGACAAGGCCGATGGCGTTCACAGCGCCCGCGAGGGAACCGCAGAGGCTGCCCGCGCCGTAGCCGGTAGCGCCGATCGCGTACATATCGATCGGGATCTGGTTGAAGGGATAGCCCACATCGTCAGCCAGCTGGCCGATGATGGCATCCGCCACGCCGCGCGCGCAGCCGCCCTTTTCATAATAGCCCCTGTATCCGCGCTCTTCGGCGACGGCGGGATCCAGCTTCTTGTAAGGCCAGGGATAGGCAGGTGCGGCAACCGACTCGTTCTTCTCGGCGAAAACGTCGAGCACCGGGCTGAGCGTTGAGGCAACGGCAACGCCTGCCACCAGTTTACCGGTCGATTTCAGAAACTCACGGCGTGTTTGGAACTTTTCCATGAACTATTTCCCCCCAATATTTGATGCGTTTATTATAGCCCATCACGCCCGCGCTTTCAAGTGCTAATTGTGACAAATCAGGACAAAATATAATTTTATCTATCATAATATTGTGGCCGATATGAGAAAAATACGCGCCGTTATTGAGAATTCTTACTATCTCATTTCCGGCCGACTTTCGCTTTGCCCGACAGCAAAAGGCCTCTTTGCCGTGCAGAAAATATCAAAATTTGTTGCAGCTTTCGCAAGACGGCAGCTGCGCCGTGGAAGTCCTTGTAAAAATAGGCTCTTCCAACAAAAAGCGCCAACGGAAGAGACCGCCCGGCTTTCACCGGACGGCCTCAGGTTGTTCAGTTCTGTCAGTGATTAACGGCCACCACGCATGGACGCAAAGCATTCGCTGCAGTAGATGGGACGGTCGTTACGGGGAACGAAAGGCACCTGCGTTTCGGCGCCGCACTGGGCGCAGATGGCGCTGTGCATTTCACGCGGAGCGCCGCCATTGTTGCGGCTCTGCTTGTGAGCCTGGCGGCAATCCCTGCAGCGGGTGGGCTCGTTCTGGAAGCCCTTCTCGGCATAGAATTCCTGTTCGCCTGCGGTGAACACGAATTCCTGACCGCAGTCACGGCATACCAGAGTCTTGTCTTGGTACATGAGTGGTTCTCCCCCTGAATTTTAGATGGGCTGATACACGCTGACCTGGTCTTTGACCCCACACTCGCCGGCAGGAGCTTAGCTACCCGCGCTCTGGCTCTCACGCCGCTCTCTCGAATATGACTATCCGGCCGGGCTTACCTCTAGACCGCACCATGCTCACCGGAGTTTCTCCGGCTTACGTGGACCGCTTTGCCTGCGGCTGGCATCGGCTTGCAACCACAGCCGCGCATCAACCTCGCTCATTATAAAAGGAATTGATGCAAAACGCAATATAATTTCACAGCCCGCTAAACTTCTTTTTCGCCTGAAATCACAATAAAAACAAAGCGCATACCGGCGGCGCTTCGCTGCTTCCCACCCAGACCGAAACCGCCCCCGAACCAGGCGCTTCGCAAAACCACTTCAGAGCCGTTTTGGAAAGGACGAAGGACGTGACTTGCATTCTTCTTCCAATCCCCGTTCCGCTGTCAGCTGCCGCAGGGCAAAAAGATGCCCGTCCCCTGCGCGCCGTCACGGCGCAAAGAGAGCAGGCATCTATCCAGTTGTGGAAAGGGGAAATGGTCTCAGGCCTTCGCCGTCTCTTCCGCCGTCGATTTGGAAGGGATCACAAGGCCGATCGCGGCGCCGATGACGGCGGGCAGCAGCCAGCCGAGACCCAGCCCGTACAGGGGCAGATACTGTTTGTACAGGCTGATCAGCGACTCAAAGGCCGGCACAGTCAGCGCGGGCAGGCTTTTGGCCAGCTGGCCGTAGCCGTCCATCAGGCTTACGCACAGCGTGAACAGCATGGCCACGAAGTACACGCCGCGCCTGTGCCCGAACAGGGGTGAGAGCAGAGCCAGCAGAATCAGCACGATGGCCAGCGGATAGAGCAGCAGCAGCACCGGCACCGCGAAGGTGATGATGTTGTTGAGGCCGAAATTCGCGATCACAAAGGAGACAAGGCTCAGGAAAACGGCCAGGAAACGGTAGCCGAGCGCAGGGAACATCTCATGGAAAAAGGCACTGCACGAGGTAATGAGGGCGATGCTGGTCTTCAGGCAGGCAAACACGATGATCAGACCGAGCAGCAGGGCGCCCAGATCGCCGAAGTAGTGGCGAGCCACCGCGCCGAACACCTGGCCTCCGTTGGAGAGCAGACCGACCGCGGGCACACTGGAGGCGCCCATGAAGGCAATCAGGCCGTAAATCAGCATCATCAGCGACATGGCGAAGGCGCCAGACAGCGCGGTGGTCTTGGCCACCTCGCGCGGCTCTTTGATGCCCAGGCTGTTGATGGCGTTGATGACCACGATGCCGAAGGCCAGCGAGGCCAGCGCGTCCATGGTGTTGTAGCCTTCCTTAAAGCCCGTCACAAAGGCCTCGCCCGCGTATCCGCCCTGCGGCGTCTGGAAAGCGCCCATGGGTTTTACGATGCTGGCAATCACCAGAATGGAAAGGAAAACAAGGAAGGCAGGGGTCAACCACTTGCCGATGACGTCGATGATGCGGGCGGGCCTGAGCGAGAACCAGCAGACCAGCGCGAAGAAGATAAAGCTGAAAACGACGAGGTACACCGGCACCTGCTCGGGGTTGATCAGCGGCTCAATGCCTACCACAAAGGGCACCGTGGCCGTCCTCGGGATGGCGAACAGCGGCCCGATGGTCAGGTACAGGCAGACGGTGAAAAAGACGCTGAACCAGGGGTGCACCCGGTCGGCCAGACGGCGCACGCCGCCCGTATTGGAAAGGCCGATGGCCAGCACGCCGAGGAAGGGAAGGCCGACCGCGGTCACAAACAGGCCCAGCAGCGCCGGCCAGAAGCTGGTACCGGCCAGCTGTCCCAGTGAAATGGGGAAAATCAGGTTGCCCGCCCCGAAGAACATGCCAAACAGCATGGTTCCGATGAGGATGAAGGATGACCGGCGACTGTTCTGCTGCATTTGTGGTTTCCTTTCCTGATAGCTGTATTCTCACGCGGCCCTGGAGGCGGCCGAAAGAGTCGACTTCATATCCCGGTAACCGATCAGCACCGTCCAGACATAGGCGAGCGTCTTGGGGATCATCAGCGCGCCCGTCCAAGGAGCGGAAGAAGAAAAGAGCACGACCGGGATATAGAATGCAAAGCTCAGCACGATGGTGAGCGCCATGTAGCGGAAGGCAGAATCCTTCGCCTGATCCGCGCTGCGTTTGAACAATATTATCACCACAAGCCCCAGAAAAGCAAAGGGAATATTGCGGTAAATGGCCCAGCTGAGCGGCGCGTCGGGGCTGGTCCAGGCGTTCTGCGGAAACGCGATCAGGATCAGGCGGGCGGCGGCCAGCGCGTATACCAGCGCCGTCAGGCTCTGTTTTCCCCGCACCTGATAGCGCTCGCGCCACACATAGTAAAGCAGCACGTAGAAGAAGGTCATGGTCACGGAGGTGATTAGCTTGCCGGTGCCCAGCGCCGCCGTATAGTCCGCAAGCCCTGTTGTATTCAGCGCAATGGCGCGCGGCACAAGGTGAAAGCTGTCGCCCGCGCCGAGGGTGACGGCCATGATGCCGAACAGGAGATACTGCCTGATATGGCCGCCTTTCCTGATCATGATGATGCCGAGGATGATGACGGTGGATAGATAAACGATGTCAAATGCCGTCTCAAAAATCGCCTGCATGGGTTTGTCTTTCCTTTCTGTGTCCCGTATCGGGTTTTGAATGCGTTTTGCTCTTTTTATGTTTTTCGCTTCGGAAGGGTCAGAACACCGCTTTTCTGATGACGGCCAGCAGCGTTCCACAGTCCGCCGAGCGCCTGATGAACAGGGCAAGCAGGCTGTCAAACACGAAATCGACCAGCCGCTCCGCGCTCAGGCTTTCATCAAACGCGTTCTCCCTGAGCCGAGGGTCGCTCTTGAGCGCCCGCAGCAAGTGGCCTTTGATGTGACCGAAGTAGCGGGCCATGGTCTGGCGCCCCTCCTCCGATTCCCCCCGTGAAAAGCCGGAAGCGTGCACGGCGAAAAAATCAGGAAATCGGGCCGAACCTGCCTTTATACGGTCAAACATCCACTGCACAGTTTCAGGAAAGCCGGGGTTTTGCCCCGCCGCACCGCTGCCGTGAAAGATGCCCTGCCACACCATTTCCACCGTGGCGGAAATCAGCGCCGCCTTGGAAGGAAAATAGTTGTAGATGCAGCCGACCGACACCCCCGCGGCGGTCGCCAGATCGCGGATACCAAGCGCCGCGAAGCCCTTTTCCTCCGCCAGACGGACGCTCAGCTCCAGCAGCTCTTCCCTTGATGTGGCAGACTTGTTCATCGCGTTCCTCCCTCAAAGTGAACGTTGTTCATTTTAATCGGGCTTCCCTCTCCTGTCAATACGCCGCGGTAAAAAATGTAAAAATTTTTAAGGTTCGCAAGCGCGCAGATTTGCGCCCCTGCCGCAAAACCCGGCGGATCAGGTACCGGGGCTTTTCAAAGGGTATACTTCATTAGCCGCTTTCAAATATTCTCTGAAAGCGGGCCCAATATTCAAGCATTATACAAAACGAAAACGTTAACGCGCAGAGAGGCGAAGGATTTTTGCGTTTTTGTTCAGTCGAGCGATGGAGGCATAGCAGCGCTACGCTGACTGAGCGAGACAACGCAAAAACGCAAAAAGATGAGCCTGTCACAGCGTTAAGGTTTGAGTTTGGTATTACCTGCCCTTTGAATCCTTTGGGCACGGAAGGCTGTGGTACGGCGGCCCCCGCCGTATGACAGCGGAAAGGACAGCGCATGACGCAAGCATCTGCCCCGGCGCCAAGGCCGGGCCGCGCCGCGTTTCTGAAAGACGTATTCCTCTGCTTTCTCGGCTCCTATGGCGGGCCGGAGGCGCACTACGGCGTGTTTTCCTCCATCCTGGTGGATAAAAAGAAGTACCTGACGGAGCAAGAGCTGACCGAAATGATTGGCCTGTATTCGCTGGTGCCCGGCCCCTCCAGCACGCAGACCATTACGGCCATCGGCTACCATGTGGGCGGGCCGCTGCTTGCCCTGCTCACCTTCCTTGTCTGGGCGCTGCCCGCCATCATCGCGCTCACCCTGATCGGCCTGTTCTTTTCGCAGGTGAGCGCGCACAGCGGCTGGCAGCCCATGCTTCGGCATCTCCCCGCGGCGGCGGTAGCCTTCATCCTCTTCGCCGCCTTCAGCCTCGGCAGAAAGGTGCTGAAAGAAAAAAAGGATGTTCTGCTCTATGCCCTGATGCTGGCGCTTTCCCTGCTGCTGGTCGGTTACTCGATGTGGGTGGTGCCGGCGCTGTTGATGCTGGGCGGCCTGACGGCCCTGCTGCCGCGGCTTTTGGGTGGGGATCGCCTGCATAGCGAGCCTCTGGCCGGCGGCTTCCGGCCGGATTTTCGCCTGCTGATTGCCGTCATCGCGCTGGCGCTCATCAACGAGGCGCTGCGCGCCGCCTTCCACGCGCCGCTGCTCAGCCTCTATACTTCCTTCTACCGCTACGGCTATTCGGTCATCGGCGGCGGGCAGATTGTCATCCCCCTGATGATACAGGATCTGATCGAGACGCAGTCGCTGCTCTCGCTGCCGGACTTTCTCTCCGGCTACGCCATTGACCAGGCCATCCCCGGCCCGCTTTTCAGCTTCTCGGCTTTCGTGTCGGCCCGCGCCATGGCGGGCAGCCCCCTCGCCCCGCTGGCCGGGCTGATCGGCGGCCTAAGCATCTTCCTGCCGGGCATATTGCTGGTCTTTTTCATGTTCCCCCTCTGGCGCGTGCTGCGAAGGAACGCGGCGGTGCGTCTCTTCCTGTCGGGCGTCACGCTGACCGCCGCCGCGCTGATCGCCATGACGGCCATCCGGCAGGTCTCCGCGCTGCCGCGGGAAGCTGTGACCTATGCGCTGACCGTGCTCTTTCTCGCCCTGCTTCTCAGCAAAAGGGTACCCGCCCCGCTGATTGTTCTGGGCGCCGCCGCGCTCGGTTTCGTCTTCTAAACGCTTTGCAGGCAGCGATACAGAACCAATACGGCTTATCTTGTTTGATTTCCGCGAAAAAAGACAGGCCGATGCAGGGAAACGGCTCCGCCGCGCGTTGAATAGACAGCCGTCCGTTTCCCCCGTATGCTGAAGCTGAAAGGAGCCTTGTATGCCGCGTAAGATCATCCTGCCGCTTATCCTTTTCTGCCTGATGCTGCCGCTTGTCCTCTCTGCAGAAGAAGCGCCGCGCCTGCCGGAGGGCAGCCTGCGGCCGCTTGCGGTCACCCTGCCCCGCGGCCGGAAATATGAGGTATTCACCGGCCCGGGCAGGCAGTATGAAAAATCCGGCCGCGTCTCCACCAACGGCTGGGTGCAGGTCTTCGGCTGGCGGGAAGGGCCGGTAGAGTGGCAGGAGCTTATCAGCGGCACGCAGCTGCGCGTCGACAGCACCTGGCTGCTTATCCAATACGGGCTGGATGATACGCGCCTGCGCTTCGGCTGGATCGAGACAGACAACGCCTTCAGAAACGTGGAGGGCATGGAGAGCGCGGATGAGGCGCTGCCGCTTTCAAAAATCATGGTCTGCAGGGAAAGGGCAGAGCTGACGGACGACCCGCTGGGCAGGCAGAATGTGCTGCTGATTCTGCCCTCGGGCACACAGGTCAGGGTGATGGCGCGCATGGGGGTCTGGGCCTATGTGGAAACGGACTGCGGCGGGAAGCTGATGTGCGGATTTGTGCCGGGCGCGGCGCTGTCGGGGGCTGCCTGGCGCGACGAAACCCGCCCCTTTGATCTGCGGGCCGTATCCTACGCGCCCATGATACAGGATTACGCCCAGACCAGAGAGCAGTATATGAGGGAAGAAGACGGCGGGCCGCAGCGGCGGGAATTCAATATCTGGCTGCGCCTTGACTCCACGGAAAGCCGCGCCGCGCTGGAAACGCTGAGCGATTTTCGCGTCGTCACAGGCCGCGCGGTCTGCGCCAGACTTCCCGTTCCGCTGATTGTGTGGAGCGACGGCCTTGACGGGGAGACAGCGGAAGAGGAGGACGGCATCGGCCCGGGCCGTCTGCACTTTCTCAAGAAAACGGGCTTCAACCGCGCCGCGCTGGATCTAAGGCTGGAAGAAGGGGAAGAAATCGGCAGCCTCACCATCGCCTGCACCCGCACCAGGCAGGACGGCACGCAGGAGACGATCACCCTGCCCCTTGCCGGCCTCAGGATGGACATGGGCTATCCCGAAGGCGGGGCGGCGTTTGAAGCGAAGACCTGCGCCCCTTTCCGCTATATCCCGGACAGCCGGTTCAGCGGTTCCGCAGGCGGCAAGCCTCTGACCCTGGGCAGTCTGCTGAAGGAATGGCTCTATCAGCCGATGCCCGAACTGCCGAAGGCTTTGGCGGATCTGCCCAACGATGCCGGCCGTTTCAGCCTGTATCTGATCGAGGGCAGCATCCAAAAGCAGCCGGGAGATTTCGGCGTCTACGACGTCACCTTTGCCCTGGAAAACGCTCCCGCGGGCCTGTACCTCGCCGCCTATGAGGAATGCGGCAGCTGCGATGAGATCGATGCCTTCGATATGGCAGGCGGCGACGTCCTTCTGCCGCACGGCCTGTGGGAAGGCCGGGACTGGTACGCCTCCCGCTTAGAAGAAGCTGTGAGCCGGGATTTTCGCGTGCTGTTGCTGGCAGACAACAGCCTCTATACTGCCTCGCAGCTGGAGCAGCTGCTACCCGGCCTGCAGATCAGGGCGAGCTTCTCCGCCGAAAAATGGAACATGAGCTATGAGCAGCACGGTGTAACCACGGCCATCGGCCCGCGCAGCAGCGAGCTTATCCAAATGCGGCATATCACCATGAAGGAGGAAGAGCTGAACGCGCTGCCCTGACGGCATACTCCCCCTGCCGCCGCTCCCTCCGTTTCATTTTTTTCTCTTCGCGCCGCCTCACAGCGGCGTGTTTTTTGTTTGCCCGGGCAAAGAGCCGTCCTTCCCGTTCCACCTCCCTTGCACCGCCATTGCCTGCTCACCCTTGACAAAACGGGCCGGAAAGCTATAATTTGTCTTAAATGGTAAACAATCAGCAGATTATGAGGTGCTATGGGAAAGCTCATTTTGTGTCTTCAGAATATCAGCAAGGCTTTCGGGGGCGTTCAGGCGCTCAAGGGCGCGGGGCTGAATGTATATGAAGGCGAAGTGATGGCGCTGCTGGGCGAAAACGGGGCCGGCAAATCCACGATGATGAAAATCCTGACGGGGGTTTATCAGCGCGACAGCGGCACCATTGTTTTTGATGGGCGTGAAATCGCCTTCCAGAACGCCCGGCAGGCGCAGGAGGGCGGCATCGCCATCATCCATCAGGAGCTGAACCTCGTGCCCAAAATGCGGGTCTTTGAAAACGTGTTTCTGGGGCGCGAACTGAAAAAGGGCCTCGCGACCGACCGGCCGGCCATGATACGGGCCACGCGGCAGCTGCTGGACAGGATGCGCGTGCAGATCGACCCGCGGCAGCTGGTCAGCGAGCTGTCCATCGCCCAGCAGCAGATGGTGGAGATTGCCAAGGCCCTGCTGCTGGACGCCAAGGTGATCGTGATGGACGAGCCCACCGACGCTCTGCCGGACGAAGAGGTATCCAGCCTCTTCGCCGTCATCCGCCAGCTGAAGGCGCAGGGCAAGGCGATTGTCTATATCTCCCACCGGCTGGAAGAGATCTTCCAGATCTGCGACCGCGCCACCGTGCTGCGGGACGGCGAGTTCATGGGCGAGCTGCCCGTCGGCGAGCTGGACATGGACAGGCTGATCCGCATGATGGTGGGCCGCCCGCTCGACCAGCAGTTCCCCTATACCCGGAGCGCGCAGCAGGGTACCGCGCTGCGTGTCAGCCACCTCAAAAACGCCTATCTCCACGATATTTCCTTCGAACTTAAAAAAGGCGAGGTGCTGGGCGTCGCCGGGCTGGTGGGGGCAGGGCGCACCGAGCTGGCGCAGACCCTTTACGGCCTTCACCCCCTTGAGGGCGGCAGCGCCGAGCTGCTCGGCAGGCCCTATCAGCCTCTCAGCCCGCAGCACGCCATCTCAGAGGGGCTTTACTATATGACGGAAGACCGCAAGCGCAACGGCCTTGTGATGACCATGGACGTCAAGTCGAACCTGACGCTTTCCAGCCTCCGAAGCTTTGTGAAGCGCGGCGCCATCCGCCAGAAGGCGGAGCGGGCCGCGGTCAGCGAATATATTGATAAAATCAACATCAAAACGCCTTCCATGCGCCAGCGGGTCAAGAACCTTTCGGGCGGCAACCAGCAGAAGGTCGTGCTGTCCAAAGCCATGATGACCGAACCCGAGGTGCTCATCCTCGACGAGCCCACCCGCGGCATCGATGTGGGCGCCAAGCAGGAAATCTACCACCTGATCGGCGATCTGAAAGCCCGCGGCAAGGCCGTGCTGATGATCTCCAGCGAGATGCCGGAAATCCTCGGCATGTCCGACCGCGTCATGGTGCTGCACGAGGGGCGCAAACTGGGCGAGCTGAGCCGCGGTGAAGCCACGCAGGAAGCGATTATGGAAATGATATTTGCCGGCGCCTCGCGCCGGGCGCAGCGGGAGAAAAGCATATGAAAAAACAGCAGGCACTCGGACTGTCCATCCTCTTTTTAATTCTCGGGTTTGCGCTGATCGGCCTTGTGGTCTCGGTCAGCCAGTCTTTCAACAATGTGCTGATCATCCCCTCCGCCGAGAAGCGGGCCCTGCTGGAAGGCGCGGCTGGCGCGCCCGCGTGGAAGCTTCAGCTGTTCCGCTACAACTATGCCCTGATCGCGGCGGGCCTTGCGCTGACCGGTCTTGGCTTTTATTGCCTGAGTGTTTTTAACCGCTTCAGCGAGCGCGGCCGGAAAATCTCAAAGCTGCTGCTCACCGAATACCGCCCGCTGGTCATCCTGCTGTTCGCGGCGGCGGTGTTCGCCTGCCTGAGCAGCCGCTTTTTCACCGTCAACAACTTTACCAACATCTTAAAGCAGATTTCGCACTACGCCATCCTGGCCGCGGGCGTCTACTTCGCCATCCTGCTGGGCGGCATCGATATCTCGGTCGGCTCGGTGCTGGCCTTCGCGGGCGCAATGTCCGCCGTCATCATCTCTAAAATGCCGGAAAGCCCCTGGGCCGCCCCGCTGGCCGTTCTGGCGGCCCTGATGATTGGGCTGGCCGCTGGAATGTTTAACGGCTTTTTCGTCGCGAAGTTCGGCCTGCAGCCCATGATTGTCACGCTGGCGACCCTCTCCATCTTCCGCGGGGCCACGCTGGTATTGATCAGCGGCGCGGCCATCTCCATCGCGGGCACGCGCTACGCAGGGGCTCCCCTTTTCAACACGCTGGGGCAGAGCACGCTGCTGGGCGGCTATCTGCCGGTGCCCATCATCATCATGTTCGCCGTGTACGCCGTGGTGTACTACACGCTCAACCATACCGCCTTCGGCCGCCACATGTATGCCATCGGCGGCAATGAGGAGG
This sequence comes from uncultured Christensenella sp., assembly GCA_964481445.1. Taxonomy (GTDB): domain Bacteria; phylum Bacillota; class Clostridia; order Christensenellales; family Aristaeellaceae; genus UBA1038. The sequence continues at coordinate 29,357 of CAYZTQ010000005.1, read as the reverse complement.
CCTCGCTGCTCTCGGGCATCAACGTGGTGAAGACCAAGCTGCTCGCCTACACGGCCAGCGGCCTGATGGCGGGCATCGCGGGCATCATCATCACCGCAAGGGTGGCCAGCGCCACGCCGACAGCCGGTTCCAGCTATGAGATGGACGCCATCGCCGCGGTCGTCATCGGCGGCACCTCGCTGCGCGGCGGTGAAGGCAAGGTGTTGTACACCATCGTGGGCGCGCTGATCATCGGCATGCTCAACAACATCCAGACCCTGATGGGCGTCGACTCCTACTTCCAGACCATCATCAAGGGCGCGGTCATCCTGCTGGCGGTGCTGCTGGACGCCCGCACCGCCAAAAACTGAGTGATGCAGGGGGAAGCTTCCCCATGGCATATCCAACCAATTTCAAGGAGGGTAACATGAAAAAGATCCTGGCACTCGTACTCGTCGCGGTCCTCTCCCTGTCGGTGGTATCCGCTTTCGCGGAAGAATACATCATCGGCGCGCTTCTTTCCAACACCTCCAACACCTTCTTCGCCACCATGCAAAAGGCCATTGAAGCCAAGGCCAAAGAACTGGGCGCCAAGGCTATCGTGCTTAACGCGGGAGACGACTCCGCCAAGGATGTCACGAACATGGAAAATGTGCTCTCCGCCGGCGCGAACATCGTGCTGTACAACCCTGTTGACAGCGACGCCGCGGCGGCCGTGGCCCAGATGGCTATCGACAAGGGGGTGAAGGTCATCTCGATTGACCGCGGCGTCAACGGCGCCGAAGTCATCAGCCACATCGCCTCCGACAACGTGTACGGCGGCCGCATCGCCACCGAGAAGTTAATCGAGCTGCTGGGCGGCAAGGGCGTACTGGCCGAGATCCAGGGCATGGCCGGCGCTTCCGCCGCCAACGACCGCCACGCCGGCTTTGAGGAAGCCGTCGCCGCCGCGGGCGATGCCGTGAAGGTGGCCGACAGCCAGATCGGTGACTGGGATACCACCAAGGCGCTGGGCATCATGGAAAACATGCTGACCGCCCATCCCGACATCCAGGCCGTCTTCTGCGCCAACGACAACATGGCCATCGGCGCCGTGCAGGCTGTGCAGCAGGCCGGCCGCAGCGACATCATCATCATCGGCTTTGACGCCGAGCAGGTCGCGCTGGACGCCATCGAGCAGGGCACCATGTACGGCACCATTCAGCAGCAGCCCGCGCTGATGGGCGAGCTGGGCGTTGAGAACGCCCTCAAATATCTGAAGGGCGAGCCCATCGAGCCCGTCATCGGCGCTCCCGTGGCGCTGGTCACCAAGGATATGAAATAGACTGAAACCCGTCTGGTTTTTCAAGGCGTAAGACAGGGCCCGCCGATGTTCGGCGGGCCCGCAGACTATTGACAAACCCCATGGGTGGTGCAGGAGGGCCGCAGTCCTCCTGCTATCAATCGGCCTCGGCGACATGCGCGGCGAGGCCGTGAGCCTTGCGTAGCAAGGGTTTCCTTGCCATCCGCCGCCCGGAGAGCGAAGCGAAAAGGCGGATGGCCGGTGCCCCTCCCGTTGACAAACTTGGTTTGTCAACGGCTTGAGGGCCCGCCGATGTTCGGCGGGCCCGATTCATTGTGTTTGATGTACGGTATTACTTCGCCATATACGGCTCGCCGTCCGGCATTTCCATGTTGATGAGCGATTTCATGTGGTGGCCGTACTTGGTATCCATCTCCTCCTGCGCGCGGTCAAACATCGACATCGGGTAGACCATCGTGGGGATATCGCGGTATTTCCACTCGCCCGAGGCAAGCAACCTGACGGCATTGCGCGCGCCTGTATCGTTCAGCCAACTTTCCCGCGGATGGGTGTTGTACATGGTGATGGCCTTCAGGTTGAGCTGCTGCATATCCACCAGCCGCTTCCCGCCCGTATGATAGGCGCCGACATAGAGGCGGCCGCACATCTTCGTCAGATGGATGGCAAGGTCCAGCGATTCGTTGGTCTCGCCCCATTCCGCCACATCCTCAAAGCCCGCCTCGATAGAATTGGGATGTTCCGGGTCATTCCGGATAAACTTTTCCAGCGCCTCTTCCGGGCTGTACACTTCGTCCGCGCCGTAGGTCAGCGCATCCTTTCGGGAGCTTTCGCGCTTGTCGACCGCAACCACATAAAACCCGCGCAGCTTGAGCAGACTGATGAACCCGCAGCCCATATAGCCAGCGCCGACAACGCAGATTCTGGCCCCCGGCATAGTAGCAACCACCTTGCTGCAGGCGCTCAGCATGCAGGACAGGGGCTCCACAATCAGATCCTCATCGCGCAGATTGTCCGGCAGCTTGATGATGGTACTCTTCGCCACATTGGCCACCGCGTACTCCACCATGCCGCCCGCGCCGGGCAGCGTGCTGCCCCACAGGCCGCTCACACGGTCGCCGATGGCAAAACCTTTGACATTTTTGCCCACTTTCACGATCGTGCCCATCGGCTCGTGGCCAAAGGTTCCGCCCTGTTCGGCATGCGCCCAGTCATAGTGCTCGGAATGGCACACGCCGCAGTATTTGAGCCTGATCATAACCGAATCGTCATCCATCCTCGGCATATCAAACTCCTTGATCACGCTTTTCCTGGGCCCGATGGTTACAATGGCTTTCATTTTCATGGATTCTTCCTCCTGATTTGTTTCAGTTTTTCCGAATTATTTATATACTGTATTTCGAAATACTTATGGACACTTCTCCCTCGAATGGTTGATGCCAAAAGCATCCTGTTTCATATTGGGACTCTGCCTCTTCTCGATGACGGGAAAGCGTCTCTCAAGAGCTGCCCGTGAAATCTCAATATCCTCCATCGCTTCCTCCGCACTGGAGCATCCGATAGTCACCATGTCGCAATCACGTATAGTATTCCATACAAAGTTCAAACCGACATAAGGTGTGGTTCTGCCTGCTGCCAGCGGCTTGATGGTAATGACAGGTTTCTTCGCATGATGAATAATCGAGGCAACTGTCTCCACCTCCACCTGCATCAGAAAACCGAGACAGTTATAGATCTGAATATAGGTCTGCACATCATATCCCTGCTCATCAGAATAAGTCACCAATTCAGGCATATGAGCGGAAAGCCCGGGAATCATGTCAGCCTGCCGGATCATATCCGTATAATCGCCGAGACGTTCAATGCTGCGACTGTTTTTGTTGACAAGCTGTTCGGCCGAGCTATGATGAATCAGGCACAGACTGGCCCCGATTTTCGCGCTGTATCTGATAACCTTCTCCGCCTCTTTTCGGGCAATTGGGCTGTCATCAACATTAATGATGGGAGTATCAATCAGAATCAGTTTTCTGCCCGTCTTTTGCTCATAATCATCTTTGCTCTCCGCAAGAATCGGCCGTACATGGCAGGGTCCCATGACTGCGTCGATTTCAGCGGCGGCAAAGGCATCAAAAACTGGATGGAAGCGTTTAATTGTATCAAATCGACGCGTAATCATATGATCCATTGCTGTGCTGCGATGGCTCCAGCCCAAAAACCAATTACTGCCGACAATCAGACGCGGAAGGCTTAATCCTTCTACCTGTGTTCTTGGAAATCTATAGGTATCGCTCATCGTTATCTCCAAACTCATCTTTGAAATATCCTATATTTTCTACGCCGCAGCAGTCTCAGCCCTTTACAGAGCCGGCGCTCATCCCCTGAATCAGATAGCGCTGCGCAATCAGTAGAAAGACCAGTGTAGGCAGCGAACAAATGGTAGAAGCCGCCATCAGGCTCGTCCAGTCCGTACCATACTGCATCACAAACTGCTGCAATCCCAGTGTGATCGTATTCAGTTCAGCGGATCTGATTAAAACACTGGCAACCATGAACTCTCCCCATGAGTTGATAAAAGTAAATATCGCCACCGTAGAGATGCCGGGCATGGAAATTGGCAATACAAGCCTCCAGAAGGCCTGGAACTGTGAGCACCCGTCAATCATGCCGGCCTGCTCCATATCAATAGGGATAGAGTCGAAAAAGCCCTTAATCAACCAGATTGAAAAGGCCAGATTCCCCGTGGTATAGGCCAGTATCAAAGCAAAATGTGTATTGATAATACCCATGCTGCGAAAAATAACAAACAACGGGATCAGCATCAGAACCCCTGGGAAAAGCTGAAGCAGAAGCATTAAAGTAGTATAAAAACTAAACACCTTGCCTCGAAAGCGCGAAATCGCGTATCCTGCCATTACTGAAAACAAAATACAAAGCAGTGTCACAACACCTGCCACAAAAAAGCTATTGAGAATATTACTGAGAAAGCTTGTATGGAACAAAACCGTAATATAGTTTTCAGCAGTAGGTGCAGAGGGAAGGAAGGCTGTGGATGTCATCGCCTCATTTTTGTCTTTAAACGAAGTCAAAATCATCTGTAGGAAAGGCAGATTGATGAGAGCGGTCATCATAATCAGCAGAACATAGGTCCATCGATCCGCTCTCATCTCCCGCCTGCTTTTTTGAGTGAAGGATCTTCTTCCCATGTATATCACCCCTCAGTTTTCTTTTCTGTTCAGCAGACGCGTATAAACCGTGGACATGAAGAGCAGCAGAATAAGCAGTACGGTCGCCATAGCGGAAGCATAACCGATATCAGAGCGCATAAAGGCCGTAAAATAAGTCAATATCGGCAGGACAAAAGTCGCCTGATTAGGCCCTCCCCTTGTGAGAAGATAAATATTTTCCATGTTATTGAAAGTCCAGATAAACATCAGTGTTGTGCACACCATGGTCACGCTGGACAGCATAGGCATTGTAATGTGGATAAATCTCTGCATAACACTTGCGCCGTCAATTTCGGCCGCTTCATACAGGTCTGAGGATATGGACTGCAACCCAGCAAGCAGAGTGATCATCATAAAGGGAAAAGACTTCCATGCCCCGGTCATGATCACAGTCTTTCGCGTTATCTCAGGCGAAGCAAGAAACAGCACGCTGTCGCTGATCAGGCCCATTTTCTTCAGCATAGTATTCACAAATCCAATCTGATCATTTAGAAGCCAGGCCCAATTAGTAGAAGCAACCACAGGCGAAATAATCCAGGGAATCAAAATCAATGCCCTGAAGATACCGCGGTAGCGAATATTGCGATTGAGAAGCAGTGCCAGCAGTAATCCAAAGCAGTAAGCAATCAGCACTACGCTGATGGTATAAATAAAGGTAAAAGCAATGGACTGAAAAAACTCGTTATCCGAGAACAATCTGTCGAAATTCTTAAACCAGATGAAGCCCCTCTTCTTCGGTTTAAGCAAATTATATTGTTGGAAACTCAAGAAAATACCATTCATCAGGGGATAGATGCTGACCAAGAAAATCAACATAGACGCGGGCGTCAGCATCTTGTAGCCCAAAGTCTTGTTATTCAAAAGAGATTTCTGATTCTCTCTTCTCCTCCGAGACTGAGTTACCGCCTTCATATTACTGATCGCCTTCCTGCTAAAATACAAATGCTTCAATTATATGGGTTCCCGCAAAACTGCCCGGAAAACCAGGCAGTTTTGCGGGGCTTATCAACGATGGTTATTCCTGCGCGTATTCATCAAAAGCACGTTGAATGTTCGCTTGCAGATCCTGCGCAATGCGGTCAAAGTCTGTTTTTCCAGTTAGAACTTCCTGCATGGCATTACCGGGCATTTCCTCGCCTTCAATCTGGTTGAAAGCCAAGTATAGGAATGGCGCGGGATAAACCGGCGTAGTCGAATCCTTCAGCACGACGTTCTTGATTTCCTGAGCAATTTTCCTCTTGGCATAGAACTCATTATCCAATGTTGACAGGCGGGCTGGCATGGAATTGAGGCCACCTTCAAAGTACAAGGGCTGGCAGTTCAGCACCCACCACTCAAGGAAAGTACGGGCGGCATCGGGGTTTTTGGTTTGTTTGAAAGCCATAACATAGTTGGGCCAGACATAAGACATCGCTTTGCCACGGGGACCTGCCATTGGGGGCATGGCAAACACCTTGTCTTCAAGACCGGGATACTGATCAATTTCGTTCAGAGGTGATGAGAAGTACATGGCCACCTTTTCGGAGTAGAACAAAATATCCGCATCAGCAGTCTTATAGCCAGCAATGCCGGGAGCAACATATTCATTCTTATACAGTTCGCCGATGAAGGCCAGCATTTCCTTGACAGGCTCCAAATCTTCAAAGGAGCCGGTACCATCTTTGTTCGCCCAGCCAGTACCATTCTGAGCCAGCAGCATGATGGACAAGTGTGTTGACATCTGTTGGGCAGCCGCCCAGTTGAAGGGGATAAAGTCGGTCTTTTCCTTGATCATCTTGCAGACTTCCAGGAACTCATCCCAAGTTGTCGGCATTTTCTCAATACCAGCTTGATCAAAGGCATCCTTGTTATACCAGATTTGACGCGGATCAGCATTCCAAGGAATACCCGCGAGCACACCCTCATAACGTTCCATTTCAAGAATATCAGGAAGGAAATCATTCAGAACAGGGTTATTCTCAGCCTTCCACTTCTCAAGAATAGGACTCAGATCCAGAATTTCATCCATGGCCGCATACTGAACAGCCTGTGGGAAAGCGCCCGTCGACACATCGGGAGCTGCTCCGCCGGTAACAGCAGTCAGGAAAGTTTGATAATAGTTTTGCCACTGTACAGGCTGATAGGTCACATGAATATCAGGATGCTCAGTATTGAATTGTTCAACCAACCTTTCAGCTACCGGTACATAGTTGTTGGGGCCACCCCAAGCCATGTCCCAAAAGCTTAGTTCTGTTGCTGCCAGAGCGCCTCCACTCATGGACACAAGCAACACAAGCGCCAGCAGACAAGAAACCCGTTTGAAATTACGCATACTCTTCCTCCTTTTTTCTTTAAACGTCATTACTTGACATCTTTGAACATTGCATCGTAAGCAATCTGCTTCAGCTCTAAGTAACGATCAAGTCCAAGGTCTTTTAGATTTCGCAGATAGCTCTCCCAGTCATTATCAAGGCTCAAATCTCCAACGACAAAGCGGGAACGGCTTTCTTCGATATAATTCTTCAACTGAATCTGCAGCATGGTCAGTTCGTCGGTATCAACACTGTTCATACGCAAACCGGGCAATTCACTGAATTCATCAGTTTTATAGGGTTCATACTTGTTTTCGGTCTCCACCCACAGCAGTTTTTCAAATCCTTCGGCCGAATACAGATCCATGTCGGGAGTAGTAACGTTGATACCATTCCAGAGAACGTTGTCGGTATACTCAATGCCCAGCCAACTCCAATGATCGTTCTGAGCCTCTTCATCAAAGGGAATCAACGTCTTAAACAAGGCAGGAGTCACACCGTCCAGGCCCACTTCTCCTTCTTCTGCCTTGCGCCAGGCAACGCCTTCCTTACCCCATGCACGTTCCATGCTGGTCACATAACTATAAAAATCATCGGCCCATCGCATAGATATTTCTGGGTAGGGGTTCTTTTCAGTGATGATGAATTCACCCGATGTCACCGCAAAGTAGGGGAAATGAGTAACGTTCTGTATTCCATCTGGCCCCTTAAGGGGAGCCAAGGCGCAATAATGGCGGTAACGTTCCGGGTTGCTTACAATATCCAGGAACATTGCAGAGTGACCTGCGGGTGCAGCGCCAACAAGCTCTTCTTCAGCCAAAGCCAGCGCCTTCACTTGATCATATTTCATGGTCAATGAATCAGGATAAATCAACTTCTCAGCATACAGTTTATTCAGATACCGCAGACCTTCACGGTAACCATCTTTGTTGATGGAGGTATCCACTTTGCCATCTTTAGTTACATAGTCCTTGATGGGATTATACACGCCGCTGTCGTACACAAAAGCATTGAGAATGAACCCAGTTACGCTTTGGAACCAGCCTTCGTTTTCTTTGGCACCAATGAGCGGAATTTCATCCTTCTTGCCGTTACCGTTGGGATCCTTGTCCCGGAAAGCAACCAACATGTTATAAAACTCTTCCGTAGTGGTTGGTTGTTTCAAATTGAGTTTTTCCAGCCATGCATCATTGACCCACATTTTCTGGCTAAAGCTGCAGTGATAGCAATCCTGAATGGATGGTAAGGAATAGATATTGCCATCAAGCGCAGTAATCTGAGCCCGAACCTCGGGGCGCGCTTCGAGAATCGCTTTGAAGTTCGGAGCATATTTATCAATGAGGTCATTGAGCGGGACAAACATTTTTTCCGCAGTGCCATAGAGTTCCTCGGTCGCAGGAGCAACCTGTACGCCCAGAATGATATCCGGCAAGTCGTTACCTGCCAACATCATGTTCAGCACATCAACGGCCGATTCCTGCGGCGCGGTAATCCACTCGATTTGTACGCCGGTACGTTCCTCATAGCGCTTGGTAAACTCATTGGTAGCCAGATCAATGATGGTGGGAATCGACGGAGCAAAGACCTTTAGGGTGATCTTTTCATTGGTAACCGGAAACTCTCCATTAGGGGTTACTTCGGCCGCAAGTGCCATGCCAACAGAGGATAGAAGCAAGGCAGCGCATAGAATGAATGATAGTAATTTTTTCACAAGTTTCTCCCTTCTTTTTCCTTTTCCACAATGACAACAGGTGAGGTTATCCTTTAAGAGCGCCCACCATCACCCCCTTGATAAAATACCTTTGCACAAATGGATATATGATTAGCAGAGGTACCGTCGACACGACGCTAACAGAATATTTCAGCAAATCCGCCAGCCCCTGCATTCTCAGCAACACATCCGCATCCTTAATCATTGAAGTATCCATATTCTGCAGCACAAGGATATTTCGCAGCACAATCTGCAGAGGATATAGGTTTTCATTACGGATATAAAGCATCGCATTGAAATATGAGTTCCAGTGTCCTACGCCATAGTATAACGCCATAACCGCAATAATTGGCCCGGAAAGTGGGATGGCAACCTTCACCATAAACTTAAACTCATCACAGCCATCCAAAAGTCCGGCTTCATGCAATTCTTCCGGAATCGTGGATTGATAGTAAGTACGTGTAACAATAACATTCCATACTGAAAGGCCACTACACAACAGCATAACTAGTCTGGTATTGAGCAGCCCGAGGCTGCTGATCAAGAGGTAGGTCGGTATCAAGCCGCCGGAAAACAACATGGTGAAAACAAACAATCCGGAAATCAGATTTTTCCCCACCAGGTTGGGTCTTGACAGTGCGTACGCAGCCAAAATGGTCAGCACCAGATTGACCATTGTGCCGCCAACCATATAGAACATACTATTGAAAAAGCTTGTAACAATACGAGGGTTCTTAAACACAGCCTCATAAGCCAGCATAGTTGGCTGCACGGGAAGCAACCATACACGTCCAGCAGATACCATGCGAGCATCGCTGAATGAAGCGGATAGTATAAATATCAGAGGATAGAAAACCACAAGTGCGGCAAGCGAAAGAAACAGATAGATAAACCCCATTAGTATTTTATCAGAGAATGAAAGACGCATTCTCCCTTTTGTAAGGCTGCCAATTACCATAAACTTGTCTCTCCCAATCTTCGAGCTGCCAGATTGGCCATCAGAAGCAATGCCAGATTAATCAACGAATTCAGCAGACTGATGGCTGTTGACAAGCCATAATTATTGGATTGAAGGCCAACCTTATACACATAGGTGGATATGATTTCACTGGTAGAAGTATTGAGGCTGTTCTGCATCAGGAAAACTTTTTCAAAACCGACCGACATGGTATAGCCGAAACCCAGTATCAGAATGATGGTGATTGTAGGCTTGATACTGGGCAGATCCACATGAATAATACGCTTTAACTTACTGGCTCCGTCGATAATAGCAGCTTCCTGCACTTCGCGGCTGATACCAGCCAGCGCAGCAATATAAACAATGCAGCTGTACCCGCTTGTCTGCCAAACCCCCGACCAAACATATACGCTTCTGAACAAATCCGGCCGTCCCATAAAATTGACCGGACTGATTCCTAACACGCCCATCAGACGATTAATGATGCCGACTCTTGCTTCAAGCAAAAGCATCATCATGCCAACCAGCACGATGGTCGAAATAAAGTAGGGAGCATAAACAACCATCTGCACAAAGCGTTTGTATGACTGCGCCTTAATTTCCGTCAGAGAAATAGCCAATAGAATTGGGATAGGAAACCCGGCAATGATAGAATAAATACTAATGGCAAAAGTATTCCAGATAATATTTAGGCTGATTTTGGAGGAGAAAAACTGTTTGAAATATGTAATCCCTACCCACGGACTTTTCCATATACCCAGTCTTGGGCTGTATCTCTTAAACGCGAGCAGAACACCATACATTGGACCGTAACTAAAAATCAATAACCATAATATCGGGAGAAGTAAAATCACATACAATTGCCAGCATTTTCGCATACGCCTCAGCAAACTGCTCCCCGTCGCAAGTGATGTGCCCTGCATTTTCTCTCTCCTTACCCGTTGACAATCTCTCAAATACAAAAGTCAACTTAATCAACTCACAACGATTGTCACGACTAATGGTTAAACGTTTTCTCTCATTTTAAATTTATTATAATTAGATTCTTTATGTTTGTCAAGCATCATTTGTATATTAGGGTCTTGCTTCATAGTATTATAGCCATTCAGACTGATTTTTCTTTCCAAATTAAAAATTTACATTCATTGTTTCTATATCAAGAAGAAATCGAAAGAAAAACGTTTTTCTTAAAAAGTCAAAAACATGTTATAGACAAAAGTCTCCATTATTTGCGCAGAATATGCCTCAGCATACTTTCTCAAATATCCGTCTAAGAGTAAGACATCATTTATTTTCATCAAGTTCCATTTCCAACCTAATGCCTTTCTTTTCCTTTTCTGTATGCATTTTGTATTATAGATTACCAAGTCAAAAGCCTTTGTTGCATTTCCAATAATGCTGCTTTCTTGTTTCCAAACACTCTCAAATCATTCTCAGCCAAATAGATCCTTTACATTTTCAATATAATAATCTATAATAATATTATGAGAATCAGTTGAAGATAAGGCAGTCTTGGTCGAAGCTTCGGGCCCTGCGGCCGGCTGGTTCTCTCTCATACTAATATCCAGTTTTTCATCATCACTTGTAAATTGGTTAATCCTGTGCAGAATCTTGGAGAAAGACATTTCCCCGATCATGCGGCATTGAGCCGCAAAGAATCAGGAGGTTAGGATGAATAGCTCCATCAGACGCATGCTCACAGCGGTGCTCGCCCTTCTTCTGGTGACGGGTGCGGCATTGGCTGCCGGCATCAAGCTGCAAATCAACAGCAGCCAGAAAATAGAAACGCAAATCGAAGCCTTTAAAAAATATCTGATGTCTCTTCCTGCCGACCAACGGGATCTGTGGATGAAGCAGATTGAAGCCATGGCTTTCTTCGGGCTTGAAAGTCAGATAGACAAATCGTCTGACAGCCTGCCTCAGCCTGCTGCCGATACCCAGATGGTCTGGATACCGCGCAGCGGGTCAAAATACCATAAGAAAGCCACCTGTTCCAATATGAAAAACCCCCAGGAGGTCACCAAGGAAGACGCCATCGCCATGGGCTATGAAAGCTGCGGCAAGTGCAAGCCCTGAATCCCGATCATTATTTTTCTTCAGGAATTTAAGAACAAAATAAGCTACTATGAAATTTTTGTCTACCTGCATCTGGCAAGCATATCGACGTAATCTGATAACAAAAACCGGGAAGCGCTGAAATATCAACGCTTCCCGTCTGTTTTGAGTGCAAAGAATTGATACAAACGCACGGAGGTCGCCAGGGGGTTGCGTTTTGGAGGAGGGGGTTGCATCACTTCTGCTTCACCAAGCCAATCAGATATCGAGCAAATGTAACTGCTGATTTGGGTTACTGTTCAGCACAATTATTAATTGCGGCTTCGTCCTTCAAGCCTAATACAAGCCGCGAAAACCGAATATGCAACTGCAATTTCTAACGGAGAAATCGCGGCTAAGCCTTGTATGCGATGTGCAATTATTTCCATCAGGTATTACGGTTTAGACAATAAACGGAGAGGGTACATATAAACCGTAATCGACTTATGTCGGAAATGAAAGGAGAAAAACTATGGAAAACACAAGCACCGTCACCTACAATCGCATGCCGCTCATCGGGGATCTGGCGCCTTCATTCACGGCTGTGACAACGCAGGGGACCATCAACTTTCCGGAGGACTACAAAGGAAAGTGGGTCATCCTGTTTTCACACCCTGCGGATTTCACCCCGGTCTGCACAACCGAATTTATGACTTTCGCCTCGATGGCGGATGAGTTCAAAGCTTTGAACACAGAGCTGGTTGGACTCTCAGTTGACTCCCTGTACGCTCACATTGCCTGGCTTCGCAGAATTCAGGAACTGGAGTGGAAGGGCATGAAGAATGTGGAAGTCAAGTTCCCGCTCATCGAGGACATCCGCATGGAAGTCGCCAACAAGTACGGAATGATGCAACCCGGCCAGTCCAATACCCAGGCAGTCCGTGCTGTGTTCGTGATTGATCCGGAGAGCAAAATCCGCACGATCCTGTATTATCCCCTTTCCACCGGGCGCAACTTCGATGAGATCAAGCGCATCATCCAGGCGCTGCAAAAGGCTGATGCAGACAAAGTGGCGACTCCCGCTGATTGGCGCCCCGGGCAGGATGTCATCATCCCCACTGCCGGATCCTGTGGCACTGCCAAGGAGCGTATGGAAAGCAAGGATGAAGACAAGTATTGCCTGGATTGGTTTATGTGCTTCAAGAGAGAAAAGAAAGCGTAACCTAGTTCTGATAAGGAGGGTCCGCTTCCGGGCCCTTCTTCTCTTTTTATCTCACACCGGCGTGTTGCTTATACTCGCAGTCTGGTTTCTCAGGGACAAGGACTCCGCATACCAGAATTATTTGGATGCAGTGTTATTGCCCAAGCCCTTGACTGCACGAAAGGAATACTATATGTTGTGTAAGTCACTAAGGCAACCACAATATGTGCCGGTTATGCTGGCGAGAAGGAAGATGCCAGGATGAAGATTGCCGGCTTGCAGAAACTAACCCTGCTGGACTATCCAGGCAAAGTGGCGTGCTCAGTGTTTACCCCTGGATGCAATTACCGCTGCCCCTTCTGTCACAACGCCGCGTTAGTGCTGCCGGAGCGGTCGCGAGATGAGATATCCAAGGGTGATGTGCTCGCATTCCTTAGGAAACGCGTCGGGATGCTGGACGGAGTATGCGTCAGCGGCGGGGAGCCCCTGCTGCAAGCGGGCTTGGCAGACTTTCTCAGGGAGGTCAAGGAGCTGGGCTACGTGGTCAAACTGGACACCAACGGCAGCAACCCGGACCTGTTGGGCCGGCTGATCGATGAAGGTCTTCTGGACTACGCCGCGATGGACATCAAGAACACCCTGGCGAAGTATCCCGAAACGGCTGGTGTGCCCGGAATGGACCTGAACGCGGTGGTTCAGAGCGCAGAGCTTCTGATGCGGGAGCGTATTCCTTTCGAGTTCCGCACCACCCTGGTCCGGGAGTTCCATACCCTGGAAGACGTCCTGGAAATCGGCCGGTGGCTGCAAGGCGCCCCGCGCTACTTCCTCCAGCATTTCGTCGATTCCGGAGACCTATTAAGCAATGGCCTACACCCCGTGGCGGAGGACGAAATGCGGGTTATGGCTGACAGCCTCCGGCCTTATATCAAGGAAGTTGAACTCAGGGGCATTTAACATTTGAATAACGTCAAAGGAGACGAAGAGATGTACCAGGTCACGAAACGCAACGGGCAAACGGCGGCATTTGACATTGCTAAGATATCCGGCGCTATCAAAAAGGCGTTTGATGCGGTAGAGAGGCACTACACAGACAATGTAATCGATTTCCTTGCATTGAAAGTGACCGCCGACTTCAACGAGAAGATCAGCAATGGGCTGATCAGCGTTGAGGACATCCAGGATAGCGTGGAAAGCGTGCTGTCCCAGGCCGGGTATGCCGACGTGGCCAAGGCCTACATCCTCTACCGCAAGCAGCGTGAAAAACTGCGCCAGATGAAGTCCACCTACCTGGACTACCGCGACATCGTCAATAGCTATGTCAATGTGACCGACTGGCGCGTGAAGGAGAATAGCACCGTCACCTACTCGGTAGGCGGCCTTATCCTTTCAAACTCAGGCGCCATCACGGCCAACTACTGGCTCAGTGAGATTTACGACGAGGAGATCGCCAATGCCCACCGCAACGCGGACATCCACCTGCACGACCTGAGCATGTTGACGGGCTACTGCGCCGGCTGGTCGCTCAAGCAGCTCATCAAAGAGGGCCTGGGCGGCATCCCCGGCAAGATCAGCTCCAAGCCCGCCAAACACCTGGCGACCCTGTGCAACCAGATGGTCAACTTCCTGGGCATCATGCAAAATGAGTGGGCAGGCGCGCAGGCCTTTTCCTCCTTTGACACTTACCTTGCTCCCTTTGTCAAGGCGGACAGTCTGAGCTTTGAAGAAGTCAAGAAGGCGATCGAGTCCTTCATTTTCGGGGTGAACACGCCCAGCCGCTGGGGCACACAGGCGCCGTTTTCCAACATCACGCTGGATTGGACTGTGCCGCCGGACCTGGCGGAACTGCCCTGCATTGTGGGCGGTGTGGAGCAGGACTACTGCTACAAGGACTGCAAGCCCGAGATGGACATGGTCAACCGGGCCTTCATCGAAATCATGATAGAAGGCGACGCGGACGGCCGCGGCTTCCAGTACCCCATCCCCACCTACTCCATCACCCGTGACTTCGACTGGTCGGAAACCGAGAACAACCGTCTCCTGTTCGAGATGACCAGCAAGTACGGCACGCCCTACTTCAGCAACTATATCAATTCCGACATGGAGCCCAGCGACGTGCGCAGCATGTGCTGCCGCCTGCGGCTGGACCTGCGCGAGCTGCGCAAGAAGTCCGGCGGTTTCTTCGGTAGCGGTGAGTCCACCGGTTCCATGGGCGTGGTCACCATTAACATGCCGCGCATCGCCTTCCTGGCGGCTGACGAGGCGGATTTCTACCGCCGCCTGGACCGGATGATGGATATCTCCGCACGCTCCCTGAAAGTAAAGCGCGACATCATCTCCAAACTGCTCCAGGAGGGGCTCTACCCCTATACCCGGCATTACTTGGGCAATTTCGACAACCATTTCTCCACCATTGGCCTGGTAGGCATGAACGAGGCGGCGCTCAACGCCAATTGGATCGGGCAGGATATGACCCACGAGGCGGCGCAGCGTTTTACGGCCGAGGTACTGGACCACATGCGGGATCGCCTGCGCGATTACCAGGAGAAGTATGGCGATCTGTACAACCTGGAGGCTACCCCGGCAGAGTCGACTGCCTACCGGCTGGCCAAGCACGACGTGAAGCGCTTTCCCGGCATCATCACCGCGGCACAGGACGGCGGCACCCCCTACTACACCAATTCCTCCCACCTGCCGGTGGGCTTTACGGAGGATGTGTTCTCTGCCCTGGACATTCAGGACGGTTTGCAGACCAAGTACACCTCCGGCACGGTCTTCCATGCTTTCCTGGGCGAGAAGCTGCCCGACTGGAAGGCTGCGGCCGCACTGGTCAGGAAGATTGCCGAGAACTACTCCCTGCCCTACTACACCCTCTCGCCTACCTATTCAGTGTGCAAAGAGCACGGCTACCTCGCCGGGGAGCATTTTACCTGCTTGAAATGCGGCCAGCCGGCCGAGGTATACAGCCGTATCACGGGTTATTACCGCCCGGTGCAGAACTGGAATGCGGGAAAATCGCAGGAGTTCAAGGAGCGCAGGGAGTACGTCCCCACTTTGTCTGGGTTCGACTTTGCCGAGGATCCCGTGTCCTCCCCCGCCACCAAAGCGCCAGAAATGGAAGTGACAACAGGAGGCAAACTGCTGCTGTTCGTCACAGCGACCTGCCCCAACTGCCGCGCAGCCACCATGTTGTTGGACAAGGCAGGTGCAGACTACCTGAAGCTGTACGCCGTGGAGAACAAGGAGCTAGCCATACAATATGGCATCAAACAAGCGCCTACCCTGGCCGTCGTGCAGGGTGAATCCGTCCATCAGCATGTGGGTGTTGCCGACATCAAGCGTTACCTGCAGACGCAGACCGTCACTGCGTGATTTGAAGAGGAGTTCAAGCTTTGCATGACATCCTGATCATTGGCGGTGGCCCGGCTGGCATGACCGCCGCGCTCTACGCGCTAAGGGCGGGCAAGTCCGTCCTGCTGCTTGAGAAAAACGCCTTTGGCGGGCAGATTGCCTACTCCCCGAAAGTGGAGAATTTCCCCGGCACGGACAGCATGTCTGGCAGCGATTTCGCTGACCGCCTCTTCGGCCAGGTAATCAATCTTGGCGCGGAGTTCGATATCGCGGCCGTTACCAGCGTTGAGGACTTAGGTACGTATAAAGCCGTGCGGACGGACGATGGCGCTTCATACGAGGCCCGCAGCGTGATTATCGCGGCGGGGGCGAAGCACCGCATGCTCGGCGCACCGGGCGAAGCGGAGCTCTCCGGCAAAGGCATCTGCTACTGCGCGGTGTGCGACGGTGACTTTTACCGCGGAAAAAAGGTCGCTATGGTCGGCGGCGGCAACACAGCGCTGCAGGAAGCAATCTTTCTGGCCGACATCTGCGAGCAGGTGACCGTCATCCAAAACCTGAACTCTTTTACCGGCGAGGAGAGGCTGGCCGTGGCGTTGCAGGGGCGAAAGAATGTCTCCTGCATCTTCGGGGCACAGGTCACCTCCATTCACGGCGGGGATGGCGGCCTCTCACACGTGATGGTGCGCAAGGAGGCGTCCGGGGAGGAACTGCGTGTCTCCGTCGATGGTCTCTTCGTTGCCATTGGCCTGGAGCCGGAGAACGGTCCTTTCGCCGGCGTTGCCCCGTTAAACGAGTACGGCTACGTCGACGCCGACGAAACCTGCCTGACGGGAACGCCGGGCGTGTTCGTCGCCGGGGACTGCCGCGTAAAACAAGTCCGCCAACTGACCACTGCCACAGCGGACGGCACTGTTGCTGCATTGGCTGCCCTCAGTTACCTGGCCTGAGTGATTGCGAATAAAGAGATTCAGAATTAGTCGTATGGACGAGTGAATGCATTTGGAGCCCTTCGCAACCCATTGAATAATCCCACATGATAAATGGTCTCCAAAATATTCTAAAAAATATTCTCTCCTGGATATTGACATATGCCGGAAACCTGTTATGATGGGATTGGAAACTGACATATGCCAGTTACAATCTCAGGATCAGCCCTTGCAGGCTGAGAGGCAGGACTAAAGGAGGTCAACATGCCAGGATTTGATGGAACAGGACCCGCAGGCGCGGGAAAGAAGACCGGGTGGGGCCTTGGCCCCTGCGGCAACAACGGCAGCATTGCTGCTGGCGGAATCTACGGACGTGGGATGGGCTTCGGCCGTGGATGCGGACTTGGATACGGCAGGGGCTACGGGCCGGGCTTCAGGGCCTGGAACGCGCCAGTCCGCGAGATGGACACTGTGGATTTGAAGGGGGTACTCCAAGACCAGAAGGACTATCTGCAAGCCCGGCTGGAAGCGATCGACAAACGACTTGAAATGCTATAATACAAAGCAGGAATGCGGGGCGGTGTATGCCGCCGCCCCGTCTGTCCCAAGCTCATGGGGCAGAATTCCATCATACCGTGCTCAGGCTTCCGATTATGGTTGGAATCCTATAACCGGGCCTGAGCGGAAATCGAGGTGAGAACATGCCCAGACCCATGAAGGGGCGCAATGTCTGCTGCCTGCCCCGCAACAATCGCTTTGGCCCGCTTGGTCAACGTGCCGGCATGCGGGAAGAGGTGATGATGACAGTGGATGAGTTTGAAACCATCCGGCTCATCGATTACATGAACTTCACCCAGGAGGAATGCGCGGTTCAGATGGGTGTCGCGCGCACCACGGTGCAGGCAATCTACGACCAGGCGCGCAAAAAGATCGCGCGCGCCCTGGTGGATTGTTTGCCGCTGACAATCAGCGGGGGCGTATACCAATTGTATGGCGACAATTGGGACAGTGAAGCTTGCAGGCGCGGCGCCTGCAACCGCCACCGAGGCGGTTGGAAAAGGGAAGAGCCGCAGGATACCGCACCAGGGGAGGAAGAAACATGAAGATTGCTGTACCGGTGGAAGGTTCGGGAAAGGACACAGCCGTATCCGCGTCTTTCGGGCGCGCAGCAGGCTTTCTGGTTTACGATGATGATCAAGGGACCACAGACATCCTGAATAATGATGCCGCACAAAGCGCGGGCGGCGCAGGCATCCGGGCCGCGCAGACCGTGGTTGACAGCGGGGCAAAGATCCTGCTGACACCGCAGTGCGGCGGCAACGCGGCCAAGGTTCTGCTGGCGGCAGGGGTCAAACTGTACAAAACGCAGCCGGGCGTGAGCGCGTCGGAAAATATCAAACGATTTCTGCGGGGCGAGCTGACAGAACTTTCCGAAATCCACGAGGGGTTTCACAAGCACTGAGAGAATGGGAAGAAAAACGATTGCGGTACTCAGCGGCAAGGGCGGCACTGGCAAAACCCTCGTGTCGGTGAACCTGGCCTGCGTTTCTGCACCGTCAACGTACGTGGACTGTGACGCGGAGGAGCCAAACGGCCACCTCTACTTCAAGCCTCAACTTCTCCATGTGCAAAAGGTCGATGTACCCCTGCCCCGGGTTGACCCCGCGAGATGTGAGGGATGCCGCAAGTGCGTGGACTTCTGCGCATTTCACGCACTGGCCTGGGCAAATGGGTCCTTACTGGTATTTGATGAGCTTTGCCATGCCTGCGGCGGCTGCGTGATGGTGTGTCCGAATCACGCGCTCAGCGAGGTTCACCGGAACATCGGTGAAATCAGGGACGGGATGTCCGGGCGAGTGCGTGTGCTGTCGGGATTCCTAAACCCAGGTGAGGCATCCGGTGTGCCCATCATCAAGGCGCTGCTGGAAATGAAAAACAGCGGCGTCGGGGAGTACATCTTTGTTGATTGTCCGCCGGGCAGTTCCTGCATGGTGTCTGAAAGCATCCGGGACGCGGATTACTGTGTGCTGGTGGCTGAGCCAACACTTTTTGGCGCACACAATCTGAAGATGGTGCATGAACTCGTGCGGCTGCATGAGAAGCCCTGCGGCGCCGTGCTCAACAAGTGCCTGCCGGGAGACGATCCGTCGCTTGACTACTGCCGCGCGGAAGGAATCCCTATCCTGGCCCAAATCCCCTTTGACGAGGAGCTTGGCCTGCTCAACTCCAACGCGAATATCGCTGTGTTGGAAAGCGAGCGATACCGGATGCTGTTCCGGGAGCTTCTTCTGGAGATTGAAACGGAGGTTCCCGATGCGGCAGCTGGTCATCCTTAGCGGCAAAGGCGGCACCGGCAAAACGACGGTGGCCAGCGCCTTGATCCGCCTGTCAGGCGCCCGTGCCTGTGCGGACTGCGACGTGGACGCGCCCAATCTCCATCTGGTAAACAACCGTTATTCTTCAAGCGAATCAGCGCCGTATTACGGGCTGCCGCTGGCGGACATCGACCCTGCGCTTTGCACGGCCTGCGGCGTGTGCCAAATGAACTGCCGCTTCGGTGCGATCATCCCCGGTGCGCCCCACCGGGTCGATCCCTATGCCTGTGAGGGCTGCGGCGTATGTATGCTGGTTTGTCCGACGGATGCCATCAGCATGAAACCTCACGAAGCCGGGACCATGACGCTGTACACACAGGAGGACAGGGTGTTTTCGACCGCGCAGCTTCGAACCGGCGCGGGCACCTCCGGGTTGCTGGTCAGCCAGGTGAAGAAGCGGATGAATGAAGCGGTGAATCAGGACATCCCCCTTGCCATCGTCGACGGCTCTCCGGGCATCGGCTGCCCGGTCATCGCGACCCTCAGCGGAGCGGATGTCACACTGATTGTTGCGGAGCCCTCGCTGTCGGGCATCAGTGACCTGGAGCGTATTGTGAAGACAGCGCGCGGCTTTGGCGTCAGGATCGCCGTATGTGTCAACAAAGCAAACATCAACTCGGAAAAGACCGAGCAGATCCGGCGCTATTGCGAAAGGGAAAACATCATTTTCGCAGGCGTCATCCCCTTTGACCCGTTGGCCATCGAAGCGGCGAACCGCAGGCAGTCCATTGCGGACATTCCCTGCCCCAGCGGGAAAGCCGTCAGGGAAATCTACCGCAATATCCTTTCCTTGCTGAAAAATGGGCAGACCAGTGCCTGAGCTGTTTGGTACAAGGCAAATCAATCCCTAAATGAGGACCATATGTTGAGCGATCAGAATACCTTCCTCTGGATCCTGTTGTTTGCCTTAGGGGCAATGCTGGTCAACAGCGTAGGGATTTACGTCATCTGGAAAAACAGCCGCTGGGCGATGAAGGTTCTGGAATACTTCATGTGCTTCGCGGCAGGCATGTTGATCGCTTCGCCGCTCATCATGGCGTTTCCCAACGCGGTTGCGAAGAACAGCTCTGCCGGCATCGCGGCATTGATAGGCTTTGTGTTCATGTTCATGAGCAACAGGCTCATCAAAAAGCGCACCAGGACGAAGGAACTGGCATTCGGAATCACCGCCATCCAGGGCATTCTGATCCACTCCCTGCTGGACGGGGTCATCTACACTGTCACCTTCTCCGTCAGCACGATGACGGGGGTGCTCACAGGCCTGGGATTGGTGGCGCACGAGTTCGCCGAAAGCGTGGTCACATTCTCCATGCTGCTCAAGTCCGGCATCTCCTCTAAAAAGGCGGCATTATACGCCTTCTTTGCCGCCGCGCTGACCACCCCCATCGGCGCGCTGATCGCCTATCCCGCCATTTCCCGGGTGAGCGATTCCCTGCTGGGTCTTGCGCTGGGTTTTGCATCCGGTGTGCTCATCTATGTTTCGGCCTCCCACCTTTTGCCGGAGGCGGGCGCGCATGAGAAGGGGCATTCCGTTGTCTCATTTTTTGCCGGTATCACACTGGCACTGATGCTGCTTCTGATCAAATGACCGCGAGAGGGAATGCCCATCAAGACAGGCATGAAGGGAGAAATCCGGATGAAAATCACGGTTCTGGCGGAAAACACGGCTGCGAATGCGACCCTTGGGAGCGAACATGGGCTGAGCATTCTGGTGGAAATGCAGCAAGCCGTCATTCTCTTCGACACCGGGTGTGGGGAGCTGTTCATCCAAAACGCTGAGAAGCTGGGCGTGAATCTGTCTAAAGTCACGCACCTCATCCTGTCCCACGGCCACTACGACCATGGCGGGGGCATCGAGGCCTTTCTGCGCATCAATAACCTCGCCAAAGTCTACCTGCGGGAAGAGGCGTTCTCGCAGTTGTTTGCCATCCGTGCAGGCGGGGAGATCGAGTACATTGGGATTCCGCAGGGACTCAGTGGGCATTCCCGGCTGGTGTTTACACACGATCAAATGAGAATTGCCGAGGGCGTCATCCTGTTCTCTGATATCCGGCTATCGGAACCTATTCCGGAGACCAACCGCAGCCTGATGATCCAGGAAGGGGAAAAGCTGCTCCCAGACGCCTTTGTCCACGAGCAAGTCGCTGAGTTCACCGAGAATGGGAAAACCCTTCTGTTAACCGGCTGCTCGCACCACGGCATTGTCAACATCCTCAGGGACTACAGAGAGAAGACAGGCCGAGCGGCGGACATGGTCATCGGGGGCTTCCACCTCCACTCGCATACCACTGGCAAAGCGGAGGACAGGTTACTGAAAGGGGTCGCCAATTATCTGGAGAGAACAGAAGCGCAGTACCATACCTGCCACTGCACTGGTATTGCCGCGTATGAGGATTTGAGGAAGATGCTCGGGGAGCAGATTCATTATGTTTCCGGGGGGCAAACCCTCACGTTATAAATGAAGGAGAAGTCAAGCGAATGAGCGAACAATGTGACAACAACTGCGAAAGCTGCAGCCAAAGTTGTGCGGACAGGAAAGCGCCGCCGGACCTGAAAGCGCATCTGAACGCGGAAAGCCGGGTCGGTAAAGTCATCGGGATTGTCAGCGGTAAGGGCGGCGTGGGCAAATCCCTGGTGACCAGTCTGCTGGCCGTCAGCGCCAACCAGTCAGGCTTGCGAACCGCGATCCTGGACGCTGACATCACCGGGCCTTCCATTCCCAGGGCGTTCGGCATCAAGGGGAAAGCCAGGGGCGACGGTCTGCACATCCTGCCTTGTGAAAGCCGGGAGGGTATCCAGATTATTTCAGTAAACATGCTGCTTGAAAATGATTCTGACCCGGTGATTTGGCGCGGCCCCATTCTGGGCGGCACCGTCAAGCAGTTTTTCAGCGATGTGTTCTGGGACGACGTGGATGTGATGTTCATTGATATGCCCCCGGGAACCGGTGATGTCCCGCTGACCGTGTTCCAGTCCCTGCCGCTGGACGGCATCATCGTAGTGACCTCGCCCCAGGAACTGGTGGGCATGATTGTGGGCAAGGCGGTCAAGATGGCGCGGATGATGGACATTCCCATCCTGGGGCTTGTAGAGAACTACTCCTACTTTATTTGTCCAGACAACGGCAAGCAGTACAGTCTCTTTGGAGAAAGCAGGGCATCCGCGGTCGCGCAGGAGCATGGACTGCCCCTGCTGGGCAGGCTGCCGGTGGACCCGGCAATCGCAAAGGCCTGCGACAGTGGGAAGGTAGAAGACTTGAAAAACGGCTGGCTCACGCCGGCAGTTGATATCATCAAGAATATGGGAGGGACAAGGGGATGAAAATTGCGGTTGCGGCGGTTGAAGGCAGGGTAGCGGAACACTTCGGGCACTGTGAGACCTTTCTGATCTATGATTCTCACAGCGGGGAGGCATCATTCATTCCTAACCCCGGGCATAAGCCAGGATTTCTCCCGAACTTTTTGGGAGACAAAGGCGTTGAAGTCATCATCGCGGGCGGCATGGGCGGCGGAGCCGTAGAAATATTCAACAGCAGAAACATCAAGGTTGTTACAGGCGCTCAGGGGGACGCCCTGGCAGCGGCGGAAGCATATAGCCGTGGCGAATTGAGTTCATCAGGGGATGTCTGCCGGGAGCATCTGCATTGACGGGCCAGGCAAGTCAGAAACTGCTGATGTTAGGGCTGGATTTGCGTAAAAGCAGTAGTTATTGGAGATTAAAGCCATCGCTGTTTTGGACTAGTACGGCTAAGCGAAATATTTCGCTATAAAAAAGGGAGGGGAATTGTCATGATCAAAAATGAAATTGCAAAGATGCTTGTTGAACAAATCAACAAGGAATTACACTCCGGGTATCTCTATATGGAATTTGCAAACTTTTATGAGGAGAAGAATTTCTCCGGATTCGCGCATTGGTATATGGTTCAAGCCGGCGAAGAGTATGAACATGCAATGAAAATCCGTAATTTTCTGATTGAAGCCGGCCAAAGAGTAACCTTGAGCGCTATTGAAGAACCGGATAAATCTTTCAGGGAAATCGGAGACCCGCTGTATGCCGGGCTGAAGCATGAGCAGTATATTACAGCATCGATCTATCAAATATATGAAAAGGCGCTGGATATGCATGACCATCTGACCGCCGAATTCCTCAAATGGTTCATTCAGGAACAGGGAGAAGAGGAAACCAACGCACAGAATCTCATTGACAGGTTCGAACGCATTGGTGGTAAAACAGGCAGGGGTCTCCATATGCTGGACATGGAACTATCAAAAAGAGAAGACGATTGAAGGACGTTTGGCAGTTTCATGAATTCATCCCGCTAATGGGCTGCCCCGCTCGGCGCGAACAGCAAGGCGAAGAATTGAAAAGCAGCCAAGCGGGACATCATGCTGTTTTATGCCCGGTGCTGCCTTGTGTATTGCAGTATGTGTCAGCAAATAAAGGCGCTGGCACTTGAATTGATCAGCAGAGAAAAATCAGGTTCACGCGACGCTGCAGAAATCTGGCTTTTCGAAAAGCAATGGCTGCAGACAATCAACCAAATGCAGACCTGTACCGTTTGGATGTGCCATAATTGACAGCAAAAGGCGGGTTAATGATTGAATAACCATGAAAGGCAGACGCCATGGAAGATCATCTTGTAAGACTGGATTACCAGGGAAGAGAAATCATTCTGGTTGCGACTGCCCATGTATTGAAGCAAAGCGCTGACCTGATCAAAAAGGTGATCCATGAGGAACAGCCTGACAGCGTTTGTGTTGAGCTTGATGAAGAACGCTATCAAAGCATACAGAATCCCAGGGCGTGGGAAAACACAGACATCATTCAGGTCATCAGGTCAAAGAAAGTTGGTTTTCTGCTGGCCAACCTGATTTTGGGGTCTTATCAGAAGAGGATTGCCAAAGGGCTGGACACCATAGCCGGGCAGGAAATGCTTGAAGGCATCAACAGCGCGAAAGAGACAGGCGCGCAGTTGGTTCTGGCGGACCGCAGCATCAAGACAACGTTTACCCGCATCTGGCGCAAATTGAACTTATGGGACAAAGGCAAGCTGCTGTTTGAACTGCTGCTGTCCAGTGACGATGACAAGGATATGTCAAACGCGGATGTCAGCAAACTTTTAAAGACGGATGTACTGGCGTCAGTCACAGCCCAGGTGCGCGCGCAGTTTCCCAAAATTGCGGATATTCTCATCAGTGAACGCGATCAGTATATTGCACACAAAATCAAAGAAGCGCCTGGCAGGAAGGTTGTGGCTGTACTTGGCGGGGCGCATGTTCCCGGAGTGAAGGAAGAGATATTCAAAACGCAGGATATTGCCGCGCTTTCAGCTGTGCCGCCCAGGAATTCTGCTTCCCGCGTCATTGCCTGGGCGATCCCCATGCTGATCGCCGGGCTGATCATCTACAGTTTCATGATGAATATTGAAACAGGAATGCAGCAGCTGTCGTCGTGGGTACTTTGGAACGGGCTGCTGGCAGCCGCGTTTACTGCCCTGTCCTTTGGGCACCCCCTGAGTATCTTGACTTCCCTTGTCGCAGCGCCGTTCACCTCTCTAAACCCACTGATTGCCTGCGGGTGGGTGACCGGCATTGTTGAAGCAACGATCAGGAAACCGACCGTTCAGGACATCAATAACATCCCCAGGGATATCTTCCAGGTGAAATACTTTCTCAAAAACCGCTTTCTCAAGGTCCTGCTGATTGTCATCATGGCCAATATCGGAAGCTCCATCGGCTCCTTTGTTGCGGGCTTGGATATCGTAAGGAATTTGTTTTAGAGACACGAACAGAAGTAATTTAAGGCAACCGACTGATAAGCCATGAATACATTCAGTTTTCCGGCAGCAAACAACCAATATGATTTCTCAATGTATGATCCCGGAATTGTGACAACCTGAGGAGAGATTACAATGTCACAGTTTAGGGAATATTGTGGAGATATGAAGGTGGGGACAAAATGTTCTGTGAGTCATTTTCGGACAAGGTTATTGATCACTTTTTGTGTCCTAGAAATGCCAGAAGAATGCGTGATGCTGACGCGGAAGGATCATGTGGAGATCCAGGCTGCGGGGATTCCCTCACAATTTTTATCAAGGTGGAGGACAACCGGATTGCAGAAATCAGCTTTCTGGTATTTGGCTGTGTTGCAGCCATTGCGACAAGCAGCATGACAACAGAACTCGCAAAGGGAAAGTCTCTGGAAGAAGCACTGATGCTCACAAATGAAGATATAGCTGAAGCGCTCGGGGGATTGCCTGAAAATAAGCTGCATTGCTCCGTTCTTGGCGCAACTGCGCTGAAGAAGGCGATTGAAAACTACTACATCAAAATTTCCGGGAAGACTGATTGATTGTGTGACGGGAGGTCCTTCTGATCAGGAAAAAATGAGGGAGGGTATACAATGGGTTCACCAAGCGATAGGGACAAGGGGGCGGTCCAAAAACGAGGGGCAAAAATCAGTGCCTGCCTGAAGCCTTCGCCTTCGGTCCTGGTATCCTGCAGAGGGCTGAACGGGGAGGATAACGCGCTGGCGGTGGGGTATTGCTGCAACTGCAGCTATGACCCACCCATGGTCATGGTGGGGATCACCCCGTCAAGGTATTCCCATCAAATGATCAAGGAATCCGGGTGTTTTGTCGTCAACCTGGTCTCCAGTAGCTTTCGGGAGACCTTTGACTATCTGGGCAGCCACAGCAGGCGGGATGAAGACAAGCTGGCCAGGATGGGGGTCAGGCTTCAGGACGGCGTCAAGGTGAAGGCCTCCATCCTGACTGACTGCCCGGTGAACATCGAGTGTACGGTCGTGGACTCCATCATCACAGGCTCGCACGAAATGTTTGTGGGCAAAATTGAATATGTCCATGCCAATGAAAACCTCACAGACAGCGAAGGCAAAATTGATTTTTCACAAATCGGATTTCTGTAAAAGGGGAGCATCAACATGAAAAAAGTCGGTATCATCATCTGCGGGCGGTATCAAAGCTGCGGCGGTGGGAAATGCCTCAGCGCGCTCAGGGAGCGGGCAGGCGCGTTTTCCATCTATCCCCCGGAGGAGGAAGTGGAACTGGTTGGTTATTCAAACTGCGGCGGGTGTCCGGGCGGAAATATCGAATATGTGCCGGAAGAGATGATCAAAAATGGCGCTGAAGCCATTCATCTGGCGACAGGCCTGGTCGTCGGGTACCCTCCCTGCCCGCGCATCAATGATTTCAAGGCGTTTATCGAGAGCCGATACAAGATTCCCGTGGTTGTCGGCACCCATCCCATCCCCCTGAAATACCTCAAGGAACACAGTAAATTGCCTTATTGGGATAGAATGAATATGCGGCAGCTTGCGAGCGCTCTTTTTCAAGATGATGAAGCCACAATGAAAAGCTATGACTAAAGCGGATCACAATGATAGGTGTAGGCGGCCTACTGATAGGGGTAACCTAAAAAATGCGAGACCCTGGAAGAAACTTTCAGAGCGTATATGAGGTAGAATTGCCCAGAGGCTGAGAATCTTCATAGTTTGCGGAACTCAATCATATAGCCACATATCTTAACATCCTACAAAAAGCGATTCACGCTATTGCTGATTGAAACTCATATCCACCTTTCAACACAAACTCATACTCCCCAGTCCCCGTAACCCTGACCTGATGCACCATGCCCAGCCACAAGCTCACGTCAAAACAGGTCAAAAGCTCACTCCGACTGCCCAACTCCCGCATGAATGCCTCGAGCTCCTGCCTCTTGGCGCTGCGGGCTGTGATGTCCTTCTCAACCTCGGCCAGCTTCTGGTTTGCCTTGTCATAGCGCTGGGTCATGCTGGCGTACCGGGCGGTGTAGTTGCTCTGGTCCTGGGCAGTGCGCGCGTTCTCCTGGACCATCTTGCGCATGAGCTCCATGACGACCTCGCACTCAGCCTGCAGGGCATCGCGCTCCCGCTCCAGAACGGTGTTGTCGGTAATGGCATCCAGAGCTTCCCGCAGCCCTGCCAAGATCTCCTCACGGTCAGCGATCAGCTCGTTCACGAAGCGGACGAAGGCCTGCTGGAGGTCTTTCTCATACAAGTGTGGTGTCGAGCACTTTTTCTCGCCCTTGAACTTGCCATTGCACTGCCAGATGACGCGGCGGTACTTGCTGGTGCTGTGCCAGACCTTGCTGCCGTAGACGCTGCCGCAGTCCCCGCAGACAATGCGCCCGGCAAAGCAGCTGGTGCTGGGGATGCTGCCCATGCCCTTCCGGCGCCTCAGTTCCCACTGCACAAGGTCGAACAGCTCCGGGCTGACGATGGCCGGGTGGCTGCCCTCCACATAGTACTGGGGCACCTCGCCCTGGTTCTTCTTCATCTTCTTGGTCAGGAAGTCCGCGCAGTAGGTCTTCTGCAGCAGGGCGTCGCCCTTGTACTTCTCGTTGGTGAGGATGCTCTCGATCACGCTGGGCTGCCAGACCTTCCTGCCGCCGGGGGTGGGCACATTGTCCGCAGTGAGCGCCTTGGCAATGGCGGACACGGTCTTCCCATCAATGAACATGGCATAAATGCGCCGAACGAGCGCGGCCTGCTCTTCGTTGATAACCGGTTGACCATTCTCGCCACGCTCAAAGCCCAGGAAGTTCTTGTAGGCCATGCTGACCTTGCCCTCGGCGAAGCGCGCGCGCTGGCCCCAGGTCACGTTTTGGCTGAGGTTGCGGCTCTCCTCCTGGGCGATGGAGCTGAGGATGGAGATGGTGAGTTCAGCGCTGGGGTCAAAGGTCCAGAGGCCATCCTTCTCGAAGTAGACCTCAACGCCCCTGGCCTTGAGCTCGCGGATGGTTGAGATGGAGTCGACGGTGTTCCTGGCAAAGCGCGAGATGGACTTGGTGACGATGAGGTCAATCTTCCCCTCCAGGGCATCGGCGATCATCTTCTGAAAGCCCTTGCGCTTGCGGATGCTGGTGCCGGAGACGCCCTCATCGCTGTAGAGCCCGACAAAGGCCCAGCCCTCGTGCTCCTGGATGAACTGGGTGTAGTAGGCCATCTGCGCCTCATAGCTGCCCAACTGTTCCTCATTGTCCGTGGACACGCGGGCATAGCCGCAGACCCGGCGCACAGCGGTCTTGGACAGGGGCGCAGCGGTGTGCAGGCTCATGGTGGGCGGGATGAGGGTCACGCGGGTTGTTTGCATGCGGTGTTTCCTTTCCTGAGGTTGCGTTCACGGGCTTCTTGCTTCATTTCAGCGGTCCAGCTCTCGCTGCGGGAGCGGTTCTGCCAAGCGGTCTCAAACACTTGGCCATCCGCTAGCACCAGTTGCAGAGTGGAAGGCGAGGTCACATGAATGGCCGCGACCTGCGCCTGGAAGGCCTGGGCGTCAAAGCGCTGCCAGCCCAAGGAGTCGCAGATGAAGGCGAGCAGCACCTGCTCTGGGACCTGCCTGGCCGGGCAGGCGTCGCGGCCCTTGCGCAGGTAGGTAGCGCACTGCCACTTGGGCTGGCCGCCGCGCATGACCCGGGAGAAAGGCTTGCCGCAGTTCCTGCAGAGGACCTTGCCCGATAGTGGTTGGGAGATGGGTGGCTTGAAGGCGATGTTGTTCTTGAGCCGGTTGCGCTCGATGAGCTGCTGGGCCTTTTCAAAGGTCTCCGGGGTGACGATCCCAGGGTGCGTAGCCTCGGCAAAGTAGCGGGGCAGCTGGCCCTGGTTGCGCACCTGCTTCTTGGTGATGTGGTCTGTGACATAGCGCTTTTGCAGGAGCGCGTTCCCGGCGTACTTCTCGTTCTTGAGCATGCGCATGACGCGGTTGGCGGTCCAGGCGCCGCCCTTGAGGGTGGGGGTGTCCTGCTGCCGGAGCGCCGCGGCAATGGCCTCACAGCCCAGGCCGTCCAGATAGGCGTCAAAGATCCAGGCGACCACGGCGGCCTCTTCCGGCGCGACAGTCACCTTTCCTCTGTGCATCCGGTAGCTGTACATGAAGTGGAAGTTGACCAGCTCGCCCTTCTTGAAGCGGCTGCGGATGCGCCATTTGCAGTTCTCGCTGACCGCGCGGC
>CAYZTQ010000004.1:0-49289 GCA_964481445.1 uncultured Christensenella sp. | reverse complement strand
GCTTCCAGATCGAAAAATCGTTCAGAAAGATTCTGCACGCCATGGCGGAAAGAACCGCTCATCCGCCGGAAAACAGCTATAGCGATGAAATGGAAGCCGACTTTTCAAGGCTTGATGAAAACCTCAAAGCCTTTGAGGGGGCCGCGCTGATGGAAAGCGACAACCACCCGGAATCGGATGGACTGTATTCCGCCGCCTACTTCCAGATGCGCACAAGGCAGGCCGCTTTTCTTCGCCGCATGTGGCAGAATCTGAACCGAACGGTTCAAAGCCATGGCACCAATTTTCTGCTTGGCGATTTTCTAAAAAGCGTAGCCGACGGCTTCAGTGAGGAGAACACCGCGGAGCCGATGCTGCTGACGCTGGACAGAATCGACCATGTGTATGACAAGCTTCCGCTGCCTAAAGACCGCAAGGAATTTGAAGACCGCGCGCTATTGTACGCGGCGATGCAGGATCTGCGCAGCCTGCTTGAGATCAAGCGCAGCTTCGCGCTGCAAAGTGGGGCGCTCCAAGCGCCCCTCCGTCAGCAGAAACGCGGCAGAGGCTGATTTGACTTATGCACCCGCAAGTTGTACATTATTTCCTGTATTTTTGAGCGGAGGGACAGCATGGGCATTATCGCGTCTCGCAATTTGGAAGAGCAGCGCAGAAACGAAAAGGGAATCACCTATTTTGACAGGGGCGAAATATCGGGCCGCGACGGCAAACGCTACGACCGTTACGCCATCCAGACACATTTTGTCAACCGGGGCGAGGATCAGGCGGAGCTGATTGAAAAATACGTGCGTCCCCTGTATCAGCCCGGCGATGTGGTCAGTTTCGGCGCCAAGGTCATGGCCATGTGCGTGGAAAGCGTGAAAACCCGGGACGAGGTCAAGCCCGGCTTCTTCGCCAACCTCCTGTGGCGCTTCGCGGGCATCAACACCACCGGCGTGGGCATGCACGAGCCCTATAAGCTGCAGCTGGTGATCGACATGGTCGGCCTGCCCCGCGTGCTGCTCGCGGCCTTCCTTTCCGCCCTGACCAAGCCATTTGGCATCAGGGGCGTCTTTTACAAGGTCTGCGGGCAGGGCGTCGGCGGCATCGACGGCTTCTATTTCCGCTCCAGCTTCGACCTGTACAAGCAGATGGCACTGATTAACCCCTCCAACCCCAAAGAGCTGTGCGACGAGCTGTACCAGAAAACCGGCATCCCCGTCGTACTGATGGACGCCAACGATCTGCAGCGCGACCAGCTGGGCAAATCGGAGGGTTTCCCTCTCAGCGATGAGCAGATTCAGGACGCCATGAAAGACAATCCTTCCGGACAGGGAGATGAACTCACCCCCCTGATCCTGATCCGCCCGCTGAACTGATCATCTGGCAACAACAACCCCCGGACAGCGCCGACTGACGCGCGTCCGGGGTTTGTTGTATCAGAGCCCTGCCGGCACCAGAAAGCTGAGCGCCCGCGGAAACAAATTGACCTCAGCATCCTTCACCATCATCATCTCGCCATCCAGCAGGATGCCGGTCTCCACCGGGAAATGAGCCATGACGTTTTTTGCCCTGCGGTAGCGGATAAGCGGCTTCAGGCTGTCCGCCTCCAGATGCCTGCCCTGCCTGTACAGCTCCATCAGCTTCAGCAGCCTGAACCGTGACAGAGGCTTGACCAGGCACACTTCCATCCACCCGTCCGTATTGCTGCTTCGGGGCGCGCAGCGATAGCCGCCGCCCACATACTGGCCGCAGCCGAGCGTCGCCAGAAGCAGGCTGCTTGTATCCATCATTTCGCCGTCCACCGCGATTTTGCAGTCCGTAGACATGGGGCTGAGCAGGGCGGCCAGTATGCCTGTATAGTAAGCGTTTTTGCCGCCAATCAGCGGCAGGCGGCGCACCCTTTCCATCCACTGGACGACTTTTGTATCAAAGCCGAAATCCACAATGTTGACGGAGAGGCGGCCATTGACGCTCATCAAATCCACATCCCGGGGCTGCGCGGCAAACAGCCTGTAGAGGTCGAGAAAATCCTTCGTTTCGCCGTAATACTTGATATAATCGTTGCCGCTGCCGCAGGCGTAGCAGCCGATGGAGACATCCTCCATGCCCTGCGCGGCGTTGACCACCATGTTCAGGGTGCCGTCGCCGCCGCAGGCGATCACGCGCAGCGGCCCTTTTTCCCTCTCCCGTACCCTGCGCAGGAAAACGCCCGCGTCCTCAGGGCCGCATGTTACATGCACCTGATACCGCTCGCTCCCGCTGTAGTCGCGAAGGGCTGAACGCAGCGACTGCTCAGCGCTGTGCGTACCTGCCGCGGGATTGACGATAAAATAATACTTCATGGCCGCTCCTCATTCCTGAAAACGAGAGGAATCATACCACAAAGCGCCGCTGAATACCATGCATTCACGCAAGCAGAGCTTCTTTCCAGGCGGCGCAGAGGCGTTCCAGCGACCAGGCCGCATTGGCCGGGCTGGTGGAAGGCATGACAAGGGTTTCCAAACTCGGCAGCTCAAGGCGCATGCTTTGCACCGCCCTGCCGGCAAGCTGCCCGTTCGCGATCACGCGCCTGACAGGCGCTCCGCTCAGAATCGGCAACAGGTTATTTGGAACGGCGCTGCGGATATCGGCGTCGGCAGAGCCTGCAACCTCGCAGGAAGCCAGCGCGTCCCACAGCGCCAGCTGATGCGCCAGCAGAAAACGGACTTTCCCCTCGGTCTCCTGCGGCACAGTTTCCCCATAAACGGCGCTCAGCATCTGCCAGAACCTGTTGCGCGGATGGCCATAGTAAAAGCCGATTGCTCTTGACGCTACAGACGGAAAGCTGCCGAGAATCAGGATGCGAGAATGCTGATCCCACACCGGCTCAAAAGGATGAAGCATATCAGAGGGACAACCGGCGGGAGTCTGCCGCGTCCGCGCCGAAACCAAAGTACGCATTGACATTGTAAAAAGAGATATCCTCCACCATGCGGCCGAGTGTTTTGTAATCCGCGGGGTATTCCCCCCGATCGACCCAGGAGCCGATCAGAGCGCACAGAATCCGCCTGAAATACTCGTGCCTGACATAGGAAAGGAAGCTGCGCGAATCGGTCAGCATACCGATAAAGCGGCCAAGCGCGGAATAATTGGCCAGATTGACCAGCTGCTCCGTCATGCCGGTGATGCTGTCATTGAACCACCAGGCGCTACCGTGCTGTATTTTAGCCGGATGCTGCGCTGTCTGGAAACAGCCGGTCATGGCGGTGATCAGGGCGTTATCGGCAGGGTTGAGCGAATAGACGATGGTCTTGGGGAGAGCGGCCCCGGCATCCATGGCGTCCAGCAGGCTGCCGAGGCGGCTGCCACTGTCCGCCGCGCCGACGATGGCGTCAAAGCCCGTATCCGGCCCGAGGGTTTCAAAGGCGCGGCGGCTATTGTTGCGGGCGGCTCCGTAATGGATCTGCATCACAACGCCGCGCTTTTGATAAGCGGCGGCCAGACTAATGAGCAGCGCGGCCTTGAAATTCTCCGCTTCCTCCTCTTTTATCTCCCTGCCCTGCAGCGCCTTCTCAAGCGTTTTCGAGGCATCCGCTCCGCCAAGGGCAGGCAGCCGGGAAAGACCGTGATCTGCTGCTCTGCAGCCCATGGAAACAAAGAAATCAAGGCGCTTCTCCAGCGCGTCCACGAGCGTATCAAAATCTCTGACCGAGATGCCTGAAGCATTTTCAAGTAGACGGATATATTCCGGAAAATCGGAGCTTTCAATATTCATCGCCCTGTCCGGCCTGAAGGCGGGCAGCACTTTGCAGTCAAAGCCCTGCTCCTTTTGCAGCAGCGCGTGCCAGCGGAGGTCGTCTGCCGGGTCATCCGTCGTGCAGATGACCTTGACCCGCGAAAGCTCGATGATTTTTCGAGGGCTCAGCGTTTTCAGCTTCTCGTTCGCCCTGCGCCAGATGTCCTCACAGGTATCGGGGCTCAGCGTCTGGTCAATATCAAAATAGCGCCGAAGCTCCAGATGCGTCCAGTGATACAAAGGATTTCCGATCAGCAGCGGAACGGTAGCCGCCCACTGGCGAAACTTCTCATAAGGGGCCGCAGAACCGGTGATGTACTTCTCCTCCACGCCATTGGCCCGCATGGCCCGCCATTTGTAATGATCCTCCCCCAGCCAGACCTGCGCGAGATTGTCAAAGGGCCTGTCCTCATAGATTTGGCGGGGATTGATATGGCAATGATAATCGATTACCGGCATTTTTGCCGCGTGGGTATGATATAGGTACTTCGCCGTATCGCCAGAGAGCAAAAAGTCCTGATCCATAAACGCCGTCATGAAAGCCGCCTCCACTTAGCAAATGTATACTCAGTTTGTGTATGCGTCTGCGTCTTGTCAAGCGCCGGAAAGCGGCCAGCATGGTTTCGCAATCGTTTTCCCGCTTTTGCAAACCGGGGCCTCCCATGGGTATGATATAGATACAAACCACAGTATAACGACAGATAACACGGGAAGGAAACAAAGGAATGAACAGAATGATTCTTGGCAGCACCGGGCTTGAAGTATCGCGGGTCGCGCTTGGCACCGCCGATTTCGGGCTTGAAAAGATACCGGAAAAACAGGCTTTTGAACAGATGGATAAGTATACTTCTCTTGGCGGCAACGTGATCGATACCGCTGAGGTATACAACAACTGGGTCGAAGGCGAAAAATCGCGCAGCGAAAAAATCATCGGCAGATGGCTTGAAAAGACCGGCATACGCAGCCGGGTGGTACTCAGCACCAAAGGCGGCCATCCCCTGTTTGAAAGCATGACCACGCCGCGCCTTTCAAATCAAGAGATCAGGGATGACCTGAGCCGCAGCCTTGACAACCTGAAAACCGACCGCATCGACCTGTACTTTCTGCACAGGGACGATGTGAGGCGCCCGGTGGAAGAACTGATCGATTTGCTTGAAGAGCAGAAGCGATCGGGGCTCATCCGAAACTACGGCTTCTCCAACTGGACGCTGGAGCGGGCGGAGCAGGCGCGCAGCTACGCCCAAAAGAAAGGCATCAAAGGGTTCAGCGTCAATCAGATCCTCTGGAGCCCCGCGCGCATCAGGCCCGAAACAATCGGCGACAAGACGCTGGTGCCGATGTCCGAGGTCTTTCATCAGTACCACGCAAAAACAGGCATGGCCGCCATGGCCTATACTTCGCAGGGCAAGGGCTATTTCTCCAAGCGTTATCAGGATCGTGAGCTTTCGGAGACGCTCAGGGAACAGTATTCTTCCCGGCACAACGACGAGGTATACTCCGCTGTCGCCGCGTACTGCGACAGGGAGCACTGCGACCCCTCGGAAGTGATTGTCCGCTGGTTCATGGCCCAGCCCTTCCCGGCGCTCCCCATCATCTCCGCCAGCAGCCTGTCGCAGCTTGAGCTTCTGATGAGCTATGAAAGAAGGGCCCTCCCGCCGCTTGGCAGGGAGATGCCCCTCTGGTAAAGCTTTTGTTTGTTCAGTAAAACTACAGGGTCTGTTCGGCCAGCCAGTCGGCGATCGCATCGTCTTCCGGGCGGCCGTTTTCTTTGAGCGCGGCGCAAAGAGCCGGAAGTCTGAAACTGACCCCCTGCAGGCAGCGGGAGACCCGCTCCGCCAGCTCCGGGTCGTTCGCGTCGGTATAGCATTCGGCGCTGTATACCTTCGCGTGCCGCATGGAAAGCAGCAGCTCCGCCTGCCCCCAGTCGAAACGATGGCTGAAGGAGATATCAAATTCCGGCGTGCGGCCGAAGGTCCACTCCCAGGATTGATATTTTTCCTGCAGACTTTTTACTTCGTCCAGGCTGAGGCTCTGCTGCCAGTCAAGCGGCTCGGCAGGGCCGTATTCCCTGATAAAGGCGTCAAACAAGGCTTTCTTGAGGGCATCAATGCTCATGCCCGGCGCGCGAAGGGAGAGGTTCTCCACGCGGGAGCGGACGCTCTCCACCCCCTTGGCCCGCATTTTCTCAGCGGAAGGCACCAGATAACGGCCCAGCTTTTCCATATCCACGTTCATCAGAATGGTGCCGTGATGCAGGCTTGCGTGCGGCAGGTGCCGGAAGGCATTGCCGGAAAACTTGGCTCCGCTTTCCCGGATGACGATATCGTTGCGGCCCGAAACCTCCGCCTCAATGCCGAAGGCCGCGACCGCCTCCTGAATCACATGCAGCTGGCGGCGCACATCATACAGAGCCCTGGGCATGACAAAAGAGAAATTCAGGTTGCCTAGGTCGTGATAGACAGCTCCCCCGCCCGTGGTGCGGCGCACAAGGGTGCCGCCTTCTTCTTTCAGAAGCTCGCTCCGGCATTCCTTCCAGGCGTTCTGCCCGCGGCCGATGACCACGGTGTGCGCGTTCTGCCAAAGGAACAGAGCCGGAACAGCGTCTTCATGCAGCAGAAGCGCTTCTTCGACCGCAAGGTTGAAGGTCGGGTCAAACGAGTTGCTTTCGTAGAGTTTATTCACACTGAAATACCGCTTCCCGTATAATTTCCGAAACCGTCGGATGAGGGAATATGATTTTCTTGATCTGGCTTACCGTCAATTGAAGCTCGATATAGGAAGCAAGCGCCACGATAAACTCGCTTGAGTAGTTCGCAAGCAGCTGGCCGCCGAGCACACGTCCTGAGGGATCGGTGATCAGCTTCATAACGCCGCGTCCATCCTCGTTCTCGGCGCGATAGCGGCCCGCGTAGTTCATCGGCAGCTTGACCACCCTGACCTCCATCCCGCGCTTTTTCGCCTCCTGTTCCGTCAGGCCGACCGAGGAAAGCTCGGGATTGGTATAGATGACGGAAGGAATAGCGTCGTAGCTCATGGCGTCTTCCTGCCCGAGCATGTCATTGACGGCAACCTCCGCCTCGCGATAAGCGGTGTGCGCCAGCATCACCCTGCCGTTGACATCACCGGCCGCCCAGACGCCGGGGACATTGGTGCGCATGCGCTCATCGGTTTTTACAGCGCGGCCTTCCAGCTCTACGCCAAGCGCCTCAAGGCCGATATCCGCCGTGTTGGGGCGGCGCCCGACCGACAGAAGCACTTTGTCGCAGACAAGGTCTGACTGCTCCCCTTCTTTTTCAATGGTAACCTTCCCTTCCCCGACCGCACAGACACGGGCGGACAGCTCAAAGCGCACTCCCTTTTTGACCAGCTCCGCCTGCAGCAGTTGCGCCAGCTCTGGGTCTGTTTCGCCGGCGATATGATCCAGCATTTCCACCACCGTTACCTGCGAACCGATGGAAGAGAAATAGCCCGCCAGTTCCAGCCCGATCACGCCGCCGCCGATGACGCAAAGCCGCTCAGGCGGCGACTGGAGATCAAGAATCTCACGGTTGGTCAGCACAAAGCCGCTTTTCAGCCCTTCCTTGACCCCGGGGATGGGGACGATGGCGGCGGAAGACCCTGTCGCTATCAACAAACGTTTCCCGGTCAGCTTCTCCTCACCCACGCTGACCAAAAAGCCGTCGCTGTTTTTCTCTTCAATGCGGGCGCGCCCTGCATACACATCTGCTTGGGCGGCTTTCAGTTGAGACTTGACCCCGGCCGTCAGCAGCTTGACCACCTTGTTCTTGCGGCGCATCACCGCGGTATGATCGATCGTAAGGCCTTCGGCCCTGACGCCGTATTTTTCGCCGAGTCTGACGCCGTCATACAGCTTGGCGGAATAGAGCAGGGTTTTGGTCGGGATGCAGCCCTCGTTGAGGCAGACGCCGCCGAGGCTTCGTTCCTCAGCCACAGCCACCTTCATGCCCGCGTGGCCGGCGCGCTCCGCCGCCAGGTAGCCGGCAGGACCGCCCCCCAGGATAATCAGGTCGTACAACATCATCAAATCCTCCTTTACGATGGGGATAGGTTTTCTTCCTCGCGCTGCGCGGCAAGCGCCGCCTGCATCATCAGGGCGCACTCAAGGCGCTTGCGGAACAGGTCGCAGCCGTAGCCGTAGATGCCCTTGATGCTGCCCGTCGCGTGATAGGCGTTGGCGGCGCAGCCGCCCGCGCAGTACAGCTTGGCCCAGCAGTTCTCGCAGTCCGCCCGCGAAGTCAAACCGCAGCCCTTGAATTCGTCATAAATATCCTGCCTTGTAATGCCGTCCCACACGTTCCCCATCAGATAGTCGGGATCGCCCACGAACTGATGGCAGGGATACAGCTCTCCAAGGGGGGTGACAGCCAGATACTCGGTGCCGGAGCCGCAGCCGCCCAAACGCTTGTACAGGCAGGGCCCGTTGGCAAGATCGATGAGGTAGTGATAAAAATCAAAGCCCCGGCCTTCCTTTTTGCGCTTCAGCATTTCTCTGGCCAGCTCTTCATACTGCCGGTACAAGAGGGGCAGATCCTCCTCCCGGAGGGCCTCCGGGTCATCGGGCGCGGTCACGATCGGCTCCATGCTCAGCTGGGTGAAACCAAGGTCCGCCATATGCAGGACATCGTTCAGAAAATCAAGGTTATGGCGGGTGTAGGTGCCGCGGATGTAGTAATTTTTGTCGCCTCTGCGGCGCACAAACTCCTGAAACTTCGGCACTACCTTCTCATAGCTGCCGCGGCCCATTCTGTCGACACGGAAGCGATCTTGTACCTGCTTGCGTCCGTCAAGGCTGAGCACCACATTGTGCATTTCACGGTTGCAAAAATCAATCACTTCATCATTGACAAGCACACCGTTGGTGGTCAGCGTGAAGCGGAAATTCTTGTTGTGCTCTTTTTCAATGGAACGGCCGTAGGCGACCAGACGCTTGACCGTTTCCCAGTTCAGCAGCGGTTCTCCGCCGAAAAAATCAACTTCAAGGTTTCGGCGCTTTCCCGACAGCCTGACCAGCAGATCAAGGGCGGCTTTGCCCGTTTCGTAGGGCATCAGGGCGCTGTCGCCGTGATAGTTGCCCTGCGCGGCAAAGCAGTAGGAGCAGGTCAGGTTGCAGGTATGGGCGACATTCAGACACAGCGCCTTGAGCTCCGTCGGCTTTTTACCGGCGGCAGCGGCCGCTTTGACGGCACGGTCATCCGCATAGAGGCGCCCTTCCCTTGCCAGGGCTTCAATATCATGAAGGCAGTCGCGCGCGCTCTCCTCATCCTCGTCAGGATGCGCCATTAGAAAAGCGCGCAGCGCTTCCTCGGTTGCCAGGTTTTCACGAAGGCGGATCAGCTCCGCCGCCTGCTCGTCCACCACATGGACAGAGCCGGAGTACACATCAACCACCAGAGTATAACCGTTTTGCGTAAAAGTATGAATCATATGCTCCTTTAGAAACGCAATGCCGTCCGTTATGTGGATAACAGACGGCATTGCTGTGCGCTGCAGCGCTGAAG
The DNA here is from genome assembly GCA_964481445.1 of uncultured Christensenella sp. GTDB lineage: Bacteria > Bacillota > Clostridia > Christensenellales > Aristaeellaceae > UBA1038. The sequence goes on along the minus strand of CAYZTQ010000004.1, from coordinate 40,013 downwards.
CTGCTTACTTATCCTGCTGCTCGCAAGGCTGATTGGCAACGCCGCAAGAAGTCTTGCACGCGCTCTGGCAGGAGGTCTGGCACTCGCCGCAGCCACCCTCGCCGCAATTGAGCTCCCGTGTCGCCAAGGTTTTAATCTTCATCGTAAACTCCCCCTTTTTCATCCGTTCAGACGTATTTTAATGCCTGATGCCTTCTTCGTCAACAATCGACGGTTTTTTTGCGCGCGTGGCGGCATCATGCTATACTGATTCAGGTAAAACGCAGCGGTGGTCAGAGCCTCCGGGCGGCGAAAAAATCGCGAAGAAGCGCCTGCGCTTCTTCCTCCAGCACGCCGCCAATCACTTCCGGCCGGTGGGAGAAACGGCTGTCCATCGGCAGGGCATACAGGCTACCGCAGCAGCCGTAGGCGCTGTCAAAGGCAGCGAACACCACCCTGTCGATGCCGGACATCACAACGGCCCCCGCGCACATGGGGCAGGGTTCCAGCGTAACGTACAGCGTGCATCCACTGAGACGGCGGGTGCAGAGCCTCTCCGCCGCCTGCTGCATGGCGATCAGGTCGGCATGGGCAAAGGGCGCTTCATCCGACTCCCGCCTGTTCACGGCAGCGGCAATCAGCGTATCGTCCTTCACCACGACGGCGCCGACAGGCACATCCTCCCCCGCCCGGGCAGCAAGCTCCAAAGCCCTGCGCATCCAGAACGCATGATCCATCGGATTTCTCCTTCTTCCAAGCTGAGATTATCATAATATACAGGAGGCCACTATGACAAATGATACGCTCAACCTCATCGCGTCAAGGCGCAGCCACCGCAGCTACCTGCCCGGGCAGCTTAGCGGGGAACAGCTGCAGGCCCTGATGACAGCCGCGCTGCAGTCCCCCTCCGCGATGGACAGGCAGCCCTGGCATTTCAGCTTTGTGCAGAACCCGCAGCTGCTGGCGCGCATAACCGCCGCGGCGCACAGGCAGGCCGCAAAGCTGGCTGAAAAAGACCGCAGCCCACGCTTCGCGTCCAGTGATTTTGATCTGTTTTACCATGCCCCGACGGTGGTTTTTCTTTCCACGCAGGGCGGCGCCTCCACCATCGACTGCGGCATCGCCGTACACGCGCTGGCGCTGGCGGCCGAATCCCTTGGCCTGGGTTCGGTGATTGTCGGGCTTGCCCGGCTTGCCTTTGAAAGCGATGAACGCGCCGAGCTTGAAAAGGCGCTGCAGTTCCCCGAAGGCAACGAGTTCGTCATTTCCATCGCCATCGGCTCTCCCGACGACGAGAAGGCCGCGCATTTGCTGCACCCCGAAAAAATCAGCCTGATTGTCTGAGCCGGGCGTCTTGTAAATTTTCTTATCAGCCTGCCGGGACTGCTTTCTTTCCCGCCTGCTATGTTATACTGATTTCGCGCGCGTCACCTGCGCGAGTATTGATTGATTTGAGCGTCCGCCCGATTGCGCGGAGGATATCGCTATATACGGAGGGAATCATGGCAAAAAAGCGCCGTCTTCTCATCACTCTTCTTCTCTTGTCCGTTCTGACAGCGGCTCTGCTGCCCTCTCTGGCTTCGCCTGCCGGAAAAGGCTTTATCACAGGCACCGTGTATTTTGACAGAAACCTGAACGGTCAGCTGGATGCCGGTGAGAACCCATTGACAGATGTGGAGCTGACATTGATGCGCGGCGAAACGGAAGTCGCCAGCCTCAGCACAAACCCTGACGGCTCCTACTCTTTCAGTGGGCTGACGGAAGGCGTATACACCATCCGTGCCCGCCTGCCGGAAGAGCAGATCGCGGCGCCCTATCTGGAAGGCGGCAGTGAATTGATCCCGTCCGGCGGCAGGCGGGCGCAGACCGTCCCCCTGACGCTGGCAGACGGCGCGACGATGAATGTGAACCTCGGTTCCATGAGCCAGAAAAACGGCAGCTATATACGCGCCGTGGCTTTCGGCGACAGCAACCTCAACGGCGGCCGTTTCAGCAACGAACCCCTGCTGAAGGGGGTGCAGGTGGAGCTGTTGATCAAGATCAACGATACCTATTATGTGGTTTCTTCGGCGGCTACGGACCGCGAGGGCCTTGCTACCCTGCCGCGCGTCGCCCCAGGTACCTATGAGCTTGGCGCCATGATGACGGAGGGATATGTGATCGGCCCGCTCGGCGCCAAGCTGACGCAGTTTTACAATACTATTCTGCCTTCCGAAGGCAGCTACGGCAGGTCTGCTCCCTTCAAGCTGCCGGCAAACGGCAGCCTCGGGCTGGGCATCGGCGGGGCGCTGACAGGCTCCGGAAAAGTGATCGTCTGGGACGACCAGAATTTCAACGGTATCCAGGAGGCCGGCGAGCCCGGCGTATCAGGCGTCAGCGTTACGCTTCAGCACCAGACCATGGGCGTTGAGCGCATCGGCGTCAGCGACGAAAAGGGGCAGGTTTCCTTCCCGCTGCTGCAGCCCGGCGATTACACGCTGACCGCCACTCTTGACCAGAGCCGCATGTTTACGGTTTCGGGCGGGGATTCGCTCTTTTCAAGCGACGACAGCCGAAGCGAGAGCCGCACGGTGCGCGTGACCGCGCAGCAGGAAAGCGACTTTGGCAGGATCGGCGTCATCCGCAACACCTCTTTGAGCCTGAAAGCCTTTCATGACAGCAATGTGAACGGCCTTGCGGAAGATGGAGAGCCTGTCTTCGCAGGCGCCCGGCTGACGGTGCTCAAAAACGGCTCGCAGTTTGCCGCCCTGCAATCCGATGCCGACGGCATGGCGGTGCTGCCGCTTGTGCGCGCGGGAGAATATGAGCTGAGGCTCAGCCTGCCCGACGGCCAGATTTTCAGCGTTGACGGCGGAGAAAACGGCAGCCGTTTCTTCTCTGACAAGGCGGCATCCGAACTGACCATTCCCTTTACTCTGAAGCCCGGACAGGATAACCTGATTCTTGCGGGCGTTACGCTGCCGGGCGGCATCTCGGGCGCCCTGTTTGTCGATACCAACAGCAATGGCGTATGGGATTCGGGCGAGGAAATGATGCCCGGCTTCGGCATTCAGGCGCTTAACGAAAAGGGGCAGGTGGTCGCGGAGACCCAGACGATTGAAAACGGCAGCTATCAGCTGCCCGCCCTTGTGCCGGGTAACTATTCCGTGCGCATGATGCTGCAATCCCCCTACATCTTCTCCGGCGCGCCGTCCTCTGAAGCGGAATACAGGAACCGCGTAATCAGCCAGACGCCTGAATACGGCGATAGCGATGTCTTCCCCGTGCAGCCCGGCCAGCAGGTCGAGCATGTGGACGGCGCCATCTTCCGTTCGGCCGTCATTGAGGGCGATGTGCTGCTGGGCGATGAGAGCGATGGGTTCTCCGGCCAGCTCGGCGGCCTTGCGGGCGCCTTTATCGAGCTGCTGAACGAGGACGGTATGCCTGTATCCAGCTATACTGTGGCCACTTCAGACCAGTCAGGGCACTATCTGCTCAAGGGCGCTTTGCCCGGCCTGTATTCCCTTCGCTATACGCTGCCCGAGGGCGCTGCCTTCTCACGGCCTCTGAGTGACGAGAGAAGCTTTACCAGCAGCCAGTTTAATGTGAACGCGGGCGACGAGCTTTCTTCTCAGCCGCTGTTCGTGGTAAAAACCGGCACCTACTCCGGCCGCGCCTATATCGACAGCAATATCAACGGACGCTATGACAATGGCGACCAGCCCGTCAGCGGCCTCAGGGTGCTGATGGAAAGCGCCATCCCCGCCAATACAAGGGAAGCGGTCAGCGCCGAAGACGGAAGCTATTCCATCAGCGGCCTGAGGCCCGGCAGCTTCAGCCTGAAGGTAACGCTGGATGAAGGGCTGATCTTCTCGTACGATGGGCTGAGCCCCTTTACCCCGGCCACCTCAAATGCCTCCAATGCCGATGTCACAATTGCCATGGGTGAAATCAATCCCGACAATCAGATCGCTGCGCTGCCCCGTCATCACTTTTCGGGACGGCTGTTCTATGACAACAATCTGGATGGTTCCGCAGCGATGGATGAGCCGGGCATGCCGGGCACGGAAATACGCCTGCGGCATGAGCTGAGCGGCGTGGAGTTCAAGGCGGTGACCGACGTGGAGGGCGGCTTTGATATCCCGGTGCTCTTTCCCGGCAGTTATAAGCTGAGCTTCGCGCTGGCGGAAGACCATATTCTGTTCGCGCCCAAGGGAACGCAGAGCGGGGGAAACTGGGAAACCCCGCTGATGCTTGACCTTGGGCAAAACGAGACGACGCTTCCGCTCGCTCTTGTGCAGTTTGGGGCCATCGACGGCAGCGTATACAACCTGGGCGGCACGCAGGAGAACGTGACAAATCTATCCGTCAGGCTGCTGAACGAAAAAGGCGAGCCTGTCGCGCAGACGGCAAGCGACGCCTCGGGTTACTATCGCTTTGAAAAGCTGTATCCCGGCAGCTACAGGCTGGAAGCAACGCTGCCGGAAGGATACCTTTTCGCCAGAGAAATTGACAGCCGGAACGCCAGATTCAGCCGCATTACCGCGGACAGCGAGGGGAATGAAATCAATGGTCCGGTCGGGCTTTCGGCCGTATTCAGCCTCCAGATGGCGCAGCAGCTGTTGAATCAGGATATCGGCATCGGCGCGCCCGGTCAGCTTGGCGACTACGCCTGGCTTGATTTTGACCGCGACGGCATGCAGGACACGGGGGAGCCCGGCGTGCCCGGCGTGGAAATCCGCCTGATTCAGTATGGTGAAGTGGTCGCTCAGGCGCAGACCGATGCCTACGGGCGCTACCTGCTGGAAAACCTCTACCCCGGCAGCTACACCATGATGGTGAAAATCCCGCAGGAGCTGGCTGCGACTGTGCAGCAGACCGAATTCCCGCTGGTGGCAAGCATTCTTCCCCAGCAGGACGCGAGTGAACTGAGCATTGAGAACCTTGTCATCCCCGGCGGCGGCCGCAACCTGAACGCGGATTTCGGCCTGGTGGAGCGCAAACAGGGCGTCCACCCCGCGGATATCGACAACCCGCCCCAGAAAAACTGGACTCCCTATGAGCAGGTGCAGGTTCAGCCGGGAAACTGACCATCAGCAGCAAAAAACGGAGCCTTCTAAGGCAGAGGGCTCCGTTTTGCATATGAAAAGCCCCCGCATGCGCGAAACAGCAGCGGGGGCTACAGCAGTATCAGAAACTGACGCTTACTCTTCTTCCTCTTCTTCAGGAAGCTCGGCGTTGTGATAGACCTCCATCACATCGTCGTTGTCTTCCAGCATATCCAGAAGCTTCTGCACCTTCCTCTGCATGTCTTCATCAGGCAGGGCGACGGTGTTCTGCGGCAGCTTGCTGCGCTCGGCGGATATGAAGGTGAGGCCCTGGGCTTCCAGCGCTTCGCGCACAGCGGAAAAATCGTTGGGCGCGGTCAGAATCTCGAAGGAATCGTCGTAAACCTTCACATCCTCTGCCCCCGCTTCGAGCGCCTGCATCATCAGTTCGTCCTCTTCAAGGCCGGGAGCGCGCTCCACAACCAGCACGCCCTTGTGGTCGAACATGAAGCCGACGGAACCGGTCTGGCCGAGCGAGCCGCCATTTTTATCAAAAATATGGCGCACATCGGAGGCCGTGCGGTTGCGGTTGTCGGTCACCACCTCGCAGATAACGGCTACGCCGCCGGGGCCATAGCCTTCGTAGGTGATCTCTTCGTAAACAACATTGTCCATTTCGCCGGCAGCCTTTTTGATGCTGCGGGTGATGTTGTCACCGGGCATGTTGTTGGATTTGGCTTTGGCGATGATATCGCGCAGCTTGCCGTTGACGGCGGGATCGCTGCCGCCTTCCTTGACGGCGATGGCGATTTCACGGCCGATTTTGGTGAAAATCTTGCCGCGCTCCGCGTCCGCCTTGCCCTTTTTATGCTTGATGTTGGCCCACTTGGAATGACCCGACATGTAAATACCCCTTTCGCTTGCGATTGACAAAATATTATACCATTGGGCAGACGCGGACGTCAAATGCTGATCGACGCTGTTTCACAGCCCTGATCGACTGTCCAATAGCGTAAAAACAAAATGAGGATGCTCCTCCACGGCCTCCCGCAGCAGGCTGATCAGCTTCTGCCCATATCCATCAGGCAGGGAAGAAAGGCTCTCCGCATGGCGCAAAAGGAGCTCGGTCGGCGGCAGACCCCTCAGGCAGTCCCAGAGAGCGTCCAGATTGTTGCCGTAATAATCAGGCAGGTTCAGCGCTTCTTTCATCACCAGATGAAGGCTCTCCCTGTCTTTCATATCCAGCGCGTCGATGATGATGCTGCGCACTCAGTTCATCTCCCCCAGCTTTTCAAAGCTCTCATAATGGTTTTCGGTGTAGTAAATGAGGCCGTCGCTTGAAAAAACAATCCGTTTGGCGCCGCGGCTGTTCTTGCCCATGGTGCCGATATCGGCCTCCGTCCAGCGGCGGCCGGATTTTTTCGGCAGAGCGCCTTCAAAGTTGCCGAAGCGGTCTCCGCCAATCATTTTGCCCGGCGCGTAGGGTTCAAGAGAGCCGCCCTGCCAGCCGAGTTTGGCAGCTTCCGCCTTGGTGATGTAATAATCGGGCAGCTCATGATGCTGTTGCAGGTAGGCAAATACGCTGTCCTTCTCCCCCGGGCGCTCCTCAGCCGTCTGAGCGGCAGCGGCAGTTGCAGAAGGCGCGGCTGCTTGCTCTCTGCCAGCGACATTGCCGGAAGCAAAGTAGAAAGCAAGGGCGAGGAGAATCAGTAGGACGAGAGATGAAAGCGGTGACTTTTTCCGATTTTGATGGTTGTTCATGGTGCTGCAGCCCTCCCTTATGATTATACGCCCTCTGTTGTTTGAGAGGCAAATATGCTATAATTTCAAATTGGCAGTATATGCCATATCAATCTATCACAGCGTTTCCCGCTACTTATGGAAAGGATACCATGCCCAAAGAATATACCTCCGGAAGCCTTCAAGTACTCGACGGGCTGGACGCCGTCCGCATGCGTCCCGGCATGTATATCGGTTCCACCGGCTCGCGCGGTCTGCATCACCTCCTGTGGGAGATCGTTGACAACGGCATTGATGAAACCGCCAACAGCTTCGCCAACGAAATCGCTGTCACCCTGCACAAGGACGGCAGCTGCAGCGTTTGGGACAACGGGCGCGGCGTGCCGGTCGATCTGCACCCGACGCTTGGCATTTCTGGCGTGGAAGTTATTTATACCAGGCTGCACGCGGGCGGCAAGTTCGACCACGAGAACTACAGCTACTCCGGCGGCCTGCACGGCGTGGGCGCCTCCGTGGTCAACGCCCTCTCCAAATGGATGACGGTGGACAGCTTCCGCGATTGGGAACACTGGCAAATCCGCTTTGAGACTGTGTTTGACGGCAAACAGAAGAAATGGAAGGCGGGGCAGATTGTCGAGCCCCTGCACAAGATCGGCAATACCCGCAAGCGCGGCACGCTGGTGCGTTTTCTTCCTGATGAGAATATCTTTGAGGAGACCCGCTTCAACGCCGATACCATCGCTCGCAGGCTGCGCGAGCTGGCCTACCTCAACAAAGGGACCTCCATCAGCTTTACCGACGAGCGGGCAGAAGCGCCCGGCAACGAAACGCGTGTTTTCCGCTACGATGGCGGCATCGCCGATTTTGTCGGGTATCTGAACAAGGACAAGACCCCGCTGCATGAAAAGCCCATCATTTTTGAGGCGCAGAAGGATGATATTCTGCTTTCCCTCGCCATGCAGTACACCGACGCCTACACGGAATCGACCTACTCGTATGTCAACAACATCCCGACGCCGGAGGGCGGCACGCATGAGACGGGTTTCCGCGCAGCGCTGACGAAGGCGCTGAACGATTACGCGCGCAAAATCGGCGTGCTGAAGGAAAAGGACATGGGCCTTGCGGGCGAGGATTACCGCGAGGGCCTGACCGCCCTTTTGTCAGTCAAGGTGCGCAACCCGCAGTTTGAAGGGCAGACCAAGGGACGTCTTGGCAATACCGAGGTGCGGCCCGCGGTGGAAGCCATGGTGAGCCAGAAGCTGCAGGAATTTCTGGAAGACCTGAAAAACGCCGAGATCGGCCAAAGTGTGCTGGAGAAGGCGGTCAAAGCCGCCCGTGTGCGCGAGGCCTCCCGCAAAGCGCGAGAAGTGGCGCGCGCGAAAAACGAGCTGGAAGCCGCCCCGCTGGTCGGCAAGCTGTCCAGCTGCACCGGCCGCAAGCCCGAGGAAAACGAGCTGCTGATCGTAGAGGGCGACTCGGCGGGCGGTAGCGCCAAGCAGGGGCGCGACCGGCGCTTTCAGGCCATCCTTCCCCTGCGCGGAAAGCCCCTCAACGTAGAGAAAAAGCGCATCGACCAGGTGCTGGCGAACGAGGAGTTCCGCAGCATCATCACCGCCCTTGGCACCAACATCGATGAGGATTTCACGCTGGATACACTCAAATATCACAAGGTCATCATCCTTTCCGATGCCGACCAGGACGGCGCGCACATCCGCGCCATCCTGCTCACCTTCTTCTTTCGCTATATGCGCGAGCTGATTTCGGGCGGCCATGTTTACATCGGCATGCCGCCGCTGTATCTGGTCAAGACAGGTAGTGAAGAACTGTACGCCTATGATGATAAAGAGCTTAAAAAGCTGACGCGCGGCCTTAAAAACTACACCATCCAGCGCTACAAGGGCCTGGGCGAAATGAACCCCGAGCAGCTGTGGGAAACCACTATGAACCCTGAAAGGCGCAAGCTGATGCAGGTGACGCTGGAGGACGGCGCCGAAGCCGACCGGCTGATTACGGTGCTGATGGGCGACAAGGTGGAGCCCCGGCGCGAGTATATCAGCGCCAACGCCGATTTCAACAAGCCCGACACGTTCAGCCAGCAGAACAAGCCCAAAGCGGGCGAGGCCCTGGTGAAGGAGGTTCTTGATGCCTAAGAAACCCGAAGTCCAAATCAATACCTCCGAGATCATTCAGGCGCCGCTTGAAGATGTGCTGCACCAAAGCATGATGCCCTATGCGGAGCACGTGATCCTTGAGCGCGCGCTTCCGCGCGTGGAAGACGGGCTGAAGCCCGTGCAGCGGCGCATCCTCTACACCATGCATGAACTGGGCATGACGCCGGACAAGCCTTTCCGCAAGTGCGCGCGCATTGTCGGCGACTGCCTTGGTAAATATCACCCGCACGGCGATACCAGCGTCTATGACGCGCTGGTGCGCATGGCGCAGGATTTTTCGATGCGCGGCGCGCTGGTGGAGGGCCACGGCAACTTCGGCTCCATCGACGGCGACAGCGCGGCGGCGATGCGCTATACCGAGGCGCGCATGGCCCCGCTGGCCCTTGAAATGCTGGCCGATATCCAGAAGGATACCGTGCCCTTCCGGCTCAACTTTGACGACACGCTGTCCGAGCCCGACCTCTTGCCTTCTCGCTATCCCAACCTGCTGGTAAACGGCGCATCAGGCATCGCGGTGGGGCTGGCCACCAACATTCCCCCGCACAACCTCAAAGAGGCGGTGGCCGCGACCTGTCTTTTGATCGACAAGCCTGACGCTACGACCGACGAGCTGATGAAGGTGCTGCCCGCGCCTGACTTTCCCACCGGCGGCGTGCTGCTGGACACCCCAGAGCTGCGTGCCGCCTTTGAGACGGGGCGCGGCAAGCTGACGCTGCGGGCCAGGGTGCATATCGAGCAGGGGCGCGCCGGTCGCAGCCTTATCTGCATCACCGAGGTGCCCTATCAGGTGAACAAGGCGCAGATGCTCGAAAAGATACTGCGCCTGTCGGAAGAAAAGAAAGCCGCTTTCAGCGGGATCTATGATATCCGCGACGAGTCTGACCGAACGGGTCTGCGGGCCGTCATCGAACTCAAAAAAGAGGCCGACGCCGAGCAGGTGCTGGGCTATCTGTACAAATATTCGGACATGCAGGTCACCTTCGGCGTCAATTTGGTGGCGATTGCCGATGGCAAGCCCGCCCTGATGGGCATGCGGGAAGCCATCCTGCACTATATCAACCACCAAAAGCAGGTGGTGACGCGCCGCAGCAATTACGAGCTGGAGCGCGCCCGCGCAAGGGCGCACATTCTGGACGGACTGATTGTCGCCGTTGACAGTCTGGATGAGATCCTCGCGCTGATCCGCTCCTCCAAAAACGGCAAGGAAGCGAAAGACCGGCTGATGGCGCGCTTTGCCTTCAGCGACGCACAGGCGCAGGCCATCCTCGACCTCCGCCTGCAAAGGCTGACTGGGCTTGAGATCCTGACGCTGCGCAAGGAGCATGAGGAAGTACTGGCCTCCATCCGCAGCCTTGAAGCCATTCTCGGCAGCGAAAAGAAGCTGATGAGTCTGATCAAGAAGGAGATGCAGGCCGTTGCCGACCGCTACGGCGACGAGCGCCGCACGCAGATTCTTGCCGAAGAAGAAGTGGTGGCCGCCTCCGCCATCGATGAAACCGTTGAGGCGCAGGAAGCGGTGGTCTTTTTCACCAGAGGCGGGCAGCTGCGCCGCATGAGCCCAAGGGCCTATGACAAGCTGGAGCTGCCCGAGGCGGAAAGCGATATGCCGCTGTACACCTTTAGAACCGATACCGGGCATACCCTGCTGTTTTTCACCAATCTGGGCAACTGCTATACGCTGAACGTCGGCAAGCTTGAAGAAAGCAACCGGCCCAAAGACAGGGGGCTTTATCTGAACGGCCTGTTAAGCGGGCTTGAAGACAGGGAAACCTGCGTCAGCCTGATGGACGCCGCTCCGGGCGAGCTGGCCACGCTGCCCGATTTCCTGTTCTACACAAAGCAGGGGCAGGTCAAACGCAGCGCCGCTTCTGATTACGACGTCAGGCGCTCCAAATTCGCGGCCATCGACCTGAAGAACGACGAGCTGCTTTCTGTCTGCATGGAAGAGGACGGAGCGGACCAGTTCTGCCTGACACGGGAAGGGATGCTGATCCGCTTCAAATCCGAAGATGTGCCCGTGATGGGCAGAACGTCCCGCGGCGTGCGCGCCATCAGGCTCGGCCCTGACGACAGCGTATGCTGGGCCGGCAACATCAAAAACAGCGACCAGCTGATTCTCTTCAGCGAGCGCGGCTATGCCAAGCGGCTGATGGGCAGCATGTCGGACGCGCAGGGCCGAGGCGGCAAGGGCGTGCATTCCTTCTACTTCAACAAATCCGCGAGCAACGGCAGCTATGTGGCCGCCTTCGCCCGGCTGACGGAGCCCCGCAGTTTCTCCGTGCTGCAGAAACAGGGCGAGATGACCACGCTGACAGCCGCCGAAATCGTGCCACAGGACCTGACGGACAGAGGCAAGCCCTATGTGATGGCGCTGCTTGACAACATTGTGACGGACATTGTGCTCTGATACCAAACGAAAACGTTAACGCGCAGAGAGACGATGGATTTTTTCGTTTTTGCTAAGTCGAACGAAGGAGGCGTAGCGGCGCTACGCTGACTGAGTGAGACAACGCTAAAACGGAAAAAGACGAGTCTATCACAGCGTTAAGGTTTGAGTTTGGTATGAGCCCTTTTCTTGACAAAGAAGGGGGCCGTCCCTACAATAAACGAAACAACTTGAGAGAGGAGTCCCTATGCAAAAAGGCAGATATATCTACAGCACGGGGAGCTTCTCTCTGACGCTCGTGCTGACCGCCCTGCTGACCGTGGCCGCGGCTGCCAACCCCTTTTCGGGGTTTTATCTGCTGAGCGCCGCGCTGTTTCTTTTCCCCTTTTATCTGCAGCTTGTTTTGCGCATATCCGGGCCCCTGTCCGCGCTGGCGGCCATCAGCCTGTTCTGCTTCGGCACCGGCCTGAAGGTAGGCAGCTTGCCCGCCCTGTTTGCTTTTGTGTATCTCGCCGTGCCGCTGTTTGTGTACGCCTACTGCCTGTACAGGCAGTACCCCGCCTTTCAAAGCATGGCCGCCATCGGCCTTGCCTATGCCGCGGCGGTGCTGGTGCTCTACGCCTTCTCCTTTCAGGCCTTCGGCGAGGCGCCTTTTGACGCGCTGAGCCGCTTGACGCTGGAGGCTCTGGATAAAATGCCGGAACGCGACGGGCTGCTGAGCACGGCGTATCGCTTCGGGCTGCTGAGCATCCCCGACCATCTGGCCGAGGGCGCTGTGGTTCAGTCCCCCCGCGGCGGCGCGATGCTGTCCAGCGAGGTGCTTTCCGAGCTGTACAAGCAGATACAGACCCGCGTCAGCCTGTGGCTGCGTGCTCTGGTGCCGAGCCTGATCAGCAGCTTCGGTTTGTGGCTTGCGCTGGGCGGCGTGTTTATGAGCGCCTTTTACGGAAAAAGGAAGGCGCAGCGCAGGGCTTTCCGTTCTCCGGCTGAAGCCCAGGCGTCCTTACCCGAGCTGACCGGTCTGCCCGCTTTTCATAAATTCTTTCTTCCAAAGAAATTGGCCGCTCCGCTTTGGGTGGCCGGCGGCCTGTCGCTGCTGACGCGGTTCTCCGGTCAGGAGACGCTGGCGCTGGCGGGCGCGATGCTCTACAACGTGTTTTCCGTGCTGTTCAGCGTGCAGGGGCTGAGCGCCGTCAACTTTTTGCAACGCGGCCGCGGCGTGCGTCCGCCGCTGCGTGCCCTGACCATCGCGGTCTTTACCCTGCTTTTGCCCCACGCGGCGCTGATCCTCGGCATATTCGACCAGATCAGCGACCACAGAAAGCTGCGCACGACTGGCCCGAACACAAATAATACAGACAATAACGATACCGGGAGGATATAACGATGAAGGTTATTTTACTGCAGGATGTGCCGGGAACCGGCAAGAAGAACCAGGTGCTGAACGTATCGGACGGATTTGCCCGCAACTATCTGTTGCCGCGCAAGTGGGCAGTGGAGGCCAGCGAAGGCTCCGTCAAGGAGATTGAGCGCCGCCACGCCGCACAGCGCCAGCGGGAAATGGAAGAGCGGAGCGCCGCGGAAGCGCTGGCCGCGCAGCTGAAAGGCAAGGTCATCACCCTGCGGGCCAAGTGCGGCGAGAAGGGCCGTCTGTACGGCAGCGTTACCGGGCAGGAGATTGCCTCCGCGCTCAAGGAGCAGCATGGCGTTGAAATTGACAAGCGCAAGATCGAGGTGTCCGAAGCCATCCGCACCGTGGGCGAATATGAAGTGCAGGCAACGGTGTACACGGGCGTAAAAGCCCAGATGAAGCTGAACGTCGTTGCCGCCGAATAAAGATATCGCGAGGAAGCCATGGAAAACATTGCCGCCTTTGGCGCAAATGAGCCGCTGAGGACACCGCCCCAGAGCGTTGAGGCGGAACGCTCTGTTTTGGGCGCCCTGCTTCAGGACGGGAACGCCCTGATGCTCGCCATGGAACTGATGAACGAGGATGATTTTTATCAGCCGCAGCACGCCGCCATCTTCAAGGCCATGCGCACCCTCTTTCAGCAGCCACGCGCCGTCGATCTGGTCACCATGGACGATGAGCTGAGCCGCACCGGCATGCTGGCCGGCATCGGCGGCACCAGCTATCTGGTGGATCTGTTTCAGGCTGTGCCGACGACCGTCAATGTGCGGCACTACATCGATATCGTGCTTGAAAAATCCACCCTGCGCAAGCTGATCACCGCGGCCGGCTCCATCAGCTCCAGCTGCTACAGCCAGGAGATGGAGCTGGATGAGATCCTGCGGCACGCCGAGAAATCCATCTTCGACATCGTGATGAAGCGCACCGGCGGCGACCAGCTGGAGCCGATCACGACCATCATGCCCCGCACCTACGCGCAGCTGGAAGCGCTTGAAAAGAACCGCGGGCAGATCATGGGCGTGCCGACGGGCTTTTCCAAGCTGGACCGGCTTCTGACCGGCCTGCACGGCGGCGAGCTGGTGCTGGTCGGCGCGCGCCCCAGCATGGGCAAAACCAGCTTTGCCATCAACATCGCCGCCAATGCCGCGCACAAGGGCAAATCCGTCGCCGTGTTCAGCCTGGAAATGCCGCGCGAGCAGATCGCCATGCGCATTCTGTGCGCAGACGCGCGGGTCAACATGCAACGCGCGCGCTCCGGCACCTTAAGGCCCGATGACTGGTCCAAGCTTGTGAAGGCGCTGACCCCCATTTCGCAGATGCGGATGTACATCGACGATACCTCCAGCGTCACCCCGGCGCAGCTGCGCAGCCGCTGCCGCAGGCTGATGATGGACAAGGGGCTTGATTTGATTGTGATCGACTACCTGCAGCTGATGAGCGCGGACGGCAAGACCGAGAACCGCCAGCTGGAGGTCAGCGAGATCTCCCGCCGCCTCAAGGGCATCGCGCTGGAGCTGAAGGTGCCGGTGCTGGCCTGCGCCCAGCTGAGCCGCGCCAACACGCAGCGCGCCAGCAAGAAGCCGATGCTGTCTGACCTGCGCGATTCCGGCTCAATTGAGCAGGACGCCGACGTGGTCATGTTTCTGCACCGGGAGAGCTACTACGACGAGACAAGCGAGGATACCAACACCGCGGAAGTCATCGTGGCCAAGCAGAGAAACGGCCCGCTGGACACGGTGCTTTTAAACTGGCTGGATGAGTACACCCTGTTTGAAGACAGATATGAAGGAGATTATGATGGATCAGGCCAAGATCGCTGATTTTGTAAAAGGCCTGGGATTTGAAGGCTTTCTGCTGGTGCGCATGTCGCAGCAGCGCAAGAGCAACAACGGCGCCAACTACCTGGATATGACGCTGGCGGACAATTCGGGCGACATCAACGCCAAGGTCTGGGATCCGCTGGCCACCCCGCCCGAGCAGGGCAGCGTCATCAAGGTGCGGGGCGCCGTGACCGAATACAACGGCCGCCTGCAGATGCGGGTGGACAAGTTCCGTCCGCAGGCGCCAGGCGACCCGGTGGAGCTGAACGACCTGGTATCCGCCGCCCCCTATCCTCCGGAAGACATGATTGCGGTGATCGATCGTACCATTGCCGCCATGCAAAACCCGGTTTTGCAGACGCTCTGCCGCGAACTGGTCTCTCAGGTGAGAAAGCAGCTGATGTATTACCCTGCCGCGCAGCGCATGCACCATGCCGAGCGCAGCGGCCTTTTGCACCATGTGACCAGCATGCTGAATGCGGCCGAAGCGCTGCTGCCCTGCTATCCTTTTCTGGACGGCGACCTGGTGCGCGCCGGCATCATCGCCCATGATCTGAGCAAGATAACGGAAATGCTGTCGGATACGCTTGGCAATGTCAGCGAATACAGCACGGAAGGGCTTCTGCTTGGCCACCTGGTGGTGGGTGTTTCGCAGGTGCGCGACATCGCCAGAAGAAACGGTATTGCCGATGACGATGAATATTCACTGCTGCTGCAGCACATGATCATCAGCCACCACGGCCTTGCCGAGCACGGCAGCCCCCGGCCGCCGATGTTTCCCGAAGCGGAAATGCTGAGCATCATCGACGAAATGGATGCCCGCATGAATGAGATGGAGACGGTGGCCAGGCGCACGCCGCGCGGTGTGTTCTCCGAAAAAATCTGGTCGCTGGACAGGCGGCTCTACCATCCCCGCTATCTGCATGAGGAAACGGGCGAGCCGCTGCCCTTTGAGGAAAAATCCCCTCAGGATGCTTACGAGGGCCTTCTGTAACAATTGAACCGGCTGACTGTTTAAGGCTTGACGAAAGAATACAGAATTGTTACAATCAATTAAAGATTTCGAAGCAATCTGAGCCTGCCTCAAGCAGGATGGAGGTTAAGATGAGAAAGAAGCTGATGATCCCGGCGCTGCTGCTGGTTGCCCTGCTTTTAACGGCCTGCGCGCCCAAGGAGGAGCCGAGCGTTGATTATCCGACGCTTGGCAGCGCCACCCAGCAGCCCGCCATGCAGATAGAGCAGCCGACGGATGCCCCATCCGATGGCGGTTCGTCCGCGCTTGATATCACCCTGCCTGAAGGCATCGATCCTTCCGCGGAAGAAGACACGGGCGCGGATGTGGAGTATGTCGGCGCGGCAGCCCAGCAGGATACTGCGCAGACAGCCGCGGAGCAGAGCTACGCGGCTGACAACAGCACGCCCAGCCCCTTCGCGGGCGCCAGCCCCATCCCGCTGGATCCGATTGACATGCCGACCCCCACGCCCCGTCCCCCGATCACCTTCACCTATGAAACCTATACCGCCGCCCGCCTTGGGCTGACCTTTGAAAGCGTCGCGGGGTATGAGGTGGACGAGAGCGAGGCGGATGCCTTTATTCTGCGCGAGCCCGTTTCCATGCAGAAGGGCAACAAGAGCGTGGTCATCACGCTCTCCCAGGCCGCGGTCAGCAGCAGCTATAAGAAGAACGATCTGAAAAAAGACCTGATCGCGAGGCTGGGCGACCTTGGCAAGGTCAATTACCGCAAGTGGGAACCCTCCCATGTCGCGGATCGCGGGCTGCTGAAATCCCCGGGTTTCTATGCCAACTACCGCGGCGAGCTGATGGACGGCACGGTGATCCGCGGCCGCATTCACATGGCCCTGCTGCCCGGCAACAAGGTGCTGACCCTGCAGATCGAGCATCCCGCCGATTACAACGATGAGTACGTGGGCGTGCACAGCCACATCCGCAGCACGCTGAAGACCATCTGACCATCGCACCTCACGCAAAAGGCTGCCGCACAGCGCGGCAGCCTTTTGCGTGGTCAAAGAATCAGTCAGTAGGCTGGTCGAAAGCTTCTTCTGTCTCTGCTTCTGTCTCTGCTTCTGTCTCTTCTTCCGTATTCTCTGAAAGAAACTGCTCGGGATCGGGCAGATCGCTGAGCGACTGAAGGCCGAAATGGGAAAGGAAGGCGTCCGTTGTGCCATAGAGAATCGGCCGCCCGATGGTTTCCTTGCGGCCGACCTCTTTCACAAGGTTCTTGTTGACAAGCGACTGCAGGGAATAATCGCACTTGACCCCTCGTACCGCTTCCAGATCGAGCCTGGTCACCGGCTGGCGGTAGGCGACAATGGCCAGCGTTTCAAGCGCGGCCTGCGAAAGCGACTGCTTCTGCACAGGCTGCAAAAGCCGCTCGATATAGGGCGCGTATTCAGCGCGGGTCGCGAGCTGAATATGCCCGCCGAAGCGCTTGAGGCGCAGGCCACGCAGCTGCCGGTCATATTCCCCTTCCAATCTCTGGGCGGCGGCATCGATCTCCGCCTCGTCCCTTTCAAGAGCGCGCGCCAGCTCGCGAAGAGCGACCGGCTCTCCCGAGACAAACAGAATCGCCTCGATGATATTTTCAAGTTCCATGCGCTTGTTTCCTTCTTTTCGCGGCATTCATGACAATTTCGCCGTAGGCTTCATCCTGCGTGATGTTGACGCGGCCAAGCCGCAGCAGCTCAAGCAGCGCGAGAAAATAGGTGATGATCTCTTCCCGGCTCGGTCTTTCTCCAATGAGGGATGAAAAGCTGAGGCTGCCATAGCGAAGGCGTTTTGCTATCCTGAGCATGCAGTCGGGCACGCTGTGCTCTTCCCGCATGATGCGCTGCGCGATATCGGCAGGCTGCTCCTCTTCCTTCGGCGTTCTTGCCATCACGGCCGCAAAGGCGGCGATCAGCCCCGACAGCGTAAGGCCGGATATCTCAAAGCTGGGCGGCGGGAGGGGGTATTCTTCCGGCAGCTTTTCATACATCAGCGCGGCTGCCTTTTCAAAGCCCTGCATATCCGCGGCGATCTGCCTGAATCTCGCGTATTCTTCCAGCTGTCGGATCAGGACGGCCTGCGGGTCCTCTTCCTCATCCTCAGGCGGCGCGGGTTTGGGCAGCAGCGACCGGCTTTTGATTTCAAGCAGCGTGGCCGCCATTTGGATAAAGGAGGACGCCTCCTCCATATCCAGGTCCTCCGCCTCGCGGACGGACTGAATGTATTGATCGGTGACCTCGGATACAAAAATATCCTTGATGTCGATCTTGGCATTGCCAATCATGAACAGCAGCATGTCAAGCGGGCCGCTGAAATCCTTAAGCTTGAGCGTCAGCGCCATGCCTTTCCCCTCACAGTCCGAAAAGCGTCAGGAAGGCGCTCAATACAAACCCCTGCACGCCGTCCACCGCAGCGCCGATGAAGCGGCTGACAATGTCGGTAGAAAACATCAGCACAAGCAGCGCCAGCTGCGCTATCCGAAAGGCCTGGCCGGAGATGTTGATGCGCCCCTTCAGCACCAGATCGTTCAGCACATGAAAACCGTCCAGCGGCGGAATCGGCAGCAGGTTAAACAGGCACAGGCCCAGATTGATCATGCAGAAGTGCAACAGAAAGCGCTGAATATGCAAAAGCAGCGGGGTCTTCAGCATCGGCGCGAGCTCACTCGCGTACACGGGAAACAGCTGGGCGGTGAAGCCCATCTGCCGAAAGCCCAGCATGAAGCGCATGCCCTCCGCCCCGCGCGCAAGCTCCGGCACATAGAGGGCGAAGCCGACCAGCACCGTGAGCAGAGTACCCACGAGGAACAGAATCACGTTGGTCGTGACGCCCGCCAGCGACACCAGAAGGTCGTCCCGGCTGCCGCGCCTGAAATTGCGGGGATTGACAGGCACTGGCCTTGCCCAGCCAAAACCGAGCAGAAACATACTGACTGTGCCGATGGGATCCAGATGCCGGAGCGGGTTGAGCGACAGCCTGCGCATCATTTTGGCTGTCGGGTCGCCGCAGCGCAGCGCCACGTAGCCGTGGGCGACCTCATGAAAGGTCAGCGCAAGAAGCACTGCCGGCGCGCGGTACAGCATGAAAAGCAGAAAGCCCAGCGGGTCTTTTTGCAGATAATCAAGCACGGGCCTTCCTCCCTATTTTCTGGTAGACGGCTTGCGCCGCGAGCATGAACAGCAGACCGGCCGCGGCGCCAAAGGCATCGAGCCCCACATCCCAAAACGATGGGCCTCTGCCATTTGTAGACTGCAGGGCCTCATCTGCCCCGGCGACACAGACAGAAATCAGAAGCAGATACCTCGCCGGCAAGGGCATCGCCGGTCTGACAAGCAGCCAGAGACAGAGAAGCTCCGCGCCCAAGGCGAAAAACTCGATAAAATGGCCAAGCTTTCTGGTGATGTAGGTGATCATCGCAGGCGTATGCCACGCCTCCACCGGGATGGCCAGAATCACCGGGCGGGTCAACGCTTCCGCCATGTCGCTGCGCCGCAGGGATTCATCCGGGCTTTGCAGGGAATTGTTCCAGATAAACGCGATGGTGGCAAGCACAAGCAGCAATAAAAGCAGCGCCGCCGCGCGGCGCCTGCGGGACAGGCTCTGAAAGGCCGTCTTAGGCATGCCCAGCTTTGAGGCGTTTTATTTCCTCTTCTACCTGCGCCCTGCTGACATGGTTCAGCGGCGAAAAACGGCCTACCGCGGCGGTCTCCAGCTTTTCGATCGCCTCGTCCGTCCTGCCTTCTTCAAGATCGTAGCGGGAGAGGAACCAGAGGGTATCGATCTGGCCGGGTTTCAGCCTGTGCGCCTGTTCGAAGTATTCTCTGGCCTTTGCTTTATCACCAATAACCCTGTAGTACAGCTGCCCCAGGTTATCCAGTGTGATGCTGTCTTCATCATCGTACTCGCAGGCTTCGGTGTTGAAGCTGAGCGCCCTGTCCGCGTCGCCCATCTCCACATACAGGTATCCGAGTGTTTCATAGGTCAGCCCGCAGGGGCGCTCTCTGTGCGCGCTTTCAAGCAGCTTCACCGCTTTCTCCCTGTTGCCGAGCTTCCAATCGGCGACCGCGTAGTTCATCAGCAGCTGGGAGCGGTCGTCCTTTGTCAGCTCCGGCGCGCGCTGAACTTTGGCCAGCAGGTTTTTGACCTTCTGAAAATTTTCTTCTCCCCCCTCGCGCAGCAGCAGCACGGAATAAGGCAGCAGATAGTTGGGCTTCAGAATCCCCTGGCTGATTAAAGCCTCATATTCCTTTTTCGCGCCCTCAATGTCGCCCTTCTGGTGTTTCGCGAGCGCGGCGCGGATTTTGAAGCTGTCCATCAGGCCCATGACTTTCCTCCGATTTTCTTGATCAGCCTTCGGCTGCGGTAGGCAAGGTCCTGATACTCGGGGGAATCCGCCCCAATTGATTCAGGCGCCTCCAAGCAATATAACATGCCCTGCCTGGTGATTTCAAGCGCGCGCGCCGGATCGCGGAAGCGGTGCTCATACAGCTTGGCAAGCGCGATATACACTTTTGCCCCGCCGCGGCCGCCGCGCCGAAGCCCTTCATAGCCTTCAGCCGCCTCCCGCGCCTTCCCCTCCCGCCTGAGCAGATCAGCAAGGCGCAGCTGCGCCAGCTCGCTTACAGATGCGTCGGTACACAGCCGGAAGCAGGCCTTGGCCCTCTCCCCTTCGCCCCGCTTTTCGAACACACGGCCCAGGCTGTAAAGATCCCTCTGATCCTTCGCGTCCAGCGGCCGCTCGTGCAGGTTGATCAGCGCGTACAGCAGACGCGCCATCGAAACGATATCCTGCGCGTTGTGCTCGATAATGTCTTCCAGCAGCGCCGGGTCGCGCGTTTTAAGAAAAGTGAAATACCGAGCGGGCACTTCGCTGCCAGGCAGGTCATCCTCCCGGGGAAGGCCGAAGACCTCGTTTTCCAGCTGGGTCAGCCTGCAGGGGCGAACGCGCATTTTGAAGACCCGCCTTGCGATGTGCACCAGATCGATGTTCTCAGGCGTTTCGTAGCCCTCGTGCAGACGGTTCATGGTCAGCCGCGACTGAATGAGGGGCATGTCAAAACTGGCGCCGTTGAAGGTGACCACGGCGTCGCAGCCGTTCAACGCTTTCAGCACGGGGGCAAGCACATAGGGCTCCTCATCATAGTCACGCATCAGATACTGGGTAACGACAAATTCATCCCCTGAAAAGCGGCCGAGGCCGATCAGGAACGCAAGCGTGCCCGCGCCGCCGCTGAGGCCGGTCGTTTCGGTATCCAAAAAAAGAAGCCCGGGCGGGTCTATTGGGGCATCGCTGTCCCGCCCCGTCATCAGGCGGAGGGTATCGCTTTCAATGCGGCGCGCGGGAAACCCGCCGCAGGGAAAACGGGTCTCGCGGATCAGGCAGCCTTCCGCCTTAGGCTTGACCGGCGCCGGCTGCCTGGGCTGCGGCTGCGCCGCGCGCAGTTTATCAAGGAGAGACGGCATGGCCGGTGATGGAGGAAAGATGCGTTTCCTCGTCCTCGTCGACCCGCGGCCCCGCCGTGGGCTTGGGCGTCGGGTAGATGGCCCACAGGGCCTTCTCATAGGCAAGATCCTCGGGCAGGTAGGGCAGGGTAGCTTCGCGAAGCGCCTCCTGCCGCTCTTCCTCAGTAAAAGTAGAAAGCAGCGCCTCGGGAACAGGAGGCGGGCTCTCCATAAGCCTTTCCCGGGCAAGGCCAGCCAGCAGCAGATCCGTCGCCCCCTCAAGCACATATTCGGGCAGACCGCTGATTGCGCCATGGTATTCTTCATAAGGGATGTTGAGGGTGTGCACAGCCATGGCATGGGCTTTGCCAAGGTAGCGCAGGTGCCAGGGCTCATCGGCGTAGCCGGTGACATCCCGCCACTCCTGCTTATATCGGATGATAAAGCCAAAGCGATGCGCGTTTTCGGCTACCCACTTGCCCTCTTCCGTATCGCCGAAATTCTGATTCAGGTTGCGGAAGCCTGAGGACTGCACATCCATCGCAAGGCCCAGCTGATGCTCGCTGGTGCCGGGCGGGGCCACGGTGCGCAAAGCGCGTTCCCGCCCCACATCCTGAACCTTGCCGTTAAAAAGAATTTGCTGGATGCCGTAGCTTCGAAAGCCGCTGACAGCGTAAAGGATGTATTTCTTCTCCCTTTTAGCGGCGGCAAACATTTCTTCCAGCGCCCGGGCGGCGTCAGCGCGCAGCATGATGCGCTCTTCCATATTCTTCTTGCGGGTCGCCACCTTTGGGACCACCAGATCAGCAGGCTTGTAGGCAGCGCGCGCCCGGCGGTCGCGGTTGACAAGGTACAAAAGGCCACCTTCTTCCAGCATGCCGCCCGTCTGTTCCGCCTGCTCCTCAGAGGCTGGCTGCGGCCCCACTGTCGATTCGGGCAGAGGGATGTCGTCGGGCATAAACTCGGCGCAGGCCAAAGCGGGCGCCAGAAGGCACAGCATCATGAGAAGAAGGATTAACCTATTGCGCAAGACAAACTCCTTAAGGCTTTTGATAGAAAAGGGATACTTCGTTGTCTCCCTCTTCGTCTTTTTCATTCAGCACCACGGGATCAGGCGGCGCGTTCAGCTGCCTGCAGAGGGCGGCGAAATCGCCTCCTTCCGCTTCATAGGCGGCAATGGCCGCCTTTACCTCCTCGCTGAATTCCTCCAGTGAAAGGCGATTTTTCATGATATATTCCGCCACCGGCTTGCCGACATAGCGAAAGTGCCAGGGCTCGTAGATGATGCCCGTGATATCCTGTTTCTCCGGCATGTAACGGAGAATAAAGCCGAAGCGCGCCGCGTTCTCTTCCATCCAGCGCGCTTCCGCGGTCTGCCCGAATTCGGGTGTCATCCCTTCGCGCTGGCTCCAGCTGTAATTGAGCAGATCCACCCCAAGGCCGGTCTGATGGTCGGAGGAGCCGGGATAGGCGACCACGCCGTCATCCCTGCCATAGCGCTCCGTCCTGCCCTGGTACATGGTCTTCTGGGTCTGATAGCTTCGGTAGGCGCTTTTGACATACAGCTTGAGACCGGCCTCATCTTCCGCGGCCTTGAACATGGCCCCGAGGGCTTCCGCCGCCTCGCTTCTCAGCTGAAAGCCGCGGCTGGTGGCGCGCAGCTTCAGTTCCACCAGATCATGCGGCTCAAAATCGCCGTCCATCAGCGCGCTCTTGTTGGTTAGTACCAGATAGCCGCCTCTGCCCTCCACCAGATTGGCCGCCAGAGGGTACTTCCACTCCGGCTCAGCCGCCGCGGCCAGCGCCGCCAGCAGCAACAGGCATATCAGGGCAAGCGGCCTTTTGATAATCACCTCGGGCTGTCCTCCGTCATATACTCACCGAAATACAGGCGCTGCAGCTGCTCCACATAATGCTCAAGCGGGATATCCAGCTCATACAGACGCCGGGCATGCTCCCTGCCCACATAGCGCACATGCCAGGGCTCGTCCGCGTAGCCCGCGACATCGGCCCATTTGGCCTTGTAACGGATGATGAAGCCGAACTCATGCGCGTGCTCCCGCACCCACTGCCCCTCGGGGCTGTCGCCGAAGGCGGCGTTCAGGTGCGTCTTGCCCCTTCGCCCCAGGTCCATCGCAAGGCCCAGCTGATGCTCGCTGGCGCCGGGCGGGGCCACCAGCAGTTTGGCCCGCTCCTTCGCCCTGCTGTCGCCCGAGCCCGTTCTGCGGCTGTAAATGGTGCGCTGGGTCGCGTAGCTGCGATAACCGCTGACAGCCACTAAAGTATACCCCGCATCCTTGGCGGAAGCAAACAGCCTGTCCAGGTTCTCCGCCGCCTCTTTTCGCATCTGAACGCCGCCCGCGGAGCCCGCGCACGCCGGCTGCACCAGATCCGGCGGAACATATTCCTCGCTTAAAGTGTAGCGGCGGTTGACAAGATAAAGGCTGCCGCCCAGATTGGTCTGCGCAACGCAGGCGTCAAGCGCCGTTTGCGACAGGCTCATCAGGGCGGCGATCAGCGACAATAATTTTACAATCACGATACCGCATTTGAAGATCTCAGCATGTCTTCAAACCTCTTTCCGTATTTTGCTTCCAGCCGGCCGAAGGCGGCGTGGTCCAGCATGACGCTGACCAGGGTACCCTCCTCCAGATGCTCCTCGCCGGTAACCCTTCCCTGTCTGCGCAGCTCGCCCAGCAGAGCGTACTCCGCAAAGGGCACAAAGAGACGGTAGATCCTTTCCCGCTCGCGCAGAAGCTTCGCGATATGATCGACCAGCTCGTTGAGCCCGGAGCCGTCGGCTGCCGATACGCGGAAAGCGCCGGGAAGCGCTTCGAGTGATTCAGGCAGCGCGAGATCGCACTTATTGAGCACCTCCACCCGCGGCTGATGATTGGCGCCCAGCTTATCAAGCACCTCTTCCACCACCGCGCGCTGGGCGGCCATCTCGGGCGAGGAAGCGTCCGACACGATGAGCAGGATGTCGGCAAGCGCCGCTTCTTCCAGCGTGGAGTGAAACGCTTCCACCAGGTCGGTCGGCAGCTTGTTGATAAAGCCGACCGTATCCACCAGAATAAAGTTATCGCCTTCCGGCAGCTCCAGCTTGCGGTTGACAGCGTCCAGCGTGGCGAAAAGCTGATTTTTGACCAGCACATCCGCTCCGGTCAGGCGGTTGAGCAGCGTGGATTTGCCGACATTGGTATAGCCTACCAGCGCGACGACAGGGGCTCCGGCGCGTTCGCGGCCCTTTCGCCTGATGCCGCGCTGGCGTTCCATCTTTTTCAGTTCTTCTTTCAGCTGGGTGATTCGCTCGCGGATATGGCGCCTGTCCATCTCCAACTTGGTTTCGCCGGGACCGCGCACGCCGATGCCGCCAAGAAGCCGCGACATGGCCTGCCCCTGCCCCTTCAGATGGCTCGCCCTGTAATTCAGCTGAGCCAGCTCAACCTGCAGCTTGCCCTCGCTGGTTACGGCGTTCTGGGCGAAAATATCCAGAATCAGCGTAGTTCGATCGACCACGGGGATGCCGACCAGTTCTTCCAGCTTGCCTGCCTGCACGGAAGACAGCTCGTCATCCACCACCAGAATATCGGCCTCCAGCGCCTGCGCGTCAAGCGACAGCTCGCCCGCCTTGCCGCTGCCGACATAGGTGGCCGGGTCTGGCCTGCCCTTTTGTTGCAGCGACCTGCCCACAACGACAGCGCCCGCGCTGTCGCACAGGGCCGCCAGTTCATCCAGCGATTTCTCGCTGTCGACGGAGACGAGAAGCGCCCGCTCCTTGCGCTCTTTCGTGTCGCTGGTGCCCGAAGAAAAGGTCATTCGGTCGCTCTGCGCGATCTCGCTGAGCCACTCCTCCTGCGGAAGGGCGCTGAGCGAAACGATGGGCATCAGCCGAGGCTGCAGGCCTTCCCCCAGAAAGGCGACGCTGACCCCCGTAACGGCCCCCTGCTCACTGACGCCGATGGCGCACATGGCGTCAAGGCGCAGGCTTTTGAGCGCCGTCAAATCGACATCGGAAAGCTCGGCGCTGCCGCCCGGATGGGTATGGATGCAGCGCACCATGCTGAGACGGCTCTCACTGCGCCTGAGGCTGAACTGATCGAGCGGCACGTTGTTGATATAACCGACCGCGATGTTCAGCACAAGGCCCGTGCGCGAGATATAGACAGCGATTTCACGGTTGAGCGCCGCGCTGTAGGAGGCAAGGGTATGCGCAAAATCAGGCGGCAAAAATTCATTGCCGCCGATTTCGTAATCGTAAAGCGCTTTCAGCTGCTCAATGACGCTGCTGCGAACGCCTGAGAGGTTGCCTGAAATATCGGGCATAGAACTCCTTATACCGATGAAATTTGTTCACACATCCAAAGCGGTGAGGAATTTTGGCCTGAGGCAAGGAGCGAAAGCGCAGGCGTAGCAGCGCTACGTCAAGCTTTCTGCGACACGGCATCAGGACAAAATAACCGCCGCGACGATGTGGGAACAAGTTGAATTGGTATTATTCCTTGGGGTGCTTCTTGCGGTAATCTTCAATCGCCGCGTGGATGGCCTCCTCAGCCAGCAGCGAGCAGTGAATCTTGGCCGGGGGCAGACCGTCCAGCGCCTCCATCACGGCCTTGTTGGTCAGGGTCAGCGCCTCGTCGATGGTTTTGCCCTTGACCATTTCGGTGGCCATGGAGCTGGTCGCGATGGCCGCGCCGCAGCCGAAGGTCTTGAACTTGACATCCTGAATGATGTCATTTTCTACCTTCAGGTAGATCTGCATGATGTCGCCGCACTTGGCGTTGCCGACAGTGCCCACGCCGTCCGCGTGCTCGATGGAGCCGACATTGCGGGGATTGGAGAAATGATCCATCACCTTATCCGTATACATGACTTATACCTCTTTCTCAGGGAAAATTGGGGACATATCGCGAAGCGTTCCGACGATGCCGGGCAGAACCTCGGCAACGGCGTCCACATCAGCCTCTGTGCTGGTATCGGACAGCGAAAAGCGCAGGCTGCCATGGGCGATTTCATGCGGCAGGCCGATGGCCAGCAGCACATGGGAGGGATCGAGCGAGCCGGAGGTGCAGGCGGAGCCGGAGCTGGCGGCGATGCCGGCCAGATCAAGGCGCAGCAGCAGGGCTTCGCCCTCGATATAGCGGACAGAGATGTTCACGTTGCCGGGCAGACGCTCCGTCGGATGCCCGTTGAGACGGACATCGGGAATGGACTCCAGCAGGCGGGTAATCAACCGGTCGCGAAGACGGGTCATTTTCTCGGCGTTTGCGGGCTGGTTTTTCGCGGCGATTTCCATCGCCTCGCCGATGCCTACGATGGCGGGCAGGTTTTCAGTGCCCGCGCGGCGGCCCCTTTCCTGCGCGCCGCCGTGCACCAGCGAATCCAGCTTGACGCCCGTGCGGATGTAAAGCACGCCGATGCCCTTGGGGCCGTGGAACTTATGGCCGGAGAGCGACAGCAAATCAACGCCCCAGGCTTCCACATCGACGGGGACAGCGCCCATGGCCTGCACGGCGTCGGTGTGCATCAGGATGCCGTGCGCTTTAGCCACCTTCGCAATCTCGGCTATCGGCATCAGGGTGCCGATTTCGTTGTTGGCCGCCATGATGCTGATGAGGATGGTCTTTTCTGTAATTGCCTCTTCCACCTGACGGGCGGATACCCGGCCGTACTCGTCCACCGGCAGATAGCTGACTTCAAAGCCCTGCGTTTCCAGCCACTGGCAGGTATGAAGTACGGCATGGTGCTCCACCGAGGTGGTAATGATATGGTTGCCTTTTTTTCTTCTTGCAAAGGCCGCGCCCTTGATGGCCCAGTTATCGCTTTCAGAACCGCCGGCGGTAAAATAGATTTCCTGCGGTTTGGCATTGATGGCGGCCGCGGCCTGCCTGCGGGCGGCATCCACCGCCTTGCGGGCATCGCGCCCCGTTTCATAGATGCTGGACGCGTTGCCGAAGTGCTCGGTAAAGTAGGGCAGCATTTTTTTCAGCACCTGCGGTGAAACCGGGGTGGTCGCCGCATTGTCCAGATAAATCCGATTCATCAGGCGTTTACTCCTTTGGCATGATAAGGTTTGTTTTCAAGAATATCCGACAGCGTAAGGCCCTGCAGGATGGCATTGATGCTCTCCGTCAGATAGCGCCAGGCGCGCCTTGTCTGGCAGTCGCTCCCCTTGCCGCAGACCCCTTCGTCGACCGCGCACTCGGCCAGGCTGACCGGCCCCTCCGTGGCTTCGAGGATATGCCCTACGGTGATGGCGGCAGGGTCGCCGCACAGGCTGTAGCCGCCCGCGGCCCCGCGCACGGTTGTGACCAGTCCCGCCCTTCTGAGGGTACCCAGCAGCTGCTCAAGGTACTGCTCCGGCAGGCCGTCTTCCGCTATCGTCTTGAGCGGCTGGGGCCCGTCCAGACGGTGCTTGGCCAGAAAAATCATCGCGTGCAGCGCGTATTGGCCGCGTGTTGACAGTTTCATTTCCCTGCCGCTCCTTCCTGATTGAATCCCGATAAAATTCATCGGGTTTCCGCGCAAGAGAATATCATCCCCTCGCTCTCATGTCAACGGATGAACGCAGTTAGCATAGGCTAATAATGAAAACTCCGGCTCTCAGGCCGGAATCTTGATGTCAATATCTGGATATTCTGTCATTCCCACAGCTCCGCCTTGCGGCGCGACATTTCATCGACCCTGTCGATGTACTGGCTGATTTCCTTCACATTGGGGGCACGCCGCACAAGCTCGCGGTTTTGGGTCACCAGCTTGGAAATGCCGCCCGCGCCCATGGCCAGCACGCTGAGCGTATCCTCCATGGTGTCCACGTTATACAGGCATTCCCTGCCAGGCAGCGCGTAGCCCACGTTTTCAAGGTTGCCCGCCATGTGCTTCTGCCGGTACAGATAGTAGGGACGCATGCCCATCTCAAGGGCGGCTTCAAGGCCCATATCCACCATCTTTTCAACCGCCGCGCCGCTGGGCAGGCTGTCCTGCCAGCGGTGCATATCGCTGGAGCGCTTGACGCAGAGCGTGTGCACCGTCAGGCTTTCAGGCGCGCATTTCTTCACCCAGTCAAGCGTCTGCGAAAACATCTGAGGCGTCTCGCCGGGAAGGCCGGCAATCAGATCCATGTTGATATGGTCAAAGCCCAGACTGCGCGCCAGCTCAAAGGCCCGCTGCGTCTGCAGGTGCGAATGACGGCGTCCAATCAGTTCCAGCGTCTGATCATGAATGGTCTGCGGGTTGACCGAAATGCGGCCGATGCCATGCTTTTGAAGCACCAGCAGCCGTTCCTGCGTCACGCTGTCGGGCCGCCCCGCCTCCACCGTGGCTTCGCGGCAGGCGGCAATCAGGGACGAAGCCGCGGTCAGCACCCTGTCCAGTTGATCCGCGCTCAGCGCGGTCGGCGTGCCGCCGCCCATATAGAAGGCGCGGGGCTGAAGCCCCTTTTCCCTGACAAGGCGGATGACGGCTGCAATTTCGCTGGCCAGCGCTTTCACATAGGGCTCAAGCAGCGCGCCGCTCCCCACCTGCGCGCTGATAAAGCTGCAGTAGCGGCAGCGGCTCTCGCAAAAGGGAATGCCGATATAAATATCCACATCATTTTCGCCTGGCTGCGTAAGCGTCTGCTGCGCCGCGACGATGCGGCCAAGCAGATCGGCCTTGCCGGCAGTCAGGTCATAGTATTCGCCGACCTCAACAAGTGCTTCCTCAAGAGAAAGACCCCCGCTCATGCCCTCGTACACAAGGCGCGTGGGGCGGATGCCCGTCAGCGCGCCCCAGGGCGGCTGGATGCCGCTGTGCTCTTTGAGCAGCCTGTACAGCGCCACCTTCAATTTGCGTTTGCACAGGCGTTTGTCGCGCACAGCGTCAGAAAGCACAGTGTCTTCATAGCGAAGCTCTGCGCTGACCAGCCCGCTGAGCGAAAGCCGGCTCCGCCGCTGCGTACCTTCCACTGTTTCCTGATGGATAACGCAGAGCTCTGCCTCATCAGGGCCGGGCACAATATCCACCTGCGGGTAAAAAATGCCCGCTACGTCATATATTTCTTTAGCAAAATCCGCCCGGGGCGTGCTGATCCACAGCCTCATGGAATGAAGAAACTGCCCCCATGGCCCGGATGGGCATAGAAGCCGTTCATGGCAAGCAGCCGCCTGAGCGACTGTCGCATCTGCTGCATGGAACCGCCCGGCAGGTCGGTGCGGCCATAATCTCCGTCAAACAGCGTGTCTCCCGTAAATATGTCGTTGCCCGTGATGTAGCAGACCCCGCCCGGCGTATGGCCGGGGGTATGGATCACCTGCAGGGTCATGCCCGCAAGCTTCAGCACCTGCCCCTCGCTGACATAACCCGCCGCGGCAGGCCGCTCCTCCAGATCGCGCTGATAGCCGCCCGCGGTAAAGCGCTTTTGCTTGAGCATCGGCGCGTCCAGCTCGTGCATATAGATTGGCACGTCGCTAAAATCCTTCAGCGCGCCCGTATGATCCCAGTGGCCGTGGGTCAGCAGGATTGCCGCGGCTTTCTTCCCGCCCAGCTCGGCGCGGATTTTGTCGGCTTCGCTGCCGGGGTCGATCAAAACGGCATCCTCTCTGCCAGGCAGGGTGAGGATATAGCAGTTTTCCTTCAGTTCTCCGTTCGGGATGACCTTCAGTATCATGAACGCTCCTTAAAAATTCTTCTTGCTGTCCAGCATCAGGGTAACCGGCCCGTCGTTCAAAAGCTCTACCTTCATGTGGGCGCGAAAACGGCCGCGCGCCACGCGCAGGCCCCATTCCTTTTCCAGCCTGTCGCAGCAGCACAGGTACAGTTCCTGCGCGCGCTGCGGCTCCTCCGCGCAGGTGAAGCCCGGGCGGTTCTGCCCCCGCGCGTCGCCCAGCAGCGTAAACTGGCTGACCACCATCACTTCGCCGCCCACATCCCTGACAGAAAGGTTCATTTTCCCCTCCGCGTCTTCAAAGATGCGCAGCTTGGCGATCTTGTCGGCCAAATAGCAGGCGTCCGCCTCGGTATCGCCGATCTCTACCCCCAAGAGGGCCATCAGCCCGCCGCCGATCTGCGAAACCGGCTCGCCCTCCACGCTGACGCGAGCATAGCTCACCCTTTGCACAACACTTCGCATGACAACTCCTATGCTATGCGCAGCCTCTCAGCTGACGCTTCTGTAAGCCTCCAGCACGTCGGAGCGCTTCTGAATGCGCATGACGGCCTGACGCAACTGTTCTTTGCTCATCACCTGCAGCACCATGTGGATGGTGACCGTGCCGTTTTTGTTTGCCCGCATGGAAACCGCGCTGACAGGCGCGCCCATATCGGAAACAAACACGGTAATCTCCCCCAGCAGGCTCGGGTGATCGTAGGCGACGATGCGGATGGCGGCGCTGAAGGTACCGGTGCCCTCGTCGGCCCAGCTGACGCGCACCGCGCGCTCCGGCTCTGAGTTGATGGCGTTGATGCAGTCGGATTTATGCACCGTGACGCCCCGTCCGCGGGTGACATAGCCTACGATTTCATCGCCCGGCACCGGGTTGCAGCAGTGGGCAAAGCGCACCAGCATGCCCGCGCCGCCTTCCACATAGATGCCGTGCGTGGGCTTGCCCTGCCGCATGACCACTTCGGGCTCCGGCAGCGTGGGCGCCTTTTTCTCCGCCTTTTCCGCTTCGCTCTTCTGTTCTTCCAGCAGACGGGAAACAACGTACAGCGAGGTCAGCCCGCCAAACCCGACCGTGGCGCAGAGCGTTTCGATATCGTCAAGGCCGTATTTCTTGTAGATAGGCTCAAGGTATTCCGCCTTGGTGATGTCGCCCAGTTTCACGCCGCGGCGCTTGGCCTCGCGCTCCAGCATTTCTTTGCCCTTGGCGACGTTCTCGCCATGCAGCTCTTTTTTGAAAAACTGCCGTATCTTGGCCTTGGCCTGCTGGGTCTTGACCACGTTGAGCCAGTCGAGGCTCGGCCCCTTGGAGGCCGAGGAGGTCATCACCTCCACGCGGTCGCCGGTATTCAGCTCGGTATCCAGCGGCACGATGCGCCCGTTGACCTTGGCCCCAACGCAGGCGTTGCCCACCGCCGAGTGAATGCGATAAGCAAAATCAAGCGGCGTGGCGCCGCGCTGCATGTTGATGATATCGCCCTTGGGCGTAAAGACAAAAACCTCGCCGCTGAACAAATCGGTGCGCAGACCGTCAATAAACTCCTTGCTGTCGCGGGTTTCGGACT
Organism: uncultured Christensenella sp.; assembly: GCA_964481445.1. Lineage (GTDB taxonomy): Bacteria > Bacillota > Clostridia > Christensenellales > Aristaeellaceae > UBA1038. The sequence continues at coordinate 8,828 of CAYZTQ010000004.1, read as the reverse complement.
GCCAGTCAAGGATCTGCCTCAGCCAGTAGAGCTTTTTATCCAGCCCGCTGTCGGACACGCCCTCTTTATAGTTCCAGTGCGCGGCGATGCCGTATTCCGCCACGCGGTGCATCTCATAGGTGCGCACCTGCACCTCAAAGGGTGTGGGGATGCTGCGCCCGCCGATCAGGGTGGTGTGCAGCGACTGGTACATATTGTTTTTGGGGACGGAGATATAATCCTTAAACCTGCCCGGCACCTGGTTCCACAGCGTGTGCACGGCGCCGAGCACAGAGTAGCAGTCGGGGATCGTGTTGACGAGCACGCGCACGGCGATCAGGTCGTAAATCTGATCGAAATGCTTATTCTGAATGACCATCTTGCGGTAGATGCTGTACAGATGCTTTGGCCGCCCCTCCATCTCAAAGTTCCTGATGCCCATCTCGTGCAGCTTTTCGGTCAGGGTCTCAATAATATATCTGATCTGCTCCTCACGCTCGGCCCGCTTGACGCCGACCTTGTGCGCGACCTCGCGGTAGCCTTCCGGGTCGATGTAGCGCAGGGCCAGATCCTCAATCTCCTGCTTGATGGTATATACGCCGAGGCGGTGCGCGATGGGCGCGTAGATATCCAGCGTCTCGTTGGCAATGGCCACCTGCCTGTCCACCGGCTGAAAGGCCAGCGTGCGCATATTATGCAGCCTGTCGGCCAGCTTGATAAGCACCACGCGGATATCGCGCCCCATGGCAAGAATCATCTTGCGCAGGGATTCCGCCTGCTGCTCCTCGCGGTCGGCGAAGTTCAGGTGGCCCAGCTTGGTAACACCGTCGACCAGCTCGGCGATTTCTTTGCCGAACTCGCTCTCAATGACCTCGAGCGTGATCTCTTCGACATCCTCCACCGTATCGTGCAAAAGACCGGCGGCCACGGTCGGCGCGTCCAGCATGATTTCGACCAGAATGCTGGCCACATGCTGCGGATGGATAAAATAGGGCTCACCGCTCTTGCGAGCCTGCCCCTCGTGCGCCTTCTCCGCAAAGTGAAAGGCTTTTTCGACCACAGCCAAATCAGCACCCGGGTTGTACTGACGCATCCGGGTGAGCATCTCTTCCAGAGAGAGGCAATCAAATTTGCTGCGTGCCACTTATACTCCTTGCTGCAGGCATTGAAATACCAGGCTGTCCCGCGGGTCGGCTTTTTTCACGGGGAGCAGCTCAAGCCGCCCCTGTTCAAGCCTCGCCAACCCGATTTCCATAAAAATCAGCGCCGCCGCCATAGCGCGCTGCCGGCTGCGGCCCACGTCCATTATACCATGCCCCGCCCTGAATTGAACATAAATCTCTCGCAGTTCATCAAGGCCGAGGCGCAGCGCAGTGAAAGCAGCCCGCAGCTGATCAGACGGAGGGCAGGCACAGAGCGCCGCACCCGGGAAACGATCGGCGGCCAGCGCGGCCTCCAGCGCCCCCGCTGAGCCATCGCAAAAGCACAGCCTGTCGCAGGGAGCGTCAATCTTTTCAAGCGGAACATTATACAGCACGGCGCTTATCCCCCTGGGGCTGGCATAGCTTCCCGAGGCCACATCAAAATCAGGGTACAGGGCCCGCATGCGGCAGGCGGTCTCAAAGCTGCGGCAGAGCAGCAGCGTGCCCTGCGGGCCGAAGCTTTCGCCGGGCGGATCAAGCCGCGCCGCGGCCTTCTGTCCGAGCTTCAGCGCGGCCTCAAAATCCGCAAGCAGCGTATCCGCTTCCCTTTCCGGATTTTCTTCAAAGGCCCGTTCACCCGCCTGATAGTCCACCAGCTCAAACTGCGGGGTGACCTGCCCCCTGAAGGCGTTGTTGCTGAGACGAACCACCGCGTTCAGGGCAGGCGGCATGCCCTCCAGCCTTTCCCCCATGCCGAAGGCAATACCTTCCCGGATATCCGAATGTTTGCGCAGGCTGAGCTTCAGGTGCTTTTCATCCGCGCCCACGCGGCGGGCAAACAGCCTTTCCACATCCTTCAGCAAAAAGGCCGGGCTGGGATTGCCGATGCCAAAAGGGGCAAGCTGCTCTAACTTCTCAATGTTCGCGCGGGTAATATCAGAAAGCTCCAGCTCCGCGTCATAGCTGACCTGAGCAAGCAGCGGACGCCCATCCAGCTGCCGCACAATCTGCTCTTCAAAGCGGCTGCGCAACGCTTCAAGCTTCGCTGCGTCCAGGCTCATGCCCGCAGCTGCCTTATGGCCGCCAAAGCGGTCAAACAAGTCCGCGCAGCCGGAGAGGGCGGCATGCAGGTCAAGATCGCCCGCCGTGCGGCCAGAGCCGGTGGCCTTTCCTCCATCAAGGGTGAGAACGAGCGTCGGCAAGCCATACGCTTCCGCCAGCTTGCCGGCGGCCAGCCCGACCACGCCGCTGTTCCAGCCCTCTCCCCAAACGACAAGGCTGTGTGTTCGCAGCAGGTTCATGCCCGCCGCCTGCGTTCTGGCTTCCTCAATGACCCGCTGCTCCTCCTGCCGCCGCTGCGCGTTGATAGCGTCCAGCTGCAGGGCAAGCTCCGCCGCCTCCTGCGGACGGCTGGAAGTCAGCAAATCAAGCCCGAGCTTCGCCGTGGCGAGCCTGCCGCCCGCGTTCAGGCGGGGTGCCAGGCCGAAGCTGACCCGATCCGCCGATACGGCCTTCCCTTCTTCGAGTCCCGCTACCTTCATCAGCGCCCGCAGGCCGGTTCGCTGCGTTGTCCGCATGGCTTCAAGCCCGAAAGAAGCGATGATCCTGTTTTCGTCAAGCAGCGGAACCATATCGGCGATCGTCGCCAGCGCCGCGAGATCAAGCTGTTTTGACGCGAACTCCTGCCCGTGAAGCGCCCAGCTCAGTTTCCACGCGGCGCCCGCGCCGCAGAGATATGGAAAAGGATAATCGCCAAGCAGGGGATTGATTACAGCGTCTGCGGGCGGCAACACCTCAGGCGGCCTGTGGTGATCGGTGATGATGAGGCGCAGGCCGAGCGATCTGGCCAGCTCCGCCTCCCTGACCGCGGTGATGCCGCAGTCCACCGTCAGCATCAGCTCCGCCTGCGCAGCGAGCTGGCGCACGGCTTCCTCATTGATGCCGTAGCCTTCCGTGTGGCGGTTGGGGATATAGACGACCGTTTTGAGCCCGGCCGCCGTCAGGGCATCCCACGCGATGGCGCTGGCGCAGATGCCGTCCACATCATAATCGCCGTACACAACGGCCCTTGCCCCCCGGCCCCCAAGTTCTTTAATCAGCCGCACAGCCTGCCCCATGCCGGAAAGCAGCATGGGGTCGTGCAGGGCCGAAAGGCTGGGACGCAAAAAAGCCTCGGCGGCGTCAGGGGTATCGATGCCCCTTGCGTGCAGAAGCAGAGAGAGCCAGGGCTCATACCCGGGGATGGAAAAAGGCTGGCCGCGGCGGACAAACTGACGCATTGAATCTCCTGAACGATAGAAAATAATGAGAAGGCGCGGGCACAAGTCCCGCGCCTTCTCAAAAGATGTATTATTTGCCGGATGACCTTAGGGATTTGGCGCCCGTGAGCAGCCACACTTTGCCGGTCAAAAAGCAGGAAGAAGCCAGGGAAACCAGAAGACCGATCAGCAGAGGCAGCAGCGCTCCTGCAAGCTTCACGCCGCCCGCAGCGGCGGCCGCGAGGAAGACAAGCGCCAGCACCGCGCCGCCGATGCGCAGGCCGCGCGTGGAAGAGGTCGCCTTTTCCGCCGCTTCCTGATTGCTCATATCACGTATGGAGTTGGCGGCGCGCAGATCCCTCGCCGCGCGGATAACGGTCAGGCTGTTTGCGAAGGTAAAGACAGGGGCAAACAGAATCAGAACCGGCAGAATGACGGCCTGAGGCAGCGCAAGGCTCACAAGCGCCGTCACGGCAAGGGTAACCAGCAGGTCGTGCAGACTGATGAGCCCCAGCGTCCAGCCCACAGACAGGCTGTAGCGGATCGCGCCGAAGGCGAAAGCAATCACGACCGCAAGAGCGATGCCGAGATAGAACTGCGGAAAATCAATCATTTCCGCCGCGCTTGCGGCAAACCTTGGCGCTGCGCCGGTCAAAACGGCCGCAAGGCCGGCGGCAAGCACCACGAGAGAAGGTAGAAACCATTTTACAGGAGAAGCTGTCTTATTCATTTACACCGCCTCCTTCTTGGATGAAATGTACAGGGAACTGCTGGTGCCAAACAGGGTAATGGCGCAGCTCATCAGCACGCGCAGGCAGATGCCCATCAGCCCCAGATCGATGAGAAGACCGACTGTAAAGGGAAGCATGAAGGCGCCGATAGCCTGCCTGTCGGCAATGACCAGTGCGACAGACAGCGCGAGCAGAACCGCCAGCGCATCCACGGCCACCTTGCCGCTGCCCGAATAGGCCTCCCTGAGCGACTGGCGGATGGAACGGCCGCGGGCCAGATCCTGCTTCATGCTGCGGTAGAGCACCAGCAGCGCCCAGCACAGCAGCGCGAAGCTGCCCCAGACGGCCAGCAGCGTTGACAGCGTAAAGCCGGAGCGCATCAGCGCCGCGAAGAAATACACGCTGATCAGCTGAATGGCAAGCATCCACACGGCGATCAGGCCGCCAAGGCGATAGGTAAGCAGCAGATACAGGCAAACCAGCGCCGCGGCGGCGAACAGAGCGATCATCAGCCTGTCGGCCACCCCCGCGCCATAAATCGGCTCTCCGTCCGTTATCTGGCTTTCTTTCGTCAGGTTCAGTGAAAGCGGCCCAAACTGCATCATGGAAGCGTAGGCGGCCGCGTTCTCGGCGTTAAAGCCGGGCAGGGAGGCCTGTCCGTCCGTGAGCGGAGTGTTGATGCCGGGCGAGGCCACCGCCACGCCGTCAATCATCAGGCTGATGCTTTTGCCGATCAGCTCGGTGGTTTTTTCGCCAAACACCTTCTTGCCTTCGGCGTCGAGCACGAAGCTGACCGCGTAGCTGCCGTCATTGCCGTACAGGCCGTAGGTCGCCTGCTTGACATTCTTATAATCGAGGAAGGGTTTTCCGTCCGGATCCGCCAGAGCGAACTCGCCCCGCTGAGCCACCAGCTCGAAAGTATGGTCGTGCGTGCCGTCCAGCGGCAGCACCAGCTTGATTTTGTTGTCTTCGGTCACTTCGGCCCTGGCGTCTTCCCAGCCGCCGAAGTTAAGACGCTGGCTGAGCACGCGCACCGTCTCGCGCAGCTGTTCGGCGGAAACTTCCGCGCCTTCCGCGGGCGCGGCAGCCGTGTAAAGCTGCACCATGTTGGTGCCAAGATCGGTGCCGGGCACCAGCGCCTCGCGCCAGGTGCTGGACTGCGAGGGGGTGGGGATCCAGGCCAGCAGCTTGTACAGGCCATCCTTATCAAGCTTCATCCCCTTGACGCCCACATAGCCGGCAATCAGGGTAAGCAGCAGCACAACTGCCAGCGTCAGCGCCGCAAGAGCCTTGCCGCCGGCTGCGTTCTTTTTGGTTTGAGCAGGTTTTGCCATGATGTCATATCCTTTCAATTCTTAATCATCCGAAAAGCGGCGTCAGGCAATCTATCCGGCCTCATCCGACAGATGAAAGGCGTAATAGGCGCGCCGGTAGTAGGGCAGGCGCGCAGAGAAAAATAAGGGGAGCGTCTCCTGGCGCGTATCACCCTGCGGCGCCGGCAATTGATCCGGTACAGGATTCGGAGCCGGAAGGGTATCAGGCTGACTGGGGGCGGCTGCCTGCGGCGGCAGAGCGGCCGACTGCACATAGCCCGGAAGCGGCGCGCGGTCAACAGGCAAATCTTCCGTCACCATCAGGCTGAGGGCGGCAAACAGGCCAAGGCAAAGCAGCGCGAGGCCTAAAAGCCTTGTTTTCATCACGCGCTCCTTTCCGGCCGGAAGCAGCCTTCATTTCCCTATGGGCTGCATTATACCCCAAGCCCTTCCCCCGGGCAACCAAGCTTTTGGATAAAAGAGCATAAAACGGTTAAGATATAAGGGAACGACAAACTGCCCGAGGAGGACAGAGACCGATGAAGCAACACCCGACCGTACTTTGCTACAACCTGACCGGCGACCGGTTCCGCCGCATTCACCTGCTGGCCCTGCGCCTGGGCATCCGCCTGCGCGCGGTGCGGCGTGAAGAATACGGCCAGAGCATCGCCGCTCTGCTTGGCCTTGAAGAGGCAAAAGATACTACCTATGAAGGCGAGGGCTTTGACAGCGAGCTGATGCTGATGGCCTTTTTCCCTTCCGCGCTGCTGAGCAGCTTTTTGAACGCCTTCCGACAGGCCAGAGTCCCCTCGGTCAAGCTGAAATGCGTGTTGACAGATAATAACCAAAAGTGGGATTCCATCTACCTGCATACGGAATTATCCGACGAGGCGGCCTATTTTGACGCTGCCCGAAAGGAAGCGCAGACGCGCAAGGAGGCCGAAAGCATCGTCCCGCTGCACGAGCAGCCGCAGGAAGCGGATCCAGAGGAAAACCCGTAAATCCGCGCGACTTCTCCCGCCGAAACCCGCCATATCAAAACCCCGGAGCTATTTGCGCCGGGGTTTTGATATCTACACCTTTTTATTAAACTTTAGTTATACGAGCATATGAAGGCTCGCCGAGGCTTCTCCCTGCGGCCCGACTTCGAGTATGGCGTACCTGCCCTCGCACAGCGCGCCGGGGTTGAGCAGCAGGATGCCGTCTTCCCACCGCAGGCAGGGAAAATGTGTATGCCCGAAGCAGGCCACTTTTGCCTCCGCTTCTTCTGCCCGGTAGCACAGGGGCAGAAGGCTATGCTTGACGCGCAGCGTGTTGCCATGGGTGATGTAGACCCAAAGGCTGCCCAGACGCTCCGTCCTCTCCCTCGGGATGCCGGGCGGCGGGCACAGATCGCAGTTGCCGCTGACGGGCCAGAAAAGGCTGAACGCCTGCCTGTAAGGCAGCACATCATGCAGGCCGTCGCCGCAGAAAATCAGCGCGTCCGGCCTGATACTGCGCTCCGACAGTTCCACGAGAGCGCGCAGGCTCTCCGCCGCCCCATGGCTGTCGCTGATGACAAGGGCTTTCATCTATCGCTATTCGCTTTCGAGGGCGTCCAGCAGCTTGGCCATGGCTCTCGCGCGGTGGCTGACGGTGGATTTCTCCTCGTCTGACATTTCGGCAAAGGTCAGGCCGTTCTCATATTCAAAGTAAGGGTCGTAGCCAAAGCCGTTCTCTCCTCTCGGGGCGAAGGTAATGGTGCCCGGGCAGACGCCCTCAAACAGGCGGGTGGGCAGGTAAGGGTGGGCCAGCGCAAGGGCGCTGACAAACTGAGCCCTGCGCGGCGCGGGCACATCCTTCATTTTTTCCATCAGCAGCGCGTTGTTGGCCCGATCATCGCCATGCTGCCCGGCGAAGCGGGCGCTGTACACGCCGGGCGCCCCGTTCAGCGCGTCCACCATCAGCCCGCTGTCATCGGCGAGCGCGGCATAGCCCGTGGCGTCGCGCACCGCCTCCGCCTTCAGCATGGCGTTCGCTCCGAAGGTATCGCCCGTCTCCTCGACTTCCTCTTCAACGCCAGCCTCTTTCATGCTGAGCAGATGAAACCGCTCGCCCAGCATGCGGCGCAGCTCCTGAATCTTATGCTGGTTGTTGCTCGCGATGACCAGCGTTTCCTTCTGCCCGATCATGCGGGCCATGTCGCCCAGCGCCTCCAGCTGACAGCGGAACAGCTGCTCAATGCCCTTTTGCGCAAGACCAATGAGGCTGGCAAGCTCGCTGAGCGAAAAGGCTTTGGCTTCGCCCGTTCCCTGCAGCTCGATAAAACGGAACTGCTCGTTCATCACCACATTCATATCCGTGCCGGCGGCGCTGTCCTCTTGGTAGCACAGGTCAAGCATCGGCACATCGGCGATGATGCCGCAGCTGACGGCGGCCACCTGATGGCGGATGGGCGACTCCTTCTGTCTGCCGCTTTTTACCAGACCGTCGATTGCCTGGCAGAGCGCCACAAAACCGCCAGTGATGGAAGCGGTGCGCGTCCCTCCGTCCGCCTCCAGCACGTCGCAGTCAATGGTGATGGTCCGCGGCCCGAGGCAGGCCATATCCACCGCCTTGCGGAGCGAGCGGCCGATCAGCCGACCGATCTCGACCCCCCGGCCGTCCTTCCTGACGCCGTCGCGCTGCTTGCGCTGACCGGTGCTGGCGGGCAGCATGGCGTACTCGGCTGTGATCCAGCCCATGTTGGTGCCTTTGAGAAAAGGCGGCTGTTTTTCTTCCACCGAGGCAGTGCACAGCACCCGCGTGCCCCCGCAGGCAATCAGGCAGCTGCCCGCCGCTGTTTTGATAAAGCCGGGCTGCATGCTGACCTCGCGAAGCATCCCCGTCTCTCTTCCGTCTACTCGCTGCATGGATAAACCTCCTTCAAAAAAAGCGCCGCAAAAGCAGCGCTTTGGGCCGACGGCCTGATCAGGCCAGAATCTCGCCTTCGTTTTCCACCGAAACGGCTTCCACGTTGCGAATCGCCCAGCGGGCCAGCACGATGGGGGTATCCTGAGCGCCGACGGACAGCACCACGGTGTCTTCCCGCAGGCCGGTGATCGTGCCGTAGATGCCGCCGATGGTGCAGATACGATCGCCCACCTTCAGGTTGGCCAGCATATCCTTGACCTTCTTGTCCTTTTTGCGCTGGGGACGGATCAGCATAAAATAGAACACCACAACAATAAGCACCATGGGCAGCAGCATCTGCACCAGAGCCGCAGCGGTGCTGGGCGCCTCCATCGCGGCGGCGTCGCCGGCGGGGGCAGCCGCGCCCGCTTCTGCCAAAGCAGTCTGAATACCAAGCAACCAATCGAACATGTGTACCACCTTTCGGCCAAGGCCTTCTTAAATCAGAAAGCATTATAACAATTCATAAACCGC
>CAYZTQ010000003.1:0-49988 GCA_964481445.1 uncultured Christensenella sp. | reverse complement strand
CTCTTTCTATGTCCCCTGCAACTCATTTCTCACAGAAATACTTTACACTAACGCAGCAGAGAAAGCGAAAGCCTTAGGGCAGGCGGGAGGGCGAGCCGAATAGAGGAGGGGAAAGCCTGATGAGATGCTCCATCTTCCGGTCACCGCTGAGTGGTCAAACACAGGGGATACGCTTCAAGCACAAAAAAGTCCCCCTCGATATCCGTCAGTGTCGGATGGGAAGAGGTGGGTCTGATGGTGATATTTCCGATGGAATACTCCTCATCTTCCGCGCAGAAGCCAAACAGCAGGTACTGAACGCCAAGGTAATGCACGACGCCGTTCTCGTCAGGATCAAGCCACATTGTCTCAAATGGCTTGCTGATATCAACCCCGTATTGAATCAACCAATCGGCCAGCTCGGGGAATGCGTCTCCCGCTTTCTTGCGATAGAGCCTGCAATAGTCACAATCACAGAAAGACGCTTCTGAAAGCGTTTCGTAGTATTCTGCTGTCTTCACCTTGTCCACGATCATGGCAAACTCCGTCATCTTTTTATTCTATCGTTTTCCGTGTTCATTGCGCATTTTAACAGCATTACACTTTACCATCCATTCACGTTATGAAGAATAGCGATTTTCTGGATAAAACACAGTAAAATTCATTCCGATTTCAATTTATGCTCGAAATTGGCATCAGGATATCTTTTACCTGATCATCATGATGAAAATTCCAGAGAAAGCTATAATAATACCAATCATCAATTCAATGACGCCGACTTTTGGCATAGGATGCCTACTTTATAGTCAGCTTCAAATCCGTTCATTAGAAAGTGCTTTTTCTTATACAAAACTCAAACCCTAACGTTGTGAAAGAGTCGTCTTTTTCCGTTTTAGCGTTGTCTCACGCAGCCAGCGTAGCGCCGCTACGCTTCCTTCGTTCGACTGAACAGAAACGAAAAAATCCATCGTCTCTCTGCGCGTTAACGTTTTCGTTTGGTATTAGGTCGGCTTCAGGATTTTCTCCAGAGTCTTTTGCGTCTTTTCTTTATTCATGTTGTGATGAAACTGGCCGTTGATCATGATGTTGGGCCCGTGTTTGCACTGCTTGAAACAGTTCTGGCTCCTCAGCCTGATTTTGCCATCGGCTGTCGTTTGATTGAAATCGATGCCTGTCATGCTTTTGATGGTTCGTATTACGTCAATCGAGCCGTTTTTCGCGCACCGTGAGCCTGTGCAGCATACGATTTCAAACTCGATCATGGATTCTTTGACGGAGGGCATAAACCTGATTACGGCCTTGACCATTTTCTCATCCAGGCCAAAAGCCTCTGCGATCTGTTTCTGGTGGCTGACCGACACGCAACCGAAATAATCCTGGCAGTTTTTGATCGCGAACTTCATCCCTTCCTGGCTGCCTTTTCCGAAGCTTTCCACGGCTTCTTCCGTCATTTCCTTAAAAACAAGCTCCGGATTCATTTCTTCACTCATCTCATCACCTCATGGACTTCTGCAATCTGCTGACAAAAAGCTCTATTCGGCTGCGCTGCTCGGGAAGGTCTTTTTCCAACTGTTCAGTACGCTTTCATCATGCTGATGGCAGCCGAATCAGCTTGCTCTTGATGCAATCTGCCTGCCCTTAGATCATATCCCGTTCTCAAGCCTTCAACTGCTGCGATTGACCCTTACTGCCAGTCAGAGAGCAGGCTGCGCATATAGCCCTGCACATCCATGCCCCAGGCCTCCCGCAGAAGCTCCGGCGTCAGCGCTTCCTCGGCCGGGGCCTTGATGAGCAGGCGGCCCTCCTTCAAAATGGCAGCCGTGCCGGCGTAGTGGCGGGTCAGGGCAAGGTCGTGCACCACGCTGATGACGGCGCGTCCCGGCTGTTTTACCCACTGGGCGATCAACTCAAAAATCTGCGCCATGTACTTGAGGTCGAGGTGGTTGGCCGGCTCATCCAGCAGCAGCAGCTTCGGGTTCTGCGCGAAGACCTGCGCGAGGAACACGCGCTGCAGTTCGCCGCCCGAGAGGGTGAGGATGCTCTGGCGCAGCAGGGGCAGAAGGCCGCACAGCTGCGCGGCCTCTCTGACCGCGCGCTCACCTTCCTCGCTTCTTCCTGCAAGGGAGCTGCTGCGCGCGTAGCGGCCCAGGCGGATGACCTCTTCCGCCGTAAAGGCATAGCCCGTTTCCTGCCGCTGGCTCAGCAGCGCGAAGGCGCGGGCCCTTTCCTTCGCCCGCATGCGGGCGATGTCCCGGCCTTCAAAAAACGCCTTGCCCGTGTAGGGCACGGTCTGCGCGATGGCGCGAAGCAGCGTGGTTTTGCCCGCGCCGTTGGGCCCGGCCAGCATCAGCCATTCGCCCTCCCGCACCTCAAAGCTCAGCGGCTTCAGGATGCTTTTGCCGCCGATGCTGACCGCGAGATTTTCAAGCTTCAGCATCAGGCGGCCCTCCTTGCTCTGGTAAAAAGCACCAGAAAGACCACGGCGCCGATCAGCGAAGTCACCACGCCCAGCGGTAGCTCCAGCGGGTTCAGCACCGTGCGGGCCGCAAGGTCGGTCAGCATCAGAAAGACGGCGCCCAGATATAGCGAGGCGGGCAGCAGCTTTTTGTGGTTGGGGCCGACCAGAAGGCGCGCCATGTGCGGCGTCACCAGCCCCACAAAGCCGATGGTGCCGCCCAGGGAGACGCAGATGCCGATCAGCACCGACACTGCGATCATCACTCGCAGGCGAACGCCACGCACGTTGACGCCGATGCTGGCCGCGTTCTCTTCTCCGATGGCGAAGGCGTTCAGCTCGCGCGCGCTCAGCAGAAGCGCTGCCGCGCAGGGGATCAGGGCGCCCAGCAGGATCAGCACATCCCCGTAGCCGGCGCCGGACAGCGAGCCCATCGTCCAGAAGGTGATGGTGCGCAGCCTCGGCCCCGAAAAGGTGATGGCCAGGCTGATGAAGGCGCTGACGAACATGGAGAAGATGACGCCGATCAGCAGGATGGTGTTGGTGGAAAAGCTTTTGTCCAGCCGCCAGGCCAACGTCAGCACCAGCGCCAGCGAGATAAAGGCAAAGAGCATCGCCATGCCCATCGGGCCCATGCGCCCAAGGCCCGGCGCCGAAAGGCCGAAGGCGATGGACAGCACGGCGCCCAGCGAGGCGCCCGCGGCCACGCCCATGGTGGAGCCTTCAGCCAGTGGGTTTTTGAGCAGGCCCTGCATGGCCGCGCCGCACAGCGACAGCGAAGCGCCCACCAGCGAGGCGGAAAGCACGCGCGGCAGCCGCACCGTCATGATGATAGACTGCGAAGAGCCCGGCGCGGCCTCCGCCCCGAAAAGCGAGTGGGCCAGCGCCTGCAAAAGGTCGCGCAGCGGCACGGAAACGCTGCCCGAGGAGACGCAGACGGCAAGCGTCAGCAGCGCCGCCAGCGAAAAAACAAGGTGCTGCGCCGCGCTGAAGCCTTCACGGAAGGCTGTTTGGCTAAAAGGGCGGGGGGAGCGGTTCTGCATAGATCATCCTGTCCGGGCGGCGCGTACCGCCCCATTTGATGAAAAAAGAGAAGCTGCCCCTCCCGCGGGGAAAGGCGGAAGGGGCAGTGAGGGGAGATCAGGCGGCGGGCTTTACCTGCTGCGCTTCACCGTAGATCAGCTCAAACAAGGCTTCCGCGGCATCCGCAAGGCGCGGGCCGGGCCTTGAAATCTGGTCGCTGTCCAGCTGCAGCACCATGCCGTTTTTGACGGCCTTCAGGCTTTCCCAGCCGGGCCTTGACAGGATTTCTTCCACAGGCGTGGGGCCCTCGCCGTAGTACATGGCCACGGTCACGATATAGTCGGGGTCGCGCTCCAGCACCTGCTCCTGCGAAACCTCGGCCCAGCCCTCCACGTCCTCAAAGGCGTTCTTGAGGCCGAGGATATCGGCGATGTTCTGCATAAAGGTGCCTTTGCCCGTCGTCCACAGGCCCCACTGCAGGGGGCTTACCTCAAAGTAGACGCTGCCGCCGGCCATGCCCCTGGCTTTTTCGCTGAGGGCGTTGAAGCGGCCCTCCATGTCCTTGACCAGCGTTTCCGCTTCGGCGTCCCTGCCGACCAGCGCGCCCACCAGGCGGATGGCCTCATAGGTGCCCTTGATATCCTGCGCGTTGGTGACGGCGACCCTGATGCCCGCCTCCTCCAGCTTTTCCGAATGCTCCTTGGTCTGCGCCATCATGCTCATGATGACCAGATCGGGCTTGAGGGCGATAATCTGTTCCAGATTGGTTTCCATGCCCGACTGCACGCTGGGCACAGCGAGGGCGGCTTCGGGATAGTTGGCGTACTCACCGCGGCCGACCAGCAGATTGCCCGCGCCCAGCGCGTAGAGAATTTCCACATCAGAGGGGGAGAGAATAACGACGCGCTGCGCCGGGGCGGACAATCTGACCTCGCGGCCGGTCATGTCCCTGAGGGGTTCCTGCGCCTGCGCAAGGCCCATGCCGAGCAGCAGGGCGAGCGCGAGCAGCATGCCGAGGGTTCTTTTCATTGGGGTACCTCCTTGTTCATGGCTCATCGGGCCTTCAAATGAACAGGCAACTGGCAGTATAAAAGGCGTCCCCAAAGGGCCGCCTTCAGCAGTACATTCGCATGTCGCTTTACTCTGACCCAGAAGTAAACAATCCATTCGGGTTGTTTCCGCGCGTCCAGGTCTCCCGGCTTGGCTTCATCCTCAGGGCCGCCTTCCCGCCCGAAGGCAGTGGCCTAATGGCCCCTTGTCAGCTTCACGGTTACTGGGATAGCCCGGAAATCGCATCCGGTTCCCATCGCATATCGCGGCGCTTTCGCGCAAACACGCAGGCTGTTCAATTGTGCTTTGATTATAGAGCCCGCCCGGGCGCAAGTCAATCGCGCCGCGCGGGCCGTGTTTACCGGTTCGCGCTTTTATTGCCGCCCAGCATCCTGTAGACCGTGGCCTGCGAAATGCCCAGGGCCGCGCCCGCTTCCCGAACCGCGCCCTTGACGCGGAAGCAGCCTTCCTGCTCCAGCGTGCGGATCAGCGCGCGCCTGCGCGCCGGGGAAAGCGTCTCGGGCGTTTCGCCCAGATCGGTCAGGCGCCGCCTGATCACCGCCTTCAAATCGGGCGGCGCGGTGGGGGAAAAGCGCTCGGCGTCTTTTTCGGAGATCTTGCTCAGGATGCGCAGCTCGTCAAACTGAAAGCTGCTGTCCACAAATGCGTCGGGGTGGCACAGGCGCAGGATGCTTTCGCTGACGGCCTGGTATTTACTGTCGTCAAAATTGACGCACAGCATGCCGACCGGCTTGCCCTGATTGCGGATCAGCAGGGTGGAGGAACGCAGGTGCTTTCCGTCGGCCGTGTAGCCGGCGTAGTTCAGGCGGAAATCGGAGGCGTTCATGCTGTCGTCCTGCATGAATTTACGTGCGGTTTCCGTGAGGGGCGAGCCGATGGTACGCCCCGAGATATGGCTGTTGGCGATGGCGATCAGGCTGTGATCCGGGTCGCGCAGATCGTGCAGCGCGATTTCATAATCCGGGCCGAGGATTCTGCCCAGAAATTCGGTCAGGTGTGCGAATTGCGTCAGTAAGGTATCATCATCCATGCAGGCTACTTCCCTTCTCAAGTTAGATACAGTATACAACCCCGATGCAAATAAATCAAATAAATTCTCATTTATGTGAGAAAATATTAGTAAATAATGTGTAAAATCGAAAATATTCTACCGAAATGGACCATTTATTGATAAAAGGTATTGACATCGGATGAAAATAGCGATAAATTATTATCACAAAATGAAATGCGCAAGGAATGAAATGCCTGTGGCGAGGGGAGGAGCGCCCCGGTTATTCTGATCTGTCTGCGCAGTTCGTTTGCGGGTACCGCGCTAAACCATGCCGTCCGCCTGTCGGGTTCACGACGACCGGGGCATCATGAAAAAAGAAGGAGAAACACAAATGCCTAAGTTCATCCCGGAACCGTATCGTATCAAAATGGTTGAGCCGATCAAAGTGACCACCCGTCAGGACCGCGAAAAAGCGATCAAGGAAGCCGCCTACAACCTCTTCCGCCTGCGCGGCGAAGACGTGTATGTGGATACCCTGACCGACTCGGGCACCAACGCCATGAGCGACAGGCAGTGGGCCGCCCTGATGATGGGCGACGAAGCCTACGCCGGCGCCAAGAGCTACTATAGGCTCGTGGAAACCGCGAAGAACATCTTCGGTTACGGCTACATCCAGCCTGTGCACCAGGGCCGTGCCGCGGAAAAGGTCCTCTTCCCCGCCTTCCTGCAGCCCGGCAAGTTCGCCATCGCGAACCTCTTTTTTGACACCACCCGCGCGCACGTCGAGCTGGCGGGCGCAAGGTGCCTGGAAGCCTGCAACCCCGAGGCCGCCGATTCTCAGCTGCGCGCTCCCTTCAAGGGCAACATGGATGTCAAGCGCATGGAAGAAATCATCCTTGAAAAAGGCCCCGAAAACATCGGCATGGTCGTGATGACCATCACCAACAACTCCGCCGGCGGCCAGCCCGTCAGCCTGCAGAACATGCGCGAGACCGCGGCCATCTGCAAAAAGTACCACATCCACCTGAACATCGACGCCGCCCGCTACGCGGAAAATGCCATGTTTGTCAAGCTGCGCGAAGAGCAGTGCAAGGATATGTCCATCCGCGAGATCACCCGCGAGTTCTTCGACCTGGCCGATACCTTTACGATGTCCGCCAAGAAGGATACCATCGTCAACATGGGCGGCATGATCGGCGTCAAGGATGAGAACGCTCCCTACATCCTGAAGGTCAAGGCGAACTGCATCTCCTACGAGGGCTTCTACACCTACGGCGGCCTCAACGGGCGCGATCTGGAAGCGCTGGCTGTCGGCCTCGAGGAAGGCCTCGATGAGAACTGGCTGCGCTACCGCGTGGGCACCATGGAATACATCGGCGAGTGCCTGGACGAGCTGGGCATCCCCTATCAGTCTCCCGCCGGCGGCCACGGCATCTTCCTGGACGCGGCGAAGTTCTATCCCCAGCTGCCCTACACCGAGTTCCCCGGCCAGGTGTTGGCCGTCGAGCTGTACAAAGAGTGCGGCCTGCGCGCCTGCGACATCGGTTCCTACATGATGGGCAACGACCCGGATACCGGCAAGCAGATCCGCTCCATCAACGAGTTCACCCGCCTGGCCATCCCGCGCCGCGTGTACACGCAGTCCCACTACGACATGGTCATCGAGGGCATCAACGAGGTGTGGAAGCGCCGCGGCGAAATCAAGCGTGGCTACCGCATCACCTGGGAGCCCCCGATTCTCCGTCACTTCCAGGCTTCGCTGGAGCCCATTGAGGAGTAATCCCATCCATTAAAACCCCTTGCACTGGGCGGCGGGGCGCGGCGGCCCAGCCCCGCCCTGGGCAAGGGGAGAATCCGTCAGTAAGCGAATCAGAACCCAAACCACCATATTACTTGAAAGGTGATTGAAACTATGACCAAGGAAAATGCAAGCGGCGCCCGCGACGGGTTCCGCAGCAAGTGGGGCTTCATCCTGGCCTGTATTGGTTCCGCGGTTGGCATGGGCAACATCTGGATGTTCCCTCAGCGCGTCTCCAAGTACGGCGGCGGTACCTTCCTGATCCCGTACTTCCTCTTCGTTTTCCTGATCGCGTCTTCCGGCGTGATCGGCGAAATGGGCTTTGGCCGCGCCACCCGCTCCGGCCCCATCGGCGCCTTCGGCAAGGCTTTTGAAAGCCGCAGGCTGAACCGCCGCACCGGCGAAGGCCTCGGCTTGATTCCCGTGCTGGGCTCTCTGGCGCTGGCCATCGGCTATTCCGTGGTCGTCGGCTGGATTGTCAAGTACGCCTTCGGCGCGTTCTCGGGCGCCACGCTCAACCCCCCGATGGTGGATGTGGAAGGCACCATGACCGGCGGCGTGCCCGCCTTCGGCGCGGCCTTCGGCGGCATCGCGACTGCCTTCGGCAACAACATGTGGCTGTGGATCGGCCTGGTTGCCGCCTTCATCATTCTGATCGCCGGCATCGGCAAAGGCATTGAGAAGGCCAACGAGATCATGATGCCCCTGTTCTTCTTCCTGTTCCTGGGTCTGGCTGTCTACCTGGCCTTCCAGCCCGGCGCGGCCGACGGCTACAAGTACATCTTCTCCTTCAGCATCGACGGCTGGAAGGACCCCGTGGTCTGGATCTACGCCATGGGCCAGGCCTTCTTCAGTCTCTCCATCGCCGGCAACGGCACGCTGATCTACGGCTCCTACCTGGGCGACGGCGAAGACATTGTGGACTCCGCCCGCAACGTGGCGCTGTATGACACCCTGGCCGCCATGCTGGCCGCCTTCGTCATCATCCCCGCCATGGCCACCACCGGCGCCAAGCTGGATGCCGGCGGCCCCGGCCTGATGTTCATCTTCCTGCCCAACCTGTTCAACGGCATGCCCGGCGGCCACATCATCGTGATCGTGTTCTTCGTGGCCGTGCTCTTTGCCGGCATGACCTCGCTGATCAACCTGTTTGAGGCCCCCATCGCCACCCTGCAGGAAGTGTTCGGCCTTGACCGCGTGAAGGCCACACTGACCATCGGCGGCTTCGGCATCATCGTTGCCACGCTGATTCAGGGCATCATCGAGCCCTGGATGAACGCCGTTTCCATCTACGTCTGCCCGCTGGGCGCCGCGATGGCCGGCATCATCTTCTTCTGGATCTACGGCGAGAAGAAGGTGAAGGAAGAGCTGGAAAAGGGCCGAAGCAAGCCCGTTCCCGGCTGGATCATTCCCCTTTCCAAGTATGTGTACTGCGCGCTGGCCGTCCTTGTGCTCATCATCGGCGCGGCCTGGGGCGGTATCGGCTGATTTTCGGAAACTGATAAGCTTAAAAAACCGGCGAACCGGCGCAGGGCGAAAACCCGGCGCCGGTTTCTAGATGGCAATCACGCTCCCCGGGTTCGTTGAAAAACGCCCCTCAGAGGCTTGCTCTGAGAGGGCGCTGACGGAAGCCGGGCGGGGAGAATTACTTCTCGCCCTCTTCTTCCTCATCCAGATACTCAAGGAACAGGTCAAAGACCTTCTGGGCGACTTCGTCGTCCTCGACGGTCACATACACGTCTTCGCCGTTCTCCTCTTCGATCTTCATGATGACGACGCTGCCTTCTTCCTCATCGTCGTCCTCTTCCTCGGGGGCCATCAGCACCACATACTCTTCGCCGTCCAGCTCGATGGTGGCCTGATACTCAAACTCGGTAGTCACGCCGTCCTCGTCGGTCAGCTCAATGATGTTGTCAAACTCCTCGTCTTCTTCCTCAATCTCCTGCGACAGATCCCTGTTCTCATCCATGTCGGTATCCTCCTGCTTTTGTTCGGGCTGTGTCTGCCGCTTCAGGTCCAGATAGCTTTGCAGTATCAGGGCCGCGGCAATCTTATCCACCGTTTCCTTCCGGTCCTGGCGGCGCATACCGCCTTCGATCAGGGCCATCTCAGCGGACTTGGTGGTGAGCCGCTCGTCGATGTATTCCACCTTCAGGCCCTTTTTTTCAAGCTGCGCGCAGAACTCCTGCGCCTTGTGCGCCTGCGGCCCCACGGAACCATCCATGTTGAGGGGCAGGCCCGCCACAATATACGCTACATTCAGCTCCCGCGCAAGAGATAAAAAATAAGAGCTGTCCGGCCCCCAGCCAACCCGGTGGTACACGCTGTGGGGGCTGGCGATCAGTTCGCTCTCATCAGACAGGGCCAGGCCGATCCGCCTGTCCCCGATATCCAGGCCGAGGATGCGCGCCATCAGCCTTCGATGCGGTTGTGCACATAATAGCGCACAAGCTCTTCCAGTATTTCGTCGCGTTCCAGCCGGCAGATCAGGCTGCGCGCCGATTCGTGGCTGGTGATGTAGGTGGGGTCGCCGGTCAGGATGAAGCCAGTGAGCTGCGCGATTGGATCATAGCCCTTGGCCTGCAGCGCCCTGTATACATGCGCCAGAATCTCGGCGGGGGAATCCGCCTTGGGCATAACCGGCTTTAATTTGGTGGTTCCAAACTGTTCACTCATCGCCCGACCCTCCTTTGCTTCCATTATACCCCCGGGATATCGTGAAAAACAAGCACAAAGTACAAGGGCATGGGCGATTCGCCCCTCAGAAGGCAAACTGGTTGTGCTTTGGCGGCTCGGCCTGAGCCATTCACGCAGCAAGCCTCACCTCGCTTGCCATGGCGACAACGGGTAACCCTCCTTACTGATGCGGCAAAAAACTGCGGACCGCCTTTTGCTCATTCCCGGCTGCGGATTGCGAAAAACGTCCGCCCTGAATGTATCCGGCCTGCATTAAACTTGCCAAAAAGGGGGAGATGCATTAAACTGAAGCGCAGTTAATATACGCAGACAGAAATGGGAGCGGCAGGGCATGAAGGAAAGACGCAATACCAAGCAGCGGGCGCTGATACTGGAGACTGTGAAGAAGAGCCACGGGCATCCCACTGCCGAGCAGATCTTTCTGGAGGTGCGCAGCCGTTCGCCCAAAATCAGCCGCGGCACGGTTTACCGCAACCTCAACCTGCTCAGCGATATGGGGGAGATTCTGCACCTGGATATGCCGGACGTAGACCGCTTTGACTGGCGCAGAGACGACCATTATCATCTGTGCTGCGTTGCCTGCGGCAAGGTGTGCGACGCCCCCGTTGACTACCAGGCGGAGATGGACAGGTCGGTGACCGAGCAGACTGGCTACCGTATCACAGGGCACCGCGCCCTGTTTGAGGGCCTCTGCCCCAGGTGCGCAAAGAAAGCGGACGCGAAGGCGGCCGCGCAGGCGCGCGAGGAAGAAGCGGCCATCTGATAGCGACCGTGTGATTGATAAGAAGCCCGCGGGCTTCTTTTTTGATGCCGCCGCTTGACGCCGGGGGCAATTGTAAAATCGAACCCCTATACAGTTTATGCTTGCGTTTAGCTTGCCAATTGAGTATACTGTCACCGTTGAACGTTATCCGGAAAACAAGCTGCATATCTCAAAAAGGAGAGACTGTCATGTCCAAGTATTTTGGTACGGACGGATTCCGCGGTGAAGCCAGCGTTGACCTCACCGTGGAGCACGCCGTCAGAATCGGGTTATTTCTGGGGCACTATTACGGCAAGGAGAGAAAAGCGAAGATCGTCATCGGCAAGGATACGCGCCTGTCCAGCTACATGCTGGAGGACGCGTTGTCGGCCGGCCTGACTGCCGCGGGCGCGGACGCCTACCTGCTGCACGTGACCACCACACCGAGCGTCAGCTATGTGGTGCGCACGGAGGGCTTTGACTGCGGCATCATGATTTCCGCCTCCCACAACCCCTATTATGATAACGGCATCAAGCTGCTCAACGGCAGGGGCGAAAAGATGGAGGACGAGGTGATCGCCGCCTGTGAAGCCTATCTGGACGGCGAGAGCGAGAAGATTGCCTACGCCAAGCGCGACCGGATCGGCAAAACGGTCGACTACTTCGCCGGCCGCAACCGCTACATCGGCTACCTGATTTCGCTGGCGCGCAACTCCTACAAGGGCATCCGCGTGGGGCTCGACTGCGCCAACGGCAGCGCGTGGATGATCGCCAAATCGGTCTTTGACGCGCTGGGGGCTACCACCTTCGCCATCAACTGCAGCCCGGACGGCACCAACATCAACCGCGACGCCGGCTCCACCCACATCGAGCAGCTGCAGAAGCATGTGAAGGAGAACAGGCTGGATATCGGCTTTGCCTTTGACGGCGACGCCGATCGGTGCCTGGCGGTGGATGAGAACGGCAGCGTGGTCAACGGCGACCAGATCATCTATATTTACGGCCGCCATATGAAGGAGCGCGGCAACCTGCCCGACAACACGGTGGTCACGACCATCATGTCCAACTACGGGCTGTACCAGGCGCTGGATGAAATCGGCATCGGCTATAAAAAGACCGATGTGGGCGACCGCTTTGTTTCCGAGTGCATGCGCGAGAACAACCATCTGCTGGGCGGCGAGCAGTCCGGCCACATCATCTTCGGCAAGTACGCCACCACGGGCGATGGCGTGCTGACCGCCATCAAGGTGATGCAGGCGATGATTGATAAGGATATGCCCCTGTCCAAGCTGGCCGAGCCCTGCCCCATGTACCCGCAGGTGCTCAAAAACGTGCAGGTGGATGATAAGGACGCTACGCTGAACGACCCGGCTGTCAAGGACGCTGTCAAGGCGGCGGAAGAGAAGCTGGCGGGCATGGGCCGCGTGCTGCTGCGCAAATCCGGCACCGAGCCGGTACTGCGCGTGATGGCGGAGGCCAGGGAGAAGAAGGCCTGCGAAGAAGCGGTGGATATGATGATCGACGCCATGCGCCAAAGTGGGCATCTGTAAAAGCAAAGGCAGTGACTGTATATGATTGAAATCAAGCATCTCTTTGATCTGGATAAGACCCTCGCGAAGGCCCTGTTTGAGGGCAAAACCTACCCCTGGGAAGTGCTGGCGGAGATCAGCGATTTTATCCTGAAGCTCGGCCCGGCGCTCGACCCCGCGCTGTTTGAAAAGCGGGGCGAGGATATCTGGGTGGCGAAGGACGCCAGGGTGGCGCCGAGCGCCTCGCTGACCGGGCCGCTGATCATCGACAGCGGGGCGGAGGTGCGGCACTGCGCCTTCATCCGCGGCAGCGCCATCGTGGGCAAGGGCGCCGTGGTGGGCAACTCCACCGAGCTTAAAAACGTGGTGCTGTTTGACGGCGTGCAGGTGCCCCATTACAACTATGTGGGCGACAGCGTGCTGGGCTACAAGGCGCACTTCGGCGCGGGGGTGATCACCTCCAACGTCAAGGGCGACAAGAGCCTCGTGGTCGTCAAGGCGGAGGGCGAGCTGTACCCGACCGGCCGCAAGAAGGTTGGCGCGCTGGCGGGCGACTTTGCCGAGGTCGGCTGCAACACCGTGCTGAACCCCGGCACCGTGCTGGGCCGCCACGCCCGCGTCTACCCGCTGTGCAGCGTGCGCGGCTTTGTGCCCGAAAACCACCTGCTCAAGGGCGACGGCAGCTGCGGGCCGCAAGAAAATCAATAGACGGTTCGGCATGCTTCAGGCGGGGCGGTACAGGCCGCTCCGCTTTTGCGTGACGGTGAACCGGTGTTGGCTCATCAGTGGCCAAAAAATGACTTGGCCGTTTTGGTGTCTGAAGTCTGTTTTCTTGGTATAATCAATATATGGCAGGTTTTTCCTGCCGTTATATCGCAGCGTTTCGCCCTTGAGCTTGCTGAAAGGGCGTTTTGCTACGCAGGCACGCGACCGGAGGCCGCGGCAATACATCGGAAGGAACGGTGAACCCCATCTCTGCTTTAGATTTTAAACTGATTGAGCTCAGCGACCGCGATTGGATGGAAGAGTGTTTCCGGGCCGGACACAGAGGCTCGCTGGAATACAGCTTTACCAACCTCTTTGTCTGGCGCAAGGTGCTGAATATCCGCGTTGCCCATTTCGAAGGCTATGCCATTGTGCTGGCGGACGCGGACAGCAAGCCCAGCTATGTCTTCCCCATGGGGACAGGCCCGCTGCTGCCGGTACTCGAGGCCATGCAGCAGGATGCCGCCTCCCGCGGCGAGCCGCTGCGCTTCAACACTCTGCTTGAAGAGGACCGGATCCGTCTGGAGGCGCTGTACCCCGGCAAATTCGATATCCGCGAGATCCGCTGGGCCTTTGACTATGTGTACGAAAGCGAGCGGCTGATCAACCTCGGCGGCAAGAAGCTGTCGCAAAAGCGCAACAACATCAACAAGTTCAGCAAAGAGTACAGGGACTGGGCGTTTGAAGAGATCACCTCCGCCAACATGGACGAGGTGCGCCAGATGAGCCGCAAATGGGCCGCCCTGATGGATACCGGCGACGATAAGAGCCTGCATGAGGAGCTGGCGGCGCTGGAAGAGACGCTGGATCATTACCGGGAGCTGAACATGCAGGGCGGGCTGATCCGCGCGGGCGGCCGCGTCATCGCCTTCTCCATCGGCGATCCGCTCAACGATGATGTGTATCTGGTGCAGTTTGAAAAAGCTTATCCCGATATCCCCGGCGCCTATCAGGTGATCAATCAGCAGTTCTGCGAGCATTTCGCCACCCGCCATAAGTTTGTCAACCGCGAGGATGACGCCGGCGACGAGGGGCTGCGCAAGGCCAAGCTGAGCTACGACCCCATCTATCTGGTGGCCAAGTACTGCGCAGAGGAGATCGTGGCTTGATCAGGCTGGCGCGGGCGGAAGACCTGACGCAGGTCAAAGCGCTTTGGATGCGGGCCTTTCACGACGCCAAAGAGGCGACGGATTTCTACTTTGAAAACCGTATGCCTCTGCCCAAACTGCTGGATAATCTTCTGATTGATACGGAGGACGGCGTCCTGCGCGGCATGCTGAGCCTGCTGCCGCTACAGCTTGCGGTGAACGGGCGCCGCTATGCCGCCCGCTATTTTTTCGCCATCGCCACCGACGAACGCTTCCGCCGGCAGGGCATCAGCACGGCGCTGATCGAGGAAGCCAAGCGCCTGACCCTGAAAAGGGGCGGGCATGCCGCCTTATTGGTGCCGGCGAGCGGCGCGCTGTTTGATTTTTACGCCAGGCGCGGCTTTGAGACCCTGTTTATCTATGAAGAAAAGACGGTTTCGGCAGGCGATATCCCGCCCCGGCCCGAAGGGGCCAGGCTTTGGCGGGCTGACAGCGCTTCTGACGTATTCGCCCTGCGCGAGGCGGCTTTTCGCGGCAGCGGCGTTTTCGCCAGCTGGGATGAGGAGGCCCTCGGCTTTGTCATCCGCGCGTCCGAAGCCTGGGACGCGCCCTTCCTGCGTTTCTCATGGGGAGGGGGAGAGGGCTGCGCTTACTGTGAGCGCGAGGGCGATACGGCTTTTGTGAAAGAGCTGGCGCTTTGTGGGATAAGCCTGCAAGACGCGCTTCCCATCATCCACAGCGAGATCGGCGCCGCCCGCTACAAGATGCGCCTGATGGCAGACCGGCACGCCGATAAAAGCAGCCTCCGGCCCTATGGCATGATCGCCTGGCTGAAGCCCCCGGAATGCGCGCCCGCCCCGGGCGGCGCGGCCCCCTATCTTGGCTTTGGAAAGGATTAGACCGTGAAACACGAAAAATCCTGCGGCGCGATCGTGCTGCGCGAAGGGG
The DNA here is from genome assembly GCA_964481445.1 of uncultured Christensenella sp. GTDB lineage: Bacteria > Bacillota > Clostridia > Christensenellales > Aristaeellaceae > UBA1038. The sequence continues at coordinate 34,902 of CAYZTQ010000003.1, read as the reverse complement.
AGCGCGGCCCCGAGGTGCTGCTGCTCCGGCACCGGGCAGGGCACTGGGATTTTCCCAAAGGCCATGTGGAAGCGGGGGAGACGGAGGAAGAAACTGCCCTGCGCGAGGTGATGGAGGAAAGCGGCCTGTCGGTCGCTATCGATCAAAGCGGCTACCGCGGGCGGGTGTCCTATTCCCCTTACCCGGGCTGTGAGAAAGCGGTCGTTTTCTTTCTCGCCCGCTACACTGCGGGCAGCCTGAAGCTGCAGGCGGAGGAAGTATCCGGCGCGGGCTGGTTCGCCCCTGAGGAAGCCCTGAAAACCATCACTTATGAAAGCTCACGCGGCCTGCTGCGGCAGGCGATGGAGCATCTGCGCCTGAATATGGGAAAGTAAGGTTTTATACATGAAGAGGATGCCGCGCACAGACGGCATCCTCTTCATTATTCTTTAATGCTCTTGTTTCAACCCAGCTCGGGCGGTACGGACTGGTTCAGGTGCTCGTTTTTCATGTCTGTTTCCAGCACGCTGGAGTTGCTGTCCTTGTCCGGGGCGGTGGGGGAAGCCTTGCCGGGGTCGGCCGGGGCCTTCTCCACGCGCTCGCTCTCGTCGCTGGGGGCGTCGGGCGACTCGTAGGGGATTTCGCCTTCCACCGGCTCGTCAAAGAAGGTATCGTCTTCCTGCGCGTCTTCCTGACCGTCTTCCGGCTTGTCGTCAGTGCCGCGGGTCAGGGCCTGCAGATGGCGGGCCAGCTTGACGGTCAGCCCCGCGCGCTCGCCAAGGCCGCGGATCAGCTGCTCCGCCCAGGGGGTGGCCAGCTCGTTGTCGATGCCCTCCGCAAGGGTCTTCTGCGCGTTGCTGACTTCCTTTTCAAGGTCTTTGAGAGCGCCGGCCAGCGCCTCCTTCGTGGCTTCGGGCGTGGTGTAGGGCTTGGTGGCCGGGTCTTCCATGGCGGCCTTGATGCTGCCCACGGTCTGGACGCCGAAATCCTTCACCTGGCGGAAGAGGTCTTCCCCCTTGTCCTTCATGGCGCTGAAGGTTTCTTCGCCCATTTTGGCGTATTTCTCACGGTTTTCTTTGGAAACGGCATCGCCTATCGCGCCCGCTACCTTCTGGGCGGCGCTTGACAGGGCGCCGAAGGTGGCCATGGCAGCCTGCTTGATCGGGTTGTCGTTGTGCCCCTCGCTGCCGGGCTGAGTGTTCTTGTTTTCCTGATGATCCATAGCGTGCCCTCCTTTCAGGTCTACTTTCAGTATACACGCCCGGCCCGCCTGTAAACCAGCCATGCCGCTGATTCATCCGCCCATCTTGCGCTGAAAGGCTGGCTGTGTCATGATAGAGGCAGCGCAGAACAGCATCTACAGCATGAAACACCATGAAAGGGGAGGACGGCATGAACAGGCGGGAATTTGAGTTTGTCAACTGCCGCGTGCTCAGCGACGTCAAGCTGTTCTTTGTCGATATCGCCTTTCGCAACATGCACCTGCACAAGGAGTTTGAGCTGTTCCGCGTGTTTTCGGGCGAGATGGATATCATCTGCCAGAGCTCGGTCTATCACCTGAAGGAGGGCAATTACGCCCTGCTCAACCCCCGCTGCGCCCACGAGATGCGCGCTGTTAGCGACGCGCCGGTGCGCATCATGCCCATGCAGGTCTCGCCCAGCTTCTGGACAAGGTTCTATCCCCAGATCTCCAATGTGGAGTTTGACGCCGTCTGGATCGACAGCTTTTTGGGGGACAGGCTTGACAGCCTGACCGGCCATTACATCGAGGCGGCGCGCGCCTATATGGAAAAGGAGCCCTACTATGAGCTGCGCTGCGCCGCGCATATTCACGGCGTGATGGAGATTTTGCTCAGCCGCGTGCCCTGGCACTATCTGACCGACCAGCAGAAGGAGGCCAAGCGCGGCCAGGCGCTGCGGCTGGGCCGGCTGATCAACTACATTGAGGAGCATTACACCGAAAAGCTGCTGCTCAAGGACCTGTGCGCGGCGGAGGAGCTTTCGCTCCACTATCTGTCCCGCTACCTGAGCGCGCAGCTGGGCATGAGCTTTCAGGATTACCTGACCATGCTGCGCTACCGCCACGCGCGGCAGCTGCTGGAAAGAACGGACATGCGGCCGGCGGATATCGCCGCCAGCAGCGGTTTTTCGGATATCCGCTACATGAACCGCGTTTTTCAGGAGGCGCACCGTTGCAGCCCGGAAGAGTACCGCGTGCGCCACCTGAACGAAACCAATGCCGTCACCGATGCCGAAGGCTCGGTGCAGAGTTTCCTGGGCGAGGAGGAAAGCCTTGCCTACCTGAAGGAGTGGATGGCAGTCCACGCCTCCGTGAAGGCGCCCGCGTTGTAAGCCCTCCTTTCAACTTCCTCTTTTCCGGCGCGGATAGCCGCGCCGCCCCGTGACAGCGTTTCCTTTCCTATGCGGATGCAATCGGATCAATCGCCCTTCCGTCCGACCTTTTCCATACCCGCTCTTTCAAGCTGATCTTCCATAAAATCGGCAGGAAAATCCCCGAAACAGACAAGATATCAACATAGTCTGAAAATTATATCAACATAATCCAGACCTCCGCATCTTTCTTTGCTATAATATAAGCATCATAAATAGCAGGACTGATTTTTCGACGACGATTCTGAAGGCGCGCCTTTGAGGCCCACGCTTTTAAAATAAAAGGAGGTACACATGGTAAAACGGTTGGTTTCTCTGCTGCTTATGCTGGCCATGCTGCTGGCGCTCCCCGGCCTGTCTCTGGCCGCGGAAGGCCTCTGACGGTCACGGTGTTCGTGGCCGACGCCTTTGACCAGCCAACTGCCGACAACAAGATTTTCAAGCTCATCGAAAAGGAATTCGGCATCAGGTTTGAGTTTGAGTTTCTGGCCGGCGACCTGGACGAGACGCTGGGCATCAAGATAGCGGGCGAGGATTACGCGGATCTGATCTGCGGTTCCAACAGCGCCGAAAAGCTGATTGACGCCGGCGCCCACATCAACCTGCTCGACTACATCAACGAGAAGGATACCCCGAACCTCTGGAAACACTACGAGCCCTACATGAAGCGCATCACCGTGGACGGCGGCCTGTATGTGCTGCCCAACTACGGCCGCATCTACAACGAGCCCATCGTCAACTACTGCAACGGCCCCGCTTTCTGGATCCAGAAAAAGGTGCTGGCCTGGGACAACTACCCCACGATCAAGACCCTGGATCAGTACTTTGATCTGCTGCTGCGCTACAAGGAAGCGCACCCCACCACCGACGACGGCCTGCCCACCAGCGGCTTTGAGATCCTCTGCGACGGCTGGAGAAATTTCTGCCTGCTCAACCCCGTGCAGCACCTGGTCGGCCACCCCAATGACGGCGGCGTGTTCGTGCACTGGGATGACAACTACCGCGTCGACGTGTTCCACAACAAGGATTATGCCAAGCCCTACTACCAGAAGCTGAACGAGGTCTTCCAGAAGGGCCTGATCGATCAGGATACCTTTGTGCAGAACTTTGACCAGTACATCGCCAAGCTGTCCAGCGGCCGCGTGCTCGGCATGTTCGACCAGTACTGGGATTTCCAGAACGCGACCGACGCCCTGATCTCCCGCCAGATGTACGGCGATACCTATATCGGCCTGCCGCTGGTGTACAACGAGGGCGATAAGGAGCAGTATCTGGATCAGCCCATCATCAACGTAAACCGCGGCTTCGGCATCTCGGTCAACTGCAAAAACCCCGAGCGCATCGTGCAGATGTTTGAAAAGCTGCTGGACGACAGATGGCAGACCATCTTCCACTGGGGCATCGAGGGCGAGGACTACTATGTGGAAAACGGCCGCTACCTGCGCACGCCCGAGCAGAAGGCCAACGCGGAAAACCCCGTCTGGGTCAACGCCAACAAGGCCAAGCAACTGTTCTACAACCTGCCCAAGAAGGAAGGCACCATGGATAACGGCAACAGCTGGGATCCTGCCCTCCAGCCCGAAATGTACTTCGATATGATGAGCGACTATGATAAGGAATTCCTGACCAAATACAACATGAAGACCCCGGCGGAATTCTTTACCCCCGCTCCTCCCAACGAGCCCTACTACCCCGTCTGGCAGATCGACCTGAACCCCTACCCCGACATGAAGGAAATCGGCACCCGCATGCAGGATATTCAGGCGCGCGACCTGCCGCAGATCATCATGAAGGCTCCGGAAGAGTTCGACGCTGCCTGGGATAAGTTCGCCGCCGATATGGCAGGCGCCGGGCAGAAGGAATATGAGGAGTTCCTGCAGGGCATCATTCTGGAAATGAATGAGAGACTGCGCTGAGTAAACGTTACTGTCTGGCCCCGCCCGCTGAGGCGGGCGGGGCTCAGACTATTGACAAACCCCATGGGTGGTGCAGGAGGGCCGCAGTCCTCCTGCTGGGGGGTCGGCCTCGGCGGTCTCAATTCGCAATAGTCGCCTTCTTCGCGCCTATGCGCTCGAAGGTTCCTTTGCTCATTGGGGCTTCACTTCACTTACTCCGCCACAGGCGGCGTTCAGTTCCGCCCCATCCGCCGCCCGGAGAGCGTAGCGAAAAGGCGGATGGCCGGTTCCCCTCCCGCCCGCAAACTTGGTTTGTCAACGGATTGAGGCGGGGGAGGGCACACCATACTGATTCGGATAAAGGAGGCGAGCGGATGAGCACCCGGGTGATGGGAAACCGCGCCGTCAAGCCGCGCGGGTTCTGGCAGAGGCTGTGGGAGCAAAGGCAGCTTGCGGTGATGAGCGTGCCGATGCTTCTGTATGTGCTGCTGTTCAATTACGCGCCGCTGTGGGGCTGGATCACGGCCTTTATGAATTACAAGCCGGCCAAGGCCCTGTTTTCAAACCAGTTTGTCGGGCTGAAAAACTTCCAGTGGCTGTTCTCAAGGCCCGAATTCATGCTGGCCATCCGCAACACCTTCGCCATGAGCGTGATCACGCTCGTGTTCAATACGGTGAGCGCCGTGGTGCTGGCGGTGCTGCTCAACGAAATCAAGCTGCGCTGGTTCAAGCGCGGCGTGCAGACCGTCACCTACCTGCCCCACTTTCTCTCCTGGGTCATCGTCGTCGGCCTCGCGCAGAATGCCTTCGCGACCGACGGCGCGGTCAACCAGCTGCTGCTGGGCCTGGGGCTGATCCGGCAGCCGCTGTTCTTCCTGGGCGAGGGCCGCTACTTCTGGTGGCTGGTGGGCACCATCCACATCTGGAAGGAATGCGGCTGGAACAGCATCATCTACCTTTCCAGCATGAGCTCCATCGACCCGGCGCTGTATGAGGCGGCCAAAATAGACGGCGCGGGCCGCTGGCACGAGATCATCCACATCACGCTGCCGGGCATCAAGTCGACCTTCGTCATCCTGCTCATCATGAACATCGGCATGCTGATGGGCGGCACCAACGAGGGCAACTTCGACATCCCCTACCTGATGGGACAGAACCTGCTGATCGACTGGTCGCAGACCATCGACATCTTCGTGCTCAAGTACGGCATCGCCCAGGGACAGTACGGCAGGGCTACGGCCGCGGGCATCTTCAAGAGCCTGGTCAGCATCGTGCTTCTGTACTCGGCCAACCGCGTCGCCAAACGGCTGGACGAGCCGACGCTGGTGTAAGGAGGGTTGAACATGAGAAAAACAAGGCGTCTTCGCGGCTCCGGCCGCGCCTGGGACAGGGCCTTTCACCTGTTCAACGGCCTGTTCATGCTGATCGTCATGGCCGTCACCCTTTACCCCGTGCTGAACACGGTGGCCATGTCCTTCAGCGACGGTACGGACGCGCTGCGCGGCGGCATCACGCTGTGGCCGAGGATCTTTTCTCTGGAAAGCTACCGCGGCGTGCTGGCGGACGAGTATGTGTTCACGGTCTTCCGCGTGTCGGTGGCGCGCACGGTGCTGCAGACGGTCATCAACCTGGTGCTGACCTCCATGCTGGCCTACGCGCTGTCGCGCAGAGAGTATGTGCTGCGCAGGTTCATCACCATGGTGTTTGTGCTGACCATGTATGTGAACGCCGGGCTGATCCCCAACTATCTGCTGATTTCAAGAACGCTGGGTCTGGGCAAGAGCTTTGCCGTGTACATCGTGCCCACGATGATCAGCTGCTTCAATATGATCGTCATCCGCACCTTCATCCTCGGCCTGCCGGACGCGCTGGTCGAATCCGCCCGCATTGACGGCGCGGGCGAACTGCGCGTGTTCTGGCAGATCATCGCGCCGCTTTGCACGCCCGTGATGGCCACCGTGGCGCTGTTTGTGGCCGTGGGCGCGTGGAACAGCTGGTTTGACACCCACCTGTACAACGCCAGCAAGCCCGAGCTGCACACGCTGCAATACCTGCTGAAGATGAAGCTGGCGACCACGCAGGCCAGCAGCAACGCGGCCCAGCAGTCGACCAGCGCGCTGGCCGCCCGCCAGCTGACCACGCCCATCACCATCCGCGCGGCGATCACGGTCATCTCCGCGTTTCCCATCATGGTGGTTTATCCCTTCCTGCAAAAGTATTTTGTGGTCGGCCTGCAGGTCGGCAGCGTGAAGGGCTGACCCCTGACAATGAAGAGAGGTATATGATATGGACTCCTTGCAGCACCGCCGGGGGGAAGCCCGGCTTCGCCTCGTCAACAGGGAAGGCAGCGCCGCGGCGAACGCCTTGCTGCGTCTGAAGCTGAAAAGGCACAGCTTTCTTTTCGGCACGGGCATGTTTGACGCCATCGAGCTGTGCGACCCGAACACGGGGGAAGAGCGACGCGAATTTCTGCGCCGGAGGCTTGAAAAGCTGCAGGGCGTCTTCAACTACGCCACCCTGCCCTTTTACTGGGGAAGGTTTGAAAAAGAGGAAGGGCAGCCCGATACCCAGCGGCTGCTGGCGGCCGCGCGCTGGCTCAAAGGCCGGGGCGTCGCGCTCAAGGGCCATCCCCTGTGCTGGCACACGGTCTGCGCCCCCTGGCTGCTCAAATACGACGATGAAACCATCCTTAACAAGCAGCTGGCCCGCATCCGCCGCGAGGTGGAAGGCTTTCGCGGCCTGATTGACAGGTGGGATGTCATCAACGAGGTGGTCATCATGCCGGTGTTCGACCGCTACGACAACGCGGTCACGCGCCTGTGCAGGCATTGGGGGCAGGTGGGGCTGACCAAGATGGTCTTTGACGAGGCGAAGAAGTCTTCCCCCGGCGCTACCCTGCTGCTCAACGATTTCAATACTTCTCCCGCCTATGAAAATCTGATCGAGCGCTGCCTTGACGCGGGCGTGCCCATCGACGTCATCGGCATCCAGTCGCACCAGCATCAGGGTTATTGGGGCCGGGAAAAGCTGGAGGAGGTGCTCAGCCGCTTCTCCCGCTTCGGGCTGCCCATCCACTTCACCGAGAATACGCTGATATCGGGCGAGCTGATGCCCCGGCATATCGAGGATCTCAACGACTGGGTGGTGCCCTCCTGGCCCACGACCCCGGAGGGGGAGGAGCGGCAGGCAAGGCAGATGGAGGAGATGTACCGCGTGCTGTTTGCGCACCCGCTGGTCGAGGCCATCACCAACTGGGACGCCGTGGACGGCTGCTGGCTGGGCGCGCCCTCGGGCGTTTTGAGGGCGGACAATACGCCCAAGCCCGCCTTTGAGATGCTGGACAGGCTGATCCATGAGGAGTGGGGCACGGAGCTGGAGCTGCGCACGGACGGGGAGGGCTTCGCCTCCTTCACCGGCATGCTGGGCAGCTATGAGATTGACTGCGGCGGAAAAACACTGCACTTCGAGCTTTCAAAAGAGAATCAGGAGACGATTCATCTGACGTTGTAAACGCGTCAGAACAGCGCGGCGGGGGAGTCAGCGATTGGCGCGACCCACCGCTTTTTTATATTTTACTTCGTCTTGACCCGTTTTTCATACAGACCTTCTATCATCAGGCTGTAATGAAAGCGAGGAGGAAAAACATGAACACCGCAAAAAGATTCGCCGCGCTCGCGGCAGCCGCGATGATGGCCGCCAGCCTCGGCGCCCGCGCCGTCACCATGGATCAGGTGAAGGTGGAAAAGCCCGTCAAAAATGTGATTCTGCTCATCCCCGACGGCATGTCGTCCGACGGCGTCACGCTCGCCCGCTGGTATCGCAACGGCGAAGCCCTGAACCTGGACGCGATGGCCAGCGGCATGGTGAGAACCCACTCTTCCGACGCCGCGATCGCCGATTCCGCCCCCGCCGGCACGGCGATGGCCACGGGCTTCAAGAGCCACACCGGCTTTGTGGGCGTGCTGCCTGACGAGAACACCATGCCCGGCCTTGAGCCCCTTGCCGAGCAGGATAAGAGAAGGCCCGTTGCCAATATTTTAGAGGCCGCGCAGCTGGCGGGCAAAGCCACCGGCATCATCGCGACCAGCGAGATCATGCACGCTACCCCGGCCGATTTCTCGGCGCACGACCCCAGCCGCAAGAACTACGACGCCCTCTCCGAGCAGCAGGTCTTTCAGGAGATGGATGTCGTGCTGGGCGCGGGCTCGCTCTTCCTGTCCGCCGAGGGCCGCGACGACCGCGAGGACCTGGTGGAGATTATCAAAAAGGACTATCAGTATGTCACCACCCCCGAGGAGATGGCCGCTGTGAAAGAAGGCAAACTCTGGGGCATGTTCGCGGAGACTTCGCTCGCTTATGATTTTGACCGCGACCCCGCCAAGCAGCCCTCCCTTGCCGAAATGACGCAGAAGGCCATCGAACTGCTCTCTCAAAACGAGAAGGGCTTCTTCCTGATGGTGGAAGGCAGCAAGGTGGACTGGGCGGCCCACGCCAACGACCCGGTCGGCATCATCTCCGACATCCTGTCCTTTGACAGGGCCGTGGGCGCCGCGCTCGACTTCGCGAAGCAGGATGGCGCTACCCTCGTGATCGCCGCGACCGACCACGGCAACAGCGGCATCTCCATCGGCAGCGCCGCCACCTCGGGCGATTATGACAAGCGCCCCCTCTCTGACTTCATGGCCCCGCTGATGAAGGCGAAGAAGACAGGCGAAGGCCTTGCCGCCATGCTGAACGAGGATCGCTCCAACGCTGCGGACGTGCTGAAGGAATACTACGGCATCGAGGACGCCGCCGAAGAAGAGCTTGAGCTCGTCAAAGCCGCCGAAGCCAGGAACATGAACGCCACTGTTGGCCCCATGATCGCGCGCCGCGCCAACATCGGCTTCACCACCGGCGGCCACACCGGCGGCGATGTCACCCTCTACGTCTGGGCCCCCGAAGGGCTCAGCCAGCTGACCGGCACGGTGGATAACACCGACATCGCCCGCTACATGGAAAGCGCCATGGGCCTTGATCTGGCCGGCGCGACTGCCCGCCTGTTCGTCCGCGCCGCTGAAGCCTTCGCCGCCAAGGGCGCCGAAGTGAGCCTTGATGAAACCGACGCCGCGAACCCCGCGCTGGTCGTCAAAAAGGGCGATACCGAGCTGCGCCTGACCATCAACCGCAACATCGCGCTTGTGAACGGTGAAGAAGTGCGCCTGGACGGCGTCGTCGTGAACAGCGGCGAAGTCTATGTGCCCCAGAGCGCCGTTGACCTGATCGCCCAATAAACATAAATCGGCATATCCGGGCTCCCCGTGCTGAAAGGCGCGGGGAGCCTTTTTATGTCGGCAGGGCCTGCACAGGCGAAGAAAGGGCTTCATGGCTATCCGCATATTTTTGAAATTCCGGATTGAATTTCCTGCGGATTTTGGCTATATTGGTGCACGAGCCCGGCTGAAAAAGCCGGAAACCGTGGGATAAAATGCTTCGCCGTCAGAGAGGCGGATGGAAGGAAAGCGCAGGGAAAGGCATGAAGATCGGATGCGTGAAGGAACTCAAGAACAACGAGTACCGCGTGGGGCTGACGCCGGACAATGTGAAGGCCTATGTGGCCGCCGGCCATCCCGTGTATATGGAGTGCGGGGCGGGGCTCGGGAGCGGATTTTCGGATGATGAGTATGTCCACGCGGGCGCGTCGCTGCTGGAAAATGCGGCCGAGGTCTGGGCGCTTGTCGATATGATGGTCAAGGTGAAGGAACCGCTTTTAGAAGAGTGGCCGCTGTTTCACGACGGCCTGATCCTCTACACCTACCTGCATCTCGCCGCCGACAGGCCGCAGATGGACGCGCTGCTCGCGGGCAAAATCAGCGCCGTGGCCTACGAGACGATTCAGGAGGCGGACCGTTCCCTGCCCTGCCTCGCGCCGATGAGCCAGATCGCCGGGCGGCTGTCCATTCAGGAGGGGGCCAAGTATCTGGAAAAACGCTTCGGCGGCGCGGGCATCCTGCTGGCGGGCGTGCCCGGCACGCCCAAGGCCAATGTCGTCATCCTCGGCGGCGGCACCGTGGGCATGAACGCCTGCAAAATCGCCGTGGGCATGGGCGCCAACGTCACGATCCTCGATATCAACCTGAAGCGGCTGGAGGAGCTGGATAACCTGTTCGGCGCCCACATCCAGACGCTGGTCAGCAACGACAGCAATGTGGAGCGCGTGCTGCGGGACGCCGATCTGGTCATCGGCTCGGTGCTGATCCCCGGCGGGTCCACGCCCAAGCTGTTCAAGCGAAAATACCTGGCTAAAATGAAGCAGGGTACCGTGTTTGTGGATGTGGCCATCGATCAGGGCGGCTGCGGCGAATCCTCCCATGTGACGACGCACGATGACCCGGTGTTTATTGAGGAAGGCGTGGTGCACTACTGCGTGGGCAACATGCCGGGCGCCGTGCCCAAAACCAGCACCATCGCCCTCACCAACGCGACCCTGAAATACGGGCTGGAAATCGCGGGCAGGGGGCTTGAAAAGGCGTTGCAGAACCCCGCCATCGCGCTGGGTCTCAACACCTGGCAGGGCAGGGTGACCAACCGGAACGTGGCGCTGGCCCATGGCTATCCCTATACGGATGTCCGGGAACTGCTGAAGTAAACGGCAGGGGCCGTTTTGCGCCCGCGCCTTTGTCGCGGGCGCTTTGCTTGTCATGATACCGTCCGCTTGCTATAATATCGGCATTGCGGAGGAAAGCGGCATGGATGAAATCAGGCTGGGGGATGTTGTTGAGATGCGCAAGGCGCACCCCTGCGGCTCGAAGGAATGGACGGTCACCCGCATCGGCGCGGATATCAAGATGCGCTGCTCCGGCTGTGGGCGCGTTGTGATGCTTGACCGTGTAGACTTTCTGCGCCGCCGCAAAAAGCTGCTGACGCAGGGGCCCGAGAGCGCGGAAGTGACGCTGGGCCTTGCGCCGAAGCCAAGGCAAGAAGGAGAGAGCCAGAGCAATGGATGAGATAAAGCAAGGGGAACAGGCCGCGGAGGAGAAGACGATCAAAGAGGCGCTGGAAGCCGTGGGAGAGGGCGCAGCCGCCCCCGAAGAAACAGCCAAAGCCGCCCGGACGGGCGAAAAGGCCGGGAAAGAGAAGAAGAAAAAAACAGTGGGGCAGGAGATTGTAAGCTGGGTGCTGACCCTGCTGGCCGCGGTCGTCATCGCCAGCCTTGTTCGCTATTTCATATTCGAGCCAGTGCGGGTGGATGGCCACAGCATGGACAGCACGCTTGCAGACCGCGAGGTGATGCTGGTCACCAAGCCCGAGGTGCTGCTGGGCAGGCTGCAGCGCGGCGACGTGGTGGTGGTGCGCTACCCCGAGCGGTATACGGACGCCTCGCTGCGCCTGGGCGCGCCGCTTGATATCAAGCTGTCCTTTCATACCCTGTTTGTCAAGCGTCTGGTCGCGCTGCCCGGCGATACCGTGGCCGTGCAGGGCGGGCATCTGTACTTAAATGACCAGCTGGTGGACGAGCCCTATGTGGATGCCGAGAAGTTCGGCGGGCGCGATTTCGGCCGCTACACGCTGGGCGAGAACGAGTACTTCGTGATGGGCGACAACCGCGCCAACTCCAACGACAGCCGCTCGCCCGCCGTCGGCCCCCTGAGCGGGGATATGATCGTCGGCCACGCAAAACTGGTGCTGCTGCCCTTTGGCAGGCTGAGAACGATTCATTGAGCCATCCGCTGCGTTTCCGGTATTGATGGATAAATACGAAGCCTTACAACAGGTCTTTGGTCACAGCGCCTTCCGCCCCGGGCAGGAGGCGCTGATTGATGCTGTGACGCAGGGGAAGGACGCCCTCGGCATCATGCCGACCGGGGCGGGCAAATCCATGTGCTATCAGATCCCCGCGCTGACGCGCGAAGGGATCACGCTGGTGATCTCGCCCCTGATTTCGCTGATGAAGGATCAGGTCGCCGCGCTGAAACAGGCGGGCGTCGCCGCCGCCTACATCAACAGTGCGCTCACGCCCGCCCAGTGCCGCCTGGCGCTGCAAAGGGCGGCCGAGGAGCGGTATAAAATCATCTACGTCGCGCCCGAGCGCCTTCTGACGCCCGGGTTTCTGCATTTTACGCGCCTGCGCCCGCCCGCGCTGGTCGCGGTGGATGAGGCGCACTGCGTCTCCCACTGGGGGCAGGATTTCAGGCCGAGCTATCTGAGCATCGCCCGCTTTATGGAAAGCCTCGAGCAGCGCCCGCCGCTGTGCGCCTTTACCGCCACGGCCACCCGTCAGGTGCGCGAGGATATCATCCGCCTGCTGGGGCTGCGCGAGCCGCTGATCCGCGTTACGGGCTTTGACAGGCCGAACCTGCGCTTTCTGGTCTATCAGCCCAGGAACAAGGAGGACGCCCTGCTCGACATCCTGCGGGGGCATACTGGAGCCGTCGGCATCATCTACTGCGCGACCCGCAAGACGGTGGACGAGGTCTGCTCGCTGCTCAGGCAACAGGGCTATGCCGCCGCGCGCTACCACGCCGGCATGCCGGAGGAGGAGCGGCGCGATGCGCAGGACGATTTTCAGTTCGACCGCGCGCAGCTCATGGTGGCGACCAACGCCTTCGGCATGGGCATCGACAAATCGAACGTGCAGCTTGTCGTACACTACAACATGCCGAAGAACCTTGAAAGCTATTATCAGGAGGCGGGCCGGGCGGGGCGCGACGGCTCCCCTGCCGACTGCGTGCTGCTCTATGCCAAAAAGGATGTGGCGCTGGCCGCGTGGATGATCGACCACGGCGAGCAGAACCCGGAGCTCAGCCAGGAGGAACGCGAGCGCCTCGCGCAGCTGGAGCACGAGCGGCTGAAGGAAATGACCTGGTACGCGACCGGCAAGAAGTGCCTGCGGCGCAGGCTGCTTGAGTATTTCGGCGAGACGGGCGCGCCCGCCTACTGCGGCAACTGCTCGGTGTGCCTGAATATCGCGGAGGCGGCTGCGCCCAGGGCAATCCTTCCCTCGCCTGCGCCTTTGGAGGATATTGCCGAGAAACGCTTTGCCGCCCTGCGCGCGCTGCGCAACCTGATCGCCAAGGCAAACGGCGTTCCCGCTTATGTGGTCTTTTCCGACGCGTCGCTGCGCGAGATGGCGCGCAGGAAGCCGCAGACGGAAAAGGAGCTGCTGTCGGTCTCCGGCGTGGGCGAGCATAAGCTGAAGCAGTACGGCAGCGTGTTTTTGGATTTTCTGTCGCAGCTGGACGGGCTGCTTCAAGAGCGCTTTGTGGGATACGGCAGGCTTCGCGGGCCTTGTGCAGCAAAGGTACATGGTGGAGGCCGCCTGGTCGCAGAGCGAGCTGAGCCGCCTCAAGGCGCAGGCCGCCATGGGCCTGCCGCTGGAAGCCATGGCGAGGAGTCTTGACAGGTCGCGCGAGAGCGTGGAAAGCAAGCTGAAAGAGCTGCATATCAAGGCCGCGTTTTAGCGCCCGAAAGCCCTGCGCTTTTGGCATTTGCCCATCTATGCTACAATAACGCAGAGGTGATGAAGGTGCAGGAACGCTGCGTAATTGTTGATGGGCACAGCCTGATGTACCGGGCTTTCCACGCGCTGCCGCCGATGGATGCGGACGGTGTCTATACCAATGCCGTGCACGGCTTTTTAAGCATGCTGATGCGCGTTTTCCGCGAGCAGCGGCCGCAGTACTGCGCCGTCGCCTTTGACGACCACACGCCCACCTTCCGCCACGAGGGTTATGAGGAGTACAAGGCCGGGCGCGCGCCCATGCCGGACGAGCTGCGGCCCCAGTTTCCCCTGATTCAGGAGATTCTGAAGGCGATGGGCATCGGCGTGGTCATCCTGCCGCGCTGGGAGGCCGACGACATCCTCGGCACCATCTCAAGGCAGGCTGGTGAGCGGGGCATCGAGGCGCTGCTTTTGACGGGCGACCGCGACGCGCTGCAATTGGTGGGCGGCAATACGAAGATGCTGTTCACCAAGCGCGGCATTTCAGAGACCATCCTCTTTGACCCCAAGGGCGTTAAGGAATATTTCGGCGTCAGCCCCGAGCAGGTGCCCGACTGGAAGGGCCTGATGGGCGACAGCAGCGACAACATTCCCGGCATCCCCGGCGTCGGCGAGAAGACGGCGGTCAAGCTGCTGGACAGCTACGGGACGCTGGAAGGCGTGCTCGAGCACGCGGACGAGATCAAGGGAAAGCTCGGCGAAAAGGTGCGCGCCAACATGGATCTGGCCCGCATGTCAAAAAAGCTGGCCGTCATCGACAGAAACGCGCCAATGACCGCGGCCTTCGGCGACTGGACGGTGAACCGCCTGAAAGACGCCCTGCCGCTGCTGAAAAAATATCAGCTCAACGTCATCGCCTCCGAGGTGATGAAGCTTTCAAACGCTGCCGAAATCAGGCAGGACGCGCTGGACGACAGCGCGGCGCTGCCCGCCCCCGCGCAGGCGCAGACCGTCAATGAGCTGCTGAATTTTGCCAAATACCTGGGCCGCGGCAGCCTGATCCTCTGCCTGAGTGAAGAGGGGCTCAGCTTCGCCAAGCCCGACGGGCAGGCCATTTTCCTCAAATTCAGCGAGGCGCAGCAGGACATGTTCGCGACCTCCTCCGCCCCCACGATGGAAGAGGCGCTGCGCGCCATCGCGCCGCTGCTTCAGAAGACGGGGCTTGTCACCCACGACGCCAAGCGCTTTCTGCACCGGCTCGCGGCGCTGGGGCTGCCGCTGCCCGAAGTGGTGCACGATACCATGGTGCTGTGCTACCTGCGCAACCCGCAGGAGAAGGGCTACGAGCTTTCGAGGTTTGCAAGCCCCGACGCGCAGGGCATCGCGCTGCTTTTAAAGGACCGCCTGCGGGGCATCCGCGAGGATGGCATGGAAAGCCTGTACAGCGAGATCGAGCTGCCGCTGGTGCGCGTGCTGTTTGATATGGAAATCGAGGGCTTTCAGGTGGACAGGGCCCCCCTGCTTGAAATGGGGGAGAGCTTCAACAAAAGAACCGCCGAGCTGCAGGAAGAGATCTACGGCCTGACGGGCGTCAGGGGCTTTAATATCAACAGTCCCCAGCAGCTGGGCAAGGTGCTGTTTGAAGACCTCGGCCTGCCCGCCGGCCGCAAGACGCGCACGGGCTACTCCACCGACGCCGACACGCTGGAGGGGCTGCGCCCGCTGCATCCCGCCATCGACAAAATTCTGGAATACCGCCAGATCGTCAAGTTGAACGGCACCTACATCGACGGGCTGCTGCGCAAGGTGGACGAGACGGGCCGAATCCACACCACCTTCGACCAGGTGGGCACGGCCACGGGGCGCATCAGCTCCAACGAGCCGAACCTGCAGAATATCCCCGTGCGCACGCAGATGGGCCGCGAAATCAGGCGCGCCTTTGTGGCCAAACCCGGCTGCGTGCTGATCGACGGCGACTATTCGCAGATCGAGCTGCGGGTGCTCGCCCACATGTCGGGTGACGCCGCGATGCAGGATGCCTTTAACCGCGGGCAGGATATCCACACCCGCACAGCGGCCGAAATTAACGGCGTGCCCATGCAGCAGGTCACGGGCGAGATGCGCTCTGCGGCCAAGGCTGTCAACTTCGGCATCGTCTACGGCATCAGCGATTTTGGGCTGGCCAGCAACATCGGCATCAGCATGAAGCGCGCGGCCGATTTTATCGCCAAATATTTCGAGCGCTACCCCAAGGTGCACGAGTTTATGGAAACGGCCAAAAAGGACGGCTATCTCAACGAGTACGCCAAGACCCTGTTCGGCCGCAGGCGCAGGCTGCCGGAGCTCAAGAGCGGCAACGCCAACACGCGCAATTTCGGCGAGCGCGTGGCCATGAACATGCCCATCCAGGGCACGGCGGCGGATATCATCAAGGCGGCCATGGTGGGCGTGCACAGACGCCTTCAGCAGGAGGGCCTGGCCGCCCGGCTGATCCTCACCGTGCACGACGAGCTTCTGATCGAGGCGCCGGAGGCGGAAGCCGGCCGCGCGCAGGAGCTTCTGCGAGAGAGCATGGAAAAGGTGGCCAGCCTGTCGGTGCCGCTCAAAAGCGATATCAAGACAGGCAGCAGCTGGTATGAAACGAAATAAACCCTATATCATCGGCCTGACCGGCGGCATCGCCAGCGGCAAAAGCAATATTGCCAAAGCGCTTGTGCGCGAAGGCGCCTATGTGATCGACGCCGACAGGATCTCCCGCGCGCTGACCCAGCCGGGCGGGGCCGCCCTGCCCCTGCTGCGCGAGCGCTTCGGCGATGGGATATTCGACGGCGGGGCGCTCAACCGCAAACGCTTTGGCGACCAGGTGTTCGCGGACAAAGAGAGCCTGAAGGCGCTCAACGCCATTTTGCATCCCATGATCCTCGCGGAAATCCGCCGGAAAATCGACGCGCACAGGGAGCTGGCCGCGCTGGTGATGGATGTGCCGCTGCTTTATGAAGTAGGGTGGGACAGCATGTGCGACGAGGTCTGGTGCGCCTACGCCCCCTTTTTTGAGCAGGTGTTCCGCCTGATGCGCAGGGATGAGCACAGCTTCCTGCAGGCCCTGCGCCGCGTGCGCGCGCAGCTGCCGCTGTGCAAAAAATGCCGCCGGGCCGACCACTACATCGACACCAGAGGAACGAAAGAAAACAGCGCGAGGCAGGCCATCATGCTGTGGCAGGACGCGCTGAGGAGGGCAAGAGGTGGCTGACAGAAGGCAGCCGGAAGGATGGCGCCCGGCGCCCCGCTACAGCGCGCGCTTTGAGACGCAGATCAAGGACGACCCCTTTCGCGTACCGCAAGAGGAGAAAGCGCAGCGCCGCCGCCGCAGCGAGCGCAGACGGGAGACGCGGGAAAGCGCCGTCCAGCGGCGCGACAGGCGCGAGGAGCATCGGGACGGCGGGCCGCGCCGCGGCGGCTTTATAAGGGCCGTCGGCTTCGCGCTGTTCGGCGTGCTGATTCTTGTGCTGGCGCTCAGCTTCCTGCGCTTTTCTCAATCGCAGGCCAGGCTGGAGGCGCTGCGCGAGGAGCGGCGGCAGCAGGTGGAGGCGCACGAGAAGGAGCTGGGCTACTATGTGCAGATGCGCAGGGTATCCGGCTTTGACGAGTATATCAGGGAGTACGCCAAAGAGTTTCAGGTAGACCGCTCCTTTATTTCCGCCATCATCGCGCGCGAAAGCCATTACGACCCCAGGGCGGAGTCGCATGTGGGGGCCCGCGGGCTGATGCAGATCATGGAAAAGACTGGAGAGTGGCTCTCAAACCGCCTGGCGGTGCGCCCCTACAGCTATGAGCTGCTGTTTGACCCGGCGCTCAACATCCGCTTCGGCGCGTGGTACATCAATTACCTCAGCTCCCAGTTCGGCGGCAACCCGGTGATGATCGCCTCCGCCTACCACGCGGGCGCTTCCAACGTGAAGCTCTGGGCGATGAAGTACGCGGACGACAGGCGCACCCTGCGCATCGACCAGATCCCCACGGACGATACGCGCGATTATGTGGGCAAGGTGATGCGGGCGTATGCCCTGTTCTACGAGTACGACAGCACGCACTGAGCGATAGCCGCGGAAAGCCGTGCTTTTGAAGCTTTCGCGTGATTTCCTTTTCGACCCTGCAAAGAGGTGCTGACAGCTTGAAAAAAATTCTGGCCTGCCTGCTGATATTGGCGCTTATGTCTTCCCCCGCGGCCTCGCTGGCGGCCGCCGGGCGAGGCAATTCGCTCACCTTCGGCCTGATCGGCGGCAGCGGCGACCATATCAACCCGCTGGTTTCGCCCGAACGCGACCTGATGGCCATGACCTCGCTGGTCTATGAGGGGCTGATCGAAATCAACGACGATTACGCCCCGCAGCCCGCGCTGGCCGAACGCTGGGAATCCAGCACCGACGGCAGCACCTGGACCTTCTATCTGCGCGAGGGCGCGGTCTTTCATGACGGCTCGCCCGTCACGGGCGCGGATGTCGAGGCCACGGTGAACGAGATCAAGCGCCTGGCGACCGAAGACGGCGTCAGCTATCGCGGGCCCTATGCCTCGCTGCGCTACCTGGTCGAATCCGCCAGGGCGGTGGGCGAGCGCGCGGTCGAAATCAGGACCAAGCGCAAAAACTACGGCTTTATCTTCGGCATGAATTTCCCCATCCTGCCGGCTTCCGCCGTGCAGTCGCCCGAGCCGCCGGGCACGGGGCCTTACAAGCTGGCCAAGTATGTGCCCGATAACTACCTGATGCTGACGGTCAACCCGGAGTGGTGGGGCGGCAGCCTGCGCCTTTCGGAAATCATGACCGTCTTTCACGCCAGCCAGGGCGACCTGATGAGCAGCTACGAGTTCAACCGCGTGGACGCCATCGTTACCCGCGCGCTCAACGCCGCGCAGTACCGAAGCGGCGTCAGCACGCTCAACATCAGCTACCGCACCAAACAGCTGGAAACGCTGCTGTTCAACTACAAATCCTACGAGCTGGAAGACCCCAAGGTACGCAAGGCCATCCGCTTCGCCATCAACATCGAGACGCTGGCGGGCAGCAGCTACATGGGCATGGTCACCAGAAGCGATACCCTGATGCCCACCGGCACCTGGATGCAGGGGGGCGTGCGCAGCGTGCTGCGGCAGGATGTCGAGCGCGCCAGGCAGCTGCTGGCCGAGGCGGGCTGGGGCGACCCGGACGAAAAGGGCATCCTGACCAAAATGATCGACGGTACGCGCAAAAAGCTGAGCCTCGGCTTTATCGTCTATGACGAGGGCAGCGATGGCGCGCGGCTGTCGGCAGCGCAGCAGATTGCCGGCATGCTGAAAAACGTGGGCATTGAGGCGCGCGTCACCCTGCTGCCCTTCAGCGAGGCGCAGGCCAAGCTGAAGGCCGGCAGCTTCAACCTGGCGCTGGCCGCCTTCAGCATGGATTCGGTGCCCGATCCCGGCTTCCTGTTGATCAGCGGCAATACCGGCAACTACATGCGCTACAAGTCCGACCGCATGGATCAGCTTTTTAAAGAGCTGCGCGCGACGCTTGACAAAGAGGAATACATCCAGAAGCTCTATGAGATTCAAGCCCAGTTTGTGGAAGACTGCCCGCTGGTCAGCCTCTATTACCGCAACGGGGCCATCATCACCCGCACCATGTTCTCCAACGCCCGCGATCTGCGCGAGCCGGACCCGCTGCGCGGCATCGGCGATTACTGACGCAGGCAGGGCGAATCTCTGGAAGGCAGGGAAAGGAGCATCCTATGGCATTCAAATCCATCGGCGCGGGCACGATGCTGGCCCCAACCTCGCTGGCGATGGTCAGCTGCGCCCTCGAGTCCGGCGCGCCCAACATCATCACCGTGGCCTGGCTGGGCACTGTCAACTCAGACCCGCCGATGCTGTCCGTTTCCGTGCGGCCAGGCCGCTATTCCTACGGCATCATCGAAAAATCGGGCGAGTTTGTGGTCAATCTTGTCAGCCGCTCTCTGATGAAGGCGGCCGATTTCTGCGGCGTGCGCTCCGGGCGCGATATCGACAAATTCGCTGCCTGCTCTCTGACCGCCCTGCCCGCCGAGGGCATGAAAAACGCCCCCTGCATCGGGGAAAGCCCCCTGTACCTGAGCTGCAGGGTGCGCCAGAAGCTGGAGCTCGGCTCGCACCATCTGTTCCTTGCGGATATTATCGCGGTCGGCGCGCGGGAAGAGCTGCTGGATGCAAAGGGCAGGCTCGATTTAAGCAGGGCGCAGCTTGTCGCCTACAGCCACGGGGAATATACGCCGCTGGGCGGGCCCGCGGGCTTTTTCGGCTACAGCGTCGCCCGGGACGAGGTGCTGCGCCGCAGGATGCCGAAGCCTAAAAAATAAAAACCGCCCCGGCTACGCGCCGTGGGCGTGGGTATGGTGAAGATCGGGCGTATGCGGATGGGCATGCGCCATTTTTTCATGCACATGCGGATGGCTGTGCGTGCCCGTAAACGGCGGGTTGTGCGCGTGGCTGTGGTGCCCGTCCTGATGATTATGGCTGTGCTCATGGCTGAGACGTTCGTGCACATGCAGATGGCTGTGTCGCTCGGAGGCGGCGGCCCAGGCGCCGAGCAGCATCAGCACAAGCGCGGCGGCGAAGCTGAGGGAAAGCTGCTGACCAAATATCAGCCAGGAGACCAGCACCCCGACAAAGGGAGCGAAGGCGTAGTAGGCGCTGGTGCGCGCGGCCCCAAGCTCGCGCTGCGCCCGGATGTAAAACCAGATGCTCAGCCCGTAGGCGAACAGACCCAGCAGCATCGCAAAGCCCGCGTACAGCGCGTCAAAGCGCAGATTGCGCGTGAGGAAGGCGACCAGCAGCGCGCCCGTGCCCGAGCCGAAGCCCTTGAGGATGACGATCTCCAGCGGGTTCTTCAGGGAAAGCATGCGGGTGCAGTTGTTTTCAAGCCCCCACAGGAGGCAGGCAAGCAGCGCCAGCAGCGCGCCCGGCGAAAAGCTGAAGGCGCGCAGGTCGTCGACGGAAAGCAGCACGCTCGCGGCGCTGATCAGCGCGATGGCCGCCCAGAGGCGCCTGCCGATGGCCTCTTTGAAGAGCAGCCAGGCGATGAGCGCAGTGGCCACGATCTCAAAATTGTTAAGCAGCGAGACCGACGCGGGCGAAGCCAGCTGCAGGCTCAGCATCAGGCAGATGGGCGCCGCGATATCGAGCAGGATCATGCCCGCGATATAGGGCAGATCCTTTCCGCCGATACGCGCCTCGGAGGCCTTGCCCCTGCCCTTTTGCAGCATGGAAACAGCCCCCATGCCGAGGCCCGCGCCCAGATACAAAAGCGCCGCCATCAGCGGGGGGCTGATTTTTTGCAGCAGCAGCTTTGATGCCGGGGCGCTGACCCCATAGCAGACAGCCGCTAAGAGTGCATACAGAACAGCCGCGTTTCTGCGCTGCATATAAATTACCTCTCGATATCAGAAATCGATCACCATCTGCTTGTAGGGCAGGGGCTCGAAGCCCAGCTCGCGGTACAGGCCGATGGCCTTCTTGTTGTCCGCGTCCACGTCCAGCCGGAAGCGCTTGGCCTTGCCGCCGTAGTTCTTTTTGAGGTAGCGGAAGAACTCTTTGGCAAGGCCCCTGCCGCGGAAGGCCGGCCTGACATACAGCTCTTCTACCCACACCACGCGGCCGCCCGCCTCCTGCGAGAAGGAGTGCGAGAGCAGCGCGTAGCCCGCCGTTTCGCCGCCTGGTGCAAGCAGCATAAAGCACTCCGCGAAAGGCGTACCCGAGACAATGCCTTCAAAGGTCGTTTCAATTGACTCGCGCGGTATCTTTTTCAGTACCGCGTCCGTTGAGTAGAAGGCGTCCGCCATGACAAGATAGGCCTGTCTGTCTCCTTTTTCCATCCTTCTGATCATGATGCTTCCTCCTTCTTATCAGAATGTAACAATATCGTAACACATGGGCACGCAGGGGTCAAACCGACGGAGAGATAGTGCGAACATTTATTCTCCTTTTTCGCTTGTGCCCCTGTTTTGGCTATGCTATAATGACCCGTAGCGATGGTTTGCTGCGAACAAAATTGTGAGGACTGGGCATGAAGGTAGGGGTTGTCTCGCTGGGCTGCGCGAAGAACCGCGTCGATACGGAAGAGATGCTTTCGCTGCTTGGCGAAGCCGGCTATGAACTGACAGAAAAGGCGCAAGAGGCGGAGGTGCTGGTGGTCAACACCTGCGGCTTCATCACCTCCGCGAAGGAAGAATCCATCGACGCCATCTTTGAGATGGCTCAATATAAAGAAAAGGGCAGCTGCCGGGCGCTGGTCGTAACCGGTTGCCTTGCGCAGCGCTACGGCGAAGACCTGATGCGCGAAATCCCGCAGATCGACGTGCTCAGCGGCGTCACCCAGTACGATACGCTGGCCGAGGCCATCGGCATCGCGCTTGAAAGGGGCGAGCGCCGCATGAATACCGAGCGCAAGGCTGCCTTTCTGCACTGCGGGCGCGTGCTGACCACGCCGGGCTACACCGCCTATGTGCGCGTGGGCGACGGCTGCGACAACCGCTGCGCCTACTGCGCCATCCCGCTCATCCGCGGCGGCCAGCGCTCAAGAGGCATGGACGATATTCTCGGCGAGATGAAGGGCCTTGCCGCGCAGGGGGTCAAAGAGCAGATCCTGATCTCGCAGGATACGACGGCCTGGGGCCGCGATACCGGCAGTGACCGCCTGAAAGACCTGATGCGCCGCGCGGCGCTTGAGACCCCGGGGCTTGAGTGGCTGCGCGTGCTCTACTGCTACCCGGACGGCACCGACAGGGCGCTGATCGACGAGATGGCTGCGCACGAGAACATCTGCTGCTACCTTGACCTGCCGCTGCAGCACGCCTCCAAAAAACTGCTGAAGGCCATGCGCCGAAGGGGCGATATCGACAAAACGCGCGAGGTGCTGCGCTACGCGCGCAGCCGCGGCTTCGCGCTACGCACCACCTTCATCGTGGGCTTCCCCGGCGAGACGGAGGAAGATTTTGAAGAGCTGATGGCCTTCTGCCGCGAAATCCGCTTCGACCGCATGGGCGCCTTTGCCTTCTCGCCGGAAGAGGATACGCTGGCCGCCTCGATGCCGGATCAGATACCCGAAGAGGTCAAAAAGCGCAGATTGAATCTGCTGATGGCGCAGCAGGCGGAGATCAGCCGCGAGCGGAACGAGGGGCGCGTGGGCAGCGTCTGCCGCGTGCTGGTGACGGGGCGCAGGGCCGGGCTGTACACCGGCCGCTCCCAGTGGGAAGCGCCGGACGCGGACGGCATCATCCGCTTTGACGCGAAGCGGGCGCTGAAGCCCGGCGAGTTTGTCCGGGTCAAGATCACGCAGGCCGATACCTACGACCTGACGGGAAGCCTCTGCGAGGAGGAAACATGAATCTGCCCAATAAGCTGACGATTCTGCGGGTGCTGATGATCCCGCTGTGCCTGCTGTTCATTCTGCTGGGGGCGTATACCGCCGCGGCGGTCGTGTTCGCGCTGGCGGCCCTGACCGATCTGGCCGACGGCTACCTCGCCCGCAAGCACAACCTTGTGACCAACTTTGGCAAGTTCGCCGACCCCGTGGCCGATAAGATCCTGGTGCTGTCCGCCATGATCGCCCTGCAGCAGCAGGGGCTTTTTCCCTGGTGGGGTGTGTGCATCGTGGCCATCCGCGAGCTGGCGGTCGACGGCCTGCGGCTGGTGGCGGTCGAGCAGGGCGTCGTCATCGCGGCGGGGCAGCTTGGCAAGCTGAAGACCAACGCGCAGATTTTTTCCGTGCTGTCGGCCCTTTTGTTTTTGCCGGGCTGGCTGACGATGACGCTGGTGGTCGCGATGAGCGCGCTGACCGTCATTTCGGGCGCGCAGTACTTTTACGGGGCGAAGGGCCTCTTGAAACTGAAAGAAACCGAAAGGAAATAATACGATGGCAGCAAGAGAAAAGAAAACGGCGCAGACGGAAGAGACGCGCGACGAGCGGGTGATGGCGCTGGATCGCGCCCTGGCCGACCTTGACAAGCAGTTCGGCCGCGGAACGGTGATGAAGCTGGGCGGGCAGACCAAAATGCAGGTGGACGCCGTGCCCACCGGCTGCCTGGAGCTGGATATGGCGCTGGGCGTGGGCGGCATCCCGCGCGGTCGCATCATCGAGATCTATGGCCCCGAATCCTCCGGTAAAACCACCGTGGCCCTGCATGTGGTGGCCGAGGTGCAGAAAAAGGGCGGTATCGCCGCCTTTATCGACGCCGAGCACGCGCTCGACCCGGTGTACGCCAAAAGGCTTGGCGTCAACATCGACGAGCTCTACGTCAGCCAGCCCAACACAGGCGAAGACGCACTGGAGATTGCGGAGGCGCTGATTCGCTCGGGCGCCATCGACATCGTGGTGGTCGACAGCGTGGCCGCGCTGGTGCCAAGGGCCGAAATCGACGGCGAAATGGGCGACAGCTTCGTGGGCCTGCAGGCCCGCATGATGAGCCAGGCCATGCGCAAGCTGGCCGGCGTCGTCTCCAAGACCAACTCCATCGCGCTGTTCATCAACCAGCTGCGCGAGAAGGTGGGCGTGATGTACGGCAACCCGGAGGTGACCCCCGGCGGCCGCGCGCTCAAGTTCTACGCCAGTGTGCGCCTTGATGTGCGCCGCGGCGAGCAGCTGAAAAACGGCAGCAACGTCATCGGCAACCGCACCAAGGTGAAGGTGGTCAAAAACAAGGTGGCCCCGCCCTTCCGGGTGGCCGAGTTCGACCTTATCTACGGCGAGGGCATCAGCCGCGAGGGCACGCTGCTGGATATGGCCGTGCAGCGCGAGATCATCCAGAAGGCCGGCGCCTGGTTCAGCTATAAGGATATCCGCATCGGTCAGGGCCGCGACAACGCCCGCAAGTACCTGCAGGAAAACCCGGACGTGGCGCAGGAGATCGAGGGCATTATCCGCGCCGAGTTCGCGCAGACCGCTGCCGCCGCCCCCGCGGAGGATGACGGCGATATGGATATCGATTCGCTGGAAGACTGATCAAGTGATCATTAAAAGCGGAGCCGCCGCTCAGGCGGAGGCTCCGCTTTTGCGTGCCGGCATTACAATCTATTCGATCAACCCCAGCCTTTTGAGCGCCTTCAAAACGCCCGCGTGGTCGTTATCCTCCGTATGGTGGGCGAAGCGCTTTTTCAGCGCCTCCGGCGCGTTGCCCATCAGGATGCCGAGCCCCGCGGCTTCCAGCATGCCAATATCGTTATAGTTGTCGCCGAAGGCGATGCTGCGCGCGGGGTCGATATGAAGGCGCGCGCAGTACGCGCGGATGGCCGCGCCCTTGTCCGCTTCCCGCGCCATGATTTCGAGCAATATATCGGAGGAGCGCACGATGTTGAGGCTGGGAAAGCGCTCCTTCAGGCTTTGCTCGGTTTTCTCCATCTGCTTTGGGCTGACGATACACAGGATTTTGCTGGCCTGATTGCCGCGGATATCCGCAACGCCGCCTTCCGCCGCCTCAGCCCTGACAATCTGCTCCTCCCGAATGATGCGGGGGTCGCGTCTGTCTCTGACCAGCCACTGATCCAGCGCGTACAGGCACCAGCTGAGGTCAAAGCCCTGCTCGTCTATATAATCGATGACGCTTTGCGCGAGGGGCTTTGAAAGGCCGCGGTGGGAAAGCACCTGCCCCTGCGCATCCTGTGTCAGCGCGCCGCTGTAGGCAATCAGTGGGCAGCGGAAGCCGCCCCGCTTCATGATGGGATACAGCCCAGAGGGGCCGCGCGCCGAAACCAGGACAAAAAGAATGCCCTTCTCTCCCAGCTGCCGAATGGCCTGCGCCATGCCGGAGGGAAGGTTGTGTCTGCTGTCCAGCAGCGTGCCGTCCACATCGCTGAAGATGATTTTGAAGTCTTTCATGTCCTGCCCCCTGTTCTTTGAAGAGTATGGCTGAAAAGCCCCGTTTTTACAAGCGGCGCGGCTTCTGCAGCGATGTGGGAAGAAAAAAACAATTCGATGCAACTTTTCACCTTTCTCTTTCGTTATATATGGTAGGAACACGAAGGAGGGCGGATTTCATGAGAAAACATGCGAAGATCATGCGCGCGCTGGTCATTGGCCTGTGCCTGTTGGCGCTGACGGGCGCCGCGGCGCTGGCGGGCGCGGACGGCGTGCTGCGCCTGGGCGACAGGGGTGAGCAGGTGCGCTCGATGCAGACCGCGCTGAAGGCAATCGGCTATCAGGTGAAGGCGGACGGGGTTTTCGGCAAGGATACCCTGGCGGCCGTGAAGCTGTTTCAGCAGCACAAGGGCATCAAGGAAGACGGGGCGGCAGGCCCTGTCACGCTGAAGCAGCTGAACGAGGCCTACGCGTCCCGGGACGGGGTGCTGCGGGTAGGCACCCGCGGCGATGAGGTGCGCAAAATGCAGCAGGCGCTGAAGGATCTGAGCTATCCCTTGCGCGCGGACGGCGTCTTCGGCCCGGCGACCCTGAGCGTGATCAAGACCTTTCAGGCCCGCAACAGCCTGAGGGTGGACGGTTCGGCCGGCCCCGCGACGTTGGGACGGCTCTATTCCGGCAAGGCGCTCGGCTACGCGGGCGAAACCAACCTCGATACCACCGCGGTAGTCGACACGCAGCGCGGCCGCGTGCTGCACCTGCGCTCCTCCAGGTCTGACAGAAACCGCAGCAACATTCTGCTCGATATCCCCTCGGGCGCGACGGTAAAGGTGCTCTCCAAGGGCGGAGACTGGACAAAGGTCAGCTACGGCGGCAAGACGGGCTACGCGCGCACGGGCTTCCTGCGCTTCCCCTCCACGCCGGCCAAGGCCAAGGTGGCGCTCAGCGCGGGCGAGGCCATGGTGGCTACGCAGCCCGGCAGGCCGCTCAACCTGCGCAGCTCCGCCAGCCGCGCGAATAACGCCAACATCATCGCCTACATCCCCTCGGGCACGGTGGTCAAGCTGCTGGATATGGGCGCGACCTGGAGCAAAATCACCTACGGCAGCCTGACGGGCTATGTGCTCAGCGGTTATCTGCAGGTGCCGTAATAAATTGACATTGGACCCCTCGGTGTTTATAATACAAACGCTGCAAGTGAATTGCTGCGCGATAAAAACGCTGTAAACGAGGGAATCACATTGTTTGGAAGACGTTCAGACGGGCGCGTTGTGCGCATGGATGACGACCCGGTTGTCGCCCTGACGCCCTACCTGATGCCGATGCGCTGCGACGCGCAGGTGATGCTCAGCAGCAAAATCGATTATGAGCGCATTGCCCGCTATATTGTGTCCAAGGGCGCGCAGGGGCATAAGATAAGCTTTATGGATGTCATCTTTGCCGCCTATGTGCGCATCATCTCCGAGCTGCCCGAGCTGAACCGCTTTGTGGTCAATAAGCGCATGTATGTGCGCAACGAGCTGGGCGTCTCGTTTGTGGTACTCAGAGAGGGCCCTGACGGCAAAACGCAGGAAAATGTGGTGCAGTGCAAGTTCGACCCGCACGATACGGTATTCGATGTGGCGGCGCGCACCTCGCAGGCCATCCTTGAGGGCCGCAAGCCGGAGGTAGACAACGCCACCGTCAAGATCGCCAAGCTGCTGCTCAACCCCGTGCTGGCCACGACCATCGTGGGCTTTGTCCGCCTGCTGGATCGCTACGGCCTGATGCCCCGCGCCATTCAGGAGGCAAGCCCCTTCCATACCAGCATGTTTTTCACCAACATGATGTCCATCGGCCTGCCCTCCGTGTTCCATCATATCTATAATTTCGGCACCTGCTCCCTGTTTGTCAGCCTTGGCAGCGTGGAGCGCGGCTATGCCATGAACGAGAAGGGCGAGGTACAGCGCAAGCGCTACCTGCCCCTTGGCATCACGGCGGATGAGCGCGTCTGCGCCGGGCACCTCTATGCCAGCATGATGGCGCTGTTCAACAAGTACCTGAGCGACCCCTCCCTATTGGAAGCCCCGCCGGAAGAAGTGAAGTACGATCAGGGCATGGTCTACGGCATGCCGCCCGCGCCCAGAAAGCGTGAGCTGAGAAAGCTACGCCGCATGGCGCGCAAACAGCGCAAAAAAATGCTCGCCGGCCAGAAAAGCGCCTGATCTGAGAAGAAGGGGGCTGCCTGTCGGCTTCCCGCCTTGTCCGCTGCCGCCCCCTTTGCTATAATCCCAAGCAAAAGGGGGCGCTTTCATGTTCAGGTTATTTCGCTGGGCGGCGCTGGCGCTGGCTGTCACGGCCGCCCTTCTGCCCGCCCGCGCGGAAGAAATCCGCGGCTACGCAAAGGACGGGGGCTACTGCTATGTGTCGCTGGGCAGCTATCCGCAGGGCGCGCTGGGCGAGCGGAGCGCGGTGGTCTGGCGGGTGCTTGAAAACCGCGAAGGTACGCTGTATGTGATGAGCGACAGAATCCTCGATGTGCGCCGCATCGACGGGGACCAGTGGAACTACAGGGGCTGGCGGAGCAGCGAGCTGTACCCCTGGCTGAACGGCGATATGCTGGAGGCTCTCTTCAGCGAGGAAGAACGCGGCGCCCTTCACGAGGACGCGGAGCTGGGCCGGCTCAGCCTGCCCTCGGCGGAGGATCTTAAAAACCCCGCCTACGGCTTTGCAGGCGACAAAAGCCGCCAGCTGGTCGGCACGGACTACGCCCTGGCGCAGGGGCTTTACCACTATTCGGGCAGGAGCTACAGCCCTGTCTGGACGCGCACGCCCTCCCAGAAAAAGCATGCCCACCGCAGCACCAAATCGGGCGGCAAAATCGGGTTTATCGGCGTGGAATCAGACGACATCGGGGTGATTCCCGTGGCGTGGATCCTTGAGGAGAAAGTCAGTATTGTTTCGGGCGAAGGGAGCGCCGCGTCTCCCTTTGTGCTGAAAGTGAAGGAAGGAAACAGAGAATGAGACGACTGCTTGCGGCGCTGCTTTGCGCCGCGCTGCTGCTGCCTGCCGCCCTGATTGGGGCGGAAGGGGACAAGACCGTAGGACAGACCGCAGAAGGCGAAACGATCGCCGCTCCTGCCGTGCAGCGCCCGGAGCCGCAGCCCTGGGCGAAGACAGGGGATATTGCCACAGAGGGCTTTCCCGCCTTGACGGAGGAAGGCTTTCTGCCTGAGGGCGAACCCGAGTACGTGTTTGAAGACGCGGCGCAGGGTGTCTGGCGCTACGCCTCCCAGACCCTGCGGGTGGTGATTCATCGGGTCGAAACCCACGAGAAAAGCAGAAAACAGCGCAACCTGATCGCCGAAATCTTTGTCAGGGAGGGCAGTGAGGGCTTCCGCATGGCGGCCCACGCGCCCGGGCATCTGATGGATAACCAGGACCGCTATAAGGAAAAGCAGCACCAGATCGCCATCAACCATGGCATGGTCTTCGCGCTGAACACAGACTTTTTTATTTACCGTGTCAGCAGGCGGGCGAGCGCAGGCTCTTCCTACGGCGTGGGCGTCGTCATCCGCGATCACGAGCTGCTGGCGGATTTCCCGATCCAGCAGGGTTCGACGCGCTATCCGCCGCTGGATATGCTGGCCCTGTTTGAAGACGGCGACATGCAGGCCTATTCGGCCAACGAGCTGACGGGGCGGCAGCTGCTGGAAATCGGCGCGCGGGACGTGCTCTCCTTCGGCCCTGTGCTGGTGCGGGACGGCAAACTGGGCACCTTTGACGAAATCAGGGGCGCTACGCCGCAGCCGCGGGTGGGCATCGGCATGTTTCAGCCGGGGCACTATCTGGCCATCATCGCCGAGGGCCGCATCAAACAAAGCGGCGGTCTGAGCAGCCGGGAGTTCGCCGAGTTGTTCCAGTCGCTGGGCTGCGGCATGGCCTTCAATCTGGATGGTGGAAAGACCTCGTCCATGGTTTTCATGGGGAAGCAGCTGAATCAAATCACTGCTGCCGGGGTCTTCAATAACGCCCGCCCGCAGCACGAGGTCATGGGCATCGGTTCTACGGAGCTTTTGAAAGACATGGCTGAGCAGGGCAAGTGATGCGCAGAAGCGAGCGGGAAATCACGGACGGAAAAGAGCTGCTTCAGCTGCTTCAAAAGGGCAGCGTGCTGCACCTTGGCCTGTCGGACGGCGGCCGGCCCTATGTGGTGCCCCTCAGCTACGGCTGGCTGGAAGAAGAGGGCGGGATCAGCCTTTACTTCCATTGCGCCCTGGAGGGCAGGAAGCTCGATATCATCCGCAAGAATTCCCGCTGCGCCGGGGTGATCACGGGCGATGCGGGCATCGTCAGGGGGGCGCAGGCCTGCAGCTGGTCGGCCGCCTATGAATCGCTGATGCTCGAGGGCGAGGTTGAGATTTTGGAGGATGAGGCGCAGAGAAAGCGCGGGCTCGACGCCCTGATGCGGCACTATGGCTGGGAAGGGGAAGCCCCTTACAGCGAAGCGGCGCTGAAAAAGGCGCTGGTCTGCCGCGTCCGGGTGCGGAGCCTGACAGGGAAGCGGAGTCCGCATGTATAAGATACTGATGATCGAGGATGACCCTGCCATCGCGAAGGCGATGCAGCGCCATATTGAAAGATGGAATCATCAGGTTTTGTGCGTGAGGGATTTTCGGAATATCATGCGCGATTTTGTCGACTTTGACCCGCACATGGTGCTGGTAGACGTGATGCTTCCGTTTTATAACGGCTATCACTGGTGCACACAGATCAGAAAAATATCGGAAGTTCCGGTGGTGTTCATTTCCTCGGCGTCCCAGAGCATGAACATTGTCATGGCGATGGAGATGGGCGGCGATGATTTTATCGCCAAGCCCCTTGATTTAAGCGTCATGATGGCTAAAATACAGGCCCTTCTGCGCCGCAGCTACGGCATGGGCGGAAAAGTGCCCGTGCTGGAGCACCGCGGCGTCATCCTGCAGCTGAACGACGCGACGCTGTGGGTGGGGGAAAAACGGGTGGAGCTGACGAAAAACGAGTTTCGGATTTTGCAGACGCTGATTGAAAACAAGGGAAAGGTGGTCAGCCGCGATACGCTGATGACCAGGCTGTGGCAGCAGGACAGC
Source organism: uncultured Christensenella sp. (assembly GCA_964481445.1). Lineage (GTDB taxonomy): Bacteria > Bacillota > Clostridia > Christensenellales > Aristaeellaceae > UBA1038. The sequence continues at coordinate 4,253 of CAYZTQ010000003.1, read as the reverse complement.
TATGTGGAGGAAAACACGCTGACCGTCAATGTGACCCGCCTGCGCAAAAAGCTGGAAGCGGTGGGACTGGAGGGCTTCATCACCACGAAGGTGGGCAGCGGATATATTGTTGAATGAATGAGACGAGGGAGAAAAAAGGAGGCATCCTGCGGGATCTGGCAGGGTATCTCGGCGCCTGCCGCGGGGTCGTGGCGGTGTTTCTTTCGTTTGCTCTGATTTTTGCGGCCGTGTTCTGGCTGTATCAGCTGGAGACGGAAGCGGTGCTGTATGCCTCCGGCCTGTGCGCGCTGCTGGGGGCTTTGCTGCTGTGCGCCGATTTTTTCAAAGAGCGAAAGAGAACGCGGCAGCGCCGGGAGATGCTGGCGCATATCGACCTTCTGCCCGATACGCTGCCCGAGCCCCGCACGCCGGCGGAGAAGGAGTATCAGGCTGTCATTCTGGCCCTGCGGGATGTGAACCGCGGCATCGCGGCTGATTGCCTGCAGGAACGCAGCCAGAGCCTTGACTATTTTACCGCGTGGATGCACCAGATCAAGACCCCCATCGCTGTGATGCAGATGCTGCTGCAGGAAGAGGACACCGAGGAAAACAGGGCGCTGATGCTGGAGCTGTTTCGCGTGGAGCAATACGCGGAAATGGCGCTGACCTATCTGCGCCTTGGGGAGGGGGCCTCCGATCTTGTCGTGAGAACCTGCGCGCTTGACCCCATCATCCGCGCGGCTGTCCGCCGGTACGCGCCGCAGTTTGTCAGTAAACGCATCCGCCTTATCTACGAGCCGGTGGACTGCGAGGTGCTGACCGATGAGAAATGGCTGACCTTTATTCTGGAGCAGCTGCTGTCGAACGCGGTCAAATACACCGAAGAGGGCAGCGTGATTATCTCCCTCAGCGAAGGCCGGATCCTGAGCGTGACGGATACCGGAATCGGCATTGCGCAGGAGGATCTGCCGCTCATTTTTGAGAAGGGATTTACGGGCTATAACGGCCGGGCCAACCGCAAGTCCACCGGGCTGGGGCTGTATCTGTGCCGCCGCGCGGCGGACAGGCTGTCGCACCGTCTGAGCGCGCGAAGCGTTCCGGGCGGGGGAAGCGTGTTTTCGCTTGATTTGGGCCGGGAACAAATCGATATCGAGTAATGAAATGGTCGATCTGTTCACGCGGCGCCGGCGCGCCCGCGCTTCCATTCCCTCGCCGCTTTGGGCGCGCGATAAGGTTTTACGGCATGGTTTTCGGCTTTCTTACAAAATTGTCACCTTCGGCGCCTTTCTGTCACCTGAATCAATGGCGGCCAGAAGGGCGTTTTTCTATACTTTCTTCATCGACTGAAGGAGGAATGTAAACCGCATGGCGATACTGGATGTGCAGAATGTTGAAAAAGTCTATGCCTCGCGTCTTGGCGCGCAGAAGGTACGGGCCCTGAATAAGGTCAGCTTTTCCGTTGAGAACGGGGAATATGTGGCCATCATGGGGGAATCTGGTTCGGGCAAAACCACGCTGCTCAATATCCTTGCGGCGCTGGATAAACCCACCGCCGGCAAGGTGCTGCTGGATGGACGCGATCTGGGCGGAATGCCGGAAAAGGAAATCTCCTCGTTCCGGCGGGATAACCTCGGCTTTGTTTTTCAGGATTTCAATCTGCTGGATACCTTTACCTTGCGGGATAATATTTTTCTGCCGCTGGTTCTGGCCGGGAAAGAATACGGGGAAATGGAGCGGCGCATGCAGCCCATTGTCCGCAGGCTGGGCATTGTGGAACTGATCAACAAGTATCCCTATGAGGTATCCGGCGGGCAGAAGCAGCGCGCGGCGGTTGCGCGCGCTTTGATAACAAACCCGAGGCTGCTTCTGGCCGATGAGCCGACCGGGGCGCTGGACAGCCGCTCGGCGGATTCGCTGCTCAAGCTGTTTGCAGGGATCAATCAGGAGGGGCAGACCATCCTGATGGTCACCCATTCGGCCAGAGCGGCCAGCCACGCCGGCCGCGTGCTGTTCATCAAAGACGGCGAGCTGTTTCATCAGCTTTACCGCAGCGGCAGCAATGAGGAAATGTATGTCAGAATCGCTGATACCCTGCGGCTGCTGGCCGGAAAGGGAGAGCAGGATGCGTAAGACGTACTACCCGACGCTGGCGCTTGACAACATCAGAAAAAACGCCCGTACCTATACCCCCTACCTGCTGACCTGCATCGTGACGGTGGCCATGCATTATATCATCGTGTCGCTGTCGAAAAACAGCGGGCTTGAATCCATGCCGGGAGGCGCCTTTCTGAAGGGGATGATGGATCTGGGCGGCTGGGTGACGGCTATTTTCTCTGTCATCATCCTGTTTTATACCAGCAGCTTCCTGCTGAAAAACCGCAAAAAAGAGTTTGGCCTTTTCAATATCCTTGGCATGGAAAAACGGCATCTTGCCCGGGTGATGGCGCTGGAAACGCTGTATACCGGGCTGCTTTCGCTGACGGCGGGGCTGGCCCTTGGCATGGTGTTTGACAAGCTGATGTTTCTTTTGATAGGCAGGCTGATGGACGCGCGGGTGCCGCTGGGCTTTTCTATCTCGCTCCCTTCCGTGCTGAGGACGGCCGCGCTGTTCGGCGGTATTTTTCTGCTAATCTTTCTTTATTCCGCGCGTCAGATTCACGTGTCAAAGCCGATCGAGCTTCTGCAGGGGACAGACGTGGGGGAAAGGGAGCCGAAGACCAAGGCGCTGCTGGCCCTGCTGGGGCTGCTGTTTCTGGGCGGCGGATATGGCATTTCGCTAAGGGTTGAGGAGCCGCAAACGGCGATCGTGTTCTTTTTTCTTGCCGTGCTGCTGGTCATTTTCGGCACCTATCTTCTGTTTGCCGCCGGCAGCATTGCCTGCCTGAAGGCAATGAGAAGAAACAAAGGGTATTATTATCAGCCGCGCCACTTCATCAGCGTTTCCGGCATGATCTACCGCATGAAGCGAAACGCCGTGGGGCTTGCCTCCATCTGCATCCTTTCTACGATGGTGCTGGTGACGGTATCCGCGACCGCTTCCCTGATGATCGGCGTGGAAGATATTATCAACACCCGCTATCCTTATGATATAGGCTTGTCTGCCCGAAGCGGAAACCCGGAAAAAGACAGGCAGGCAGTGCAGGCGCTCAGGGATGTGCTTGAATTCCGTGATGCTGCCATCAGGGAAGAAACGCAGTATTCCACTTTGGAGTTTTCTGCCTACAGGCAGGGAAAGGGCTTCTTCCCCATTACGGAAAAGGGATGGGGATCGGATGTGAATATTCTGACCTTCATGACGCTGGAGGATTATCAGCGCCTGACGGGAGAGGATGTTCACCTGGCGCCCGGTGAGGTGCTGCTGCGTACGGACAAGGGCAGCTATGAGTATGACAGCCTCGAGGTGTTCGGGCGAAGCTATCGGGTTGCGGGCAGGGCAAAATCCGGGGGAGTGAGCGGACAATGGCTCTTCTACGCCTATCCTGCGCACCAAATCATTGTCAGGGATACGCGGGAGCTGGAAACGCTTGCCGAATTGCAGCAGAAGGCATACGGCAGGGCGGCTTCATCGCTTCAGCGCTACTACGGGGCGAACCTTGCCATCGATGAAAAGGCGCAGCGGGCTGTTTATGAAGATATTTCGGTTTCGCTGAAAAACCTGAATTTTGTCGGAGAAGTGGAGAGCAGGGCGGCGCAGCGGCCCGAGGTGCGGGCGCTGTACGCGGGCTTCTTCTTTCTGGGCATCTTCCTGGGCACGCTGTTTCTGTCGGCTGCCATTCTGATTATCTATTACAAGCAGGTCTCTGAAGGCTATGAGGACAGGAAGCGCTTTGAAATCATGCAGAAGGTGGGCCTCAGCCGGGAGGAGGTAAGGGGCTCCATCCGCTCGCAGGTGCTGACAGTGTTTTTTCTGCCGCTGGCGGTCGCCGGGCTGCACACGGCCGTCGCCTTTCCCATCGTGCGCAAGCTGCTTCTGGCTTTCTCGCTGACCAATACAGGCCTGTACGTGCTGTGCACGGCCGTGTCCTTCCTCCTGTTCGGCGCGCTGTACTGCCTGGTTTACCTGCGCACAGCCGGAACCTACTACAAGATTGTCAGCAGGTGATACAAAACTCAAACCGTAACGTTTGGTATGGGCCGTCCGTTTCCTCGCAGCGGTTGTATCAAAAAACCGGGCATCCCGCGGAAAACCTCGGGGGATGCCCGGCATAACCGATCAGCGGCCTGTCAGTCCGCGCCCAGCAGGTGCACGCTGCCCGGGCTGAAGCTGAGGAAGG
>CAYZTQ010000002.1:83389-85826 GCA_964481445.1 uncultured Christensenella sp. | reverse complement strand
GCCGGCATGGCGATGTTTGCTTGACCTTGATGAACACGGACCTTATAATGGCTGTGTTTGAAATGGAGGGATGCGCAGATGGCGGAGCAGAAGAATTTTTACGTCACGACACCGATTTATTATCCCAGCGGCAACATGCATATCGGCCATACCTACACCACGGTCGCGGCCGATACCATCACCCGCTTTAAAAAGCTGATGGGGTTTCACACATATTTTTTGACCGGCACGGATGAGCATGGTCAGAAAATCGAGCGCAGCGCGCAGAAAGCCGGGGTCTCTCCCAAAGAGTACATCGACGCCATTGTGCAGGAGACCAAGGCGCTCTGGAAGCTGATGCATGTCGAATATGATGATTTCATCCGCACGACGGATGAACGGCATATGAAGGCTGTTCAGAAGATATTCCGCCAGCTCTATGAGCAGGGAGACATCTATAAGGGCTCTTACGAGGGGCAGTACTGCGCTCAGTGTGAGGCCTTCTGGACGAGCTCTCAGATTCTGGAGGGGAATCTGTGCCCTGACTGCGGCCGGCCGACCGAGCTTGTCAAGGAAGAAAGCTATTTCTTCCGTATGAGCAAGTATCAGAACTGGCTGATCGATTATATTGAGACGCATCCCGATTTCATTCAGCCGCCGAGCCGCGCCAAGGAGATGCTGCAGAATTTCCTGCTGCCCGGCCTGCAGGATCTGTCTGTCAGCCGCACCTCTTTCTCCTGGGGCATTCCGGTGGATTTTGACCCCAAGCATGTGATTTATGTCTGGATCGACGCTTTGTCCAACTATATTACCGCGCTGAACTGGGGCACGGATCACGACCAGCTGTTCAAAACCTTCTGGCCGGCGCAGGTGCATCTGGTGGGCAAGGAAATCATGCGCTTTCATACGATTTATTGGCCGATTATGCTGCATGCGCTTGGTCTCCCCATCCCGCAGCAGGTATTCGGGCATGGCTGGCTGCTGTTTGGCGCGGACAAGATGAGTAAATCCAAGGGGAATGTCGTGTATTCGCAGCCCATCGTCGCCCGCTATGGCGCGGACGCGCTCCGGTATTACCTGATGCGTGAGATGCCCTTCGGCAGCGACGGAAACTATACCAACGAGGCCTTCCTGACCCGCATGAACGCGGATCTGGCCAATGATATGGGCAACCTGATCAGCCGGACAGTCGCCATGATTGAGAAATACTTTGGCGGCGAGGTGCCTGCTCCCACGCAGTATGAAGAAATCGACCGGGCGCTGATGGAGCGCGCGGCAGCTCTTCCGCACGCGGTGGAAGAGCAGATGAACGCCCTGCAGTTCTCACTGGCTCTGCAGGAAATCTGGAAGCTGATCGGTGAATGCAACCGCTATATCGACGCGACGCAGCCCTGGGTGCTGGGCAGGGACGAGGGCGGGAAAGGCCGCCTTGCTACCGTGCTGTATGTGCTGGCGGAGTGCATCCGCTTTGTCGCGGTGCTGATTGGGCCGGTGATGCCCTCCACGCCCGCGAAAATCTTTGGCCAGCTGGGCCTTGCCGATGACGAACTGAAAACCTGGGATTCTCTTGCGAAATTCGGCCTGCTGCCTGCGGGAACCCAGGTATGCAAAGGCGAAGCGCTTTTCCCGCGCGTAGACATTGCCAAAGATCTGGAGGCTTTGGCGGCCGCGCAGAGCTCAGCTCAGCCGATTAAGAAGCCTGAGCCGGAAAAAACAGAAGAGAAGGCTGCCAAGGCAGAAATCACGATTGATGACTTCGCGAAGATGGACCTTCGCCTTGCTAAAGTGCTTGCCTGCGAAGCGGTGCCCAAGAGCGACAAGCTGCTGCAGTTCAGGCTTGACCTTGGCAATGAACAGAGAACGGTGCTTTCCGGCATTGCCAAATGCTATAAGCCTGAAGACCTGATTGGCAGACAGGTTGTTCTTCTGGCCAATCTGGCCCCACGAAAAATCCGCGGGATTGTTTCCCAGGGCATGCTTCTCAGCGCGGCCTCTGAGGACGGCAGCCAGCTGAGCCTGCTTGGCTGCGAGGTGCCCATGCAGCCGGGGTCGGAGATCGGCTGATGAAGCTGTTTGATACCCATTGTCATCTGGATGATGAACGATTCAGCGAAGACCGCGACCAGTTGATCCAAGCCTTGCCAAAGCAAGGCTTGGTTTCTTGCGTCACCGTTGGAAGCGACCTTGCCTCTTCCGAACGCTCGATCGCGCTGGCGCATCAGTACGCGCATATTTACGCCGCGGCGGGCGTTCACCCGCATGAGGCGGCCAAAGCGCCTGAAGATTATCTTTCCCGGCTCAGGCTGCTATTGAAAACGCCTAAGGTGGTTGCGCTTGGAGAAATCGGGCTTGATTATTATTATGATTTTTCTCCGCGCGAAACCCAAAAGGAAATCCTGACGCAGCAGCTTGACCTCGCTTATGAGCTGAAAATGCCCGTTATCCTTCATGTGCGGGA
>CAYZTQ010000002.1:58964-83289 GCA_964481445.1 uncultured Christensenella sp. | reverse complement strand
TGACCTGCGGCAACGCGCAGAGATTCTTTGGCATTCCGGAGCCTGGAACCCCGGGAGAAGATTGCGATTTTGTGACAGAACGATGAAGATTGATTGGCAAAAGCTACCGAATATTGCCTGATTATGTTATACTTTATAGTGCACTTCAGTGTTTAGGAGGGATTCAGCTTGGGAAAGCCGCTTGTGCTGGCCTCTGCGTCGCCGAGGCGATTTGAACTTCTAAGCATGACCGGCCTTGCGTTTGAAGTGTTTGCCCCTGATGTGGATGAGCGGGAGACCGGAGCGCCGCCGGATGAGATAGTCCAGAAGCTGGCGCTCAAGAAGGCGCGGGCGGTCAGACAGACACATCCCGGCCGTGCTGTACTGGCGGCGGATACGCTGGTGTTTGCCAAAGGGGAAGTGCTTGGAAAGCCGCATGACGCCGATGATGCCCTGCGTATGCTCCGGCTGCTTCAAAACGACTGGCACTTTGTGTATACAGGCGTTTGCCTGATCGATGAGGCGGGGCAGGAGCAGCTTGCGGTCGACAGAACGCGGGTTCGCTTCATGCCGATGAGCGATCGGGAAATGGACGCCTATATCGAGAGCGGAGAGCCCTTTGACAAGGCGGGCGCTTACGCTATTCAGGGCAGAGCAGGCATGTATATTTCATCCATTGAAGGCAGTTACTCCAACGTTGTCGGCCTGCCTCTGCATCTGGTCAAGACTTTTCTTGACCGCGCGAATATGAAACTGATCTGATAGGAAACTTTGTATGGCCATTATCGCCCCTGATCTGGGAATAGATTTAGGAACATCCAATACGCTGGTATATGTGCGCAAAAAGGGCGTCGTGATTGATGAGCCCACTTTGCTGATTGTTTCGGGCAGCGCCAAGCGTTCCATCAAATCGATCGGCCAGGATGCGAAAGCGCTGGTTGGCCGCACCTCAGGCGGGGATGTCGCGGTTCGCCCCATGCAGGACGGGACCATCAAAGAGTATGATATGACCGAGTCCATCCTGCGTTTCTTCATCAGAAAAGCAATCGGCGTTTCCCATCTTGTCAGGCCGCGGGCTTTTATCACCGTGCCCTGCCGCATCTCAGCGGTGGAAAAGCGTGTCGTCCGTGAGGCGGCGGTGGCTGCGGGCGTGCGCCGCAACGCCATTCATCTGATTGAAAAGCCGTTTGCTTCAGCGCTTGGCTCCGGTCTTCCTGTGTTCGCGCCGGAAGGCTCCATGGTGGTGGATATCGGGGGCGGCACAACGGAAGTCGCCATCATTTCCATCGGCGGCATTGTCAGCTCGCGGTCCATCATGACCGGCGGCATCAAGATGGACGAAGCGGTCATGAACTATCTGAAACATGATTACAATATGCTGATTGGCGACCGCATGGCGGAAGATATCAAGATTGACTGGGGCACCGCTTTGCCGCCCAAGGATGACCGAAAGGTGATGGTGCGGGGGCGCGACCTGATTACTGGTCTGCCACAGACTGCTGAGATTACGGCAGGCAAGATTTATGAGGCGCTGCATGGGCCCTGCAAGCAGATACTGGCCGCCATCCGCGCTGTGCTTGACAGCGCGCCGCCCGAGCTTGCGGGAGATATCCTGAGAAAAGGCATTTTTCTGATGGGGGGAGGCTCGCTCCTGTACGGGCTTGACCGTTATCTTGCCAATGAATTGAACCTTCCGGTCACCATGGCTAAAGACCCGACCCTGTGCGCGGCGGAAGGCGTGGGCAATCTCGCTGAGAACGCGAGCCTGCTGCCGAGAATCGGCCGCTCAACCTTTATGCGTGATGAGGCAGAATGAGGAAGAAGCAGCTGGCGCAAAAACAGAAAACCGCCGCTAAGAAACCGGCTCCCAAAAAGCAGAAGGCTGCGGCCGCAAGCGGCAGCTATCAGGCTCTTGGAAGACTTGCGGGCATCGGCATTGTGATGGCGCTGCTTGCTGTCATTGTCATGATGATCGCTTCCGTGTTTTTTCCTGATGTCGGTCTGCTGTCGGCGCCCAGAGCGTGGATCGGCAGGGTGGTGACCCCGGTGCAAAGCGTTTTCAGCAAAGCCACAGACAGCGTGGTCGCGTATCTGCGCACCCTGAAAATACGCTCAAACATGGAGTTCGAGCTTGAAAAAGCAAGAACCATGATAGAAGAACTGCAGAACCAGGCCATGTTGGCCGAGCACTACCGCCGTCAGCTGGAAGCCTATGCCGATCTGGACGATGAACTGGCACGCAACATCAACCTTGATGGGCTGAAGGCGAACATTATCGCCCGCGGAGGCGATAACTTCAGCTACACCTTCAATATTGATGTCGGCAAAAATCAGGGTGTGGACAATAACATGGCGGTCGTTTTTTCTGGCGCGCTGGTTGGCTATACCTTTGATGTCAAGGCGGATACGGCCCAGGTGCGCGGCATCGTGGACAGCAGCGCGAATGTGCCCACGCTGATTGAGTCCAACCGCGATCAGGGCTACGTCAAAGGCACGCTTGCCATTGACGGCACCTATGCCTGCCGCATGTATTACTTTGACTATACCTCTCTTCCGCGCCCGGGCGACCGCGTGGTGACCTCCGGCGTCGGCATCGAGTTTCCCAAGGGAATACCTGTCGGCTATGTGCGCGAAAGCACCCGGCAGCTGGATGACAGCAAGCAGTATATCGTGATTGAGCCGATTGTCGATTTTGACCATCTGGAGCATGTTGTGGTGTATCGCTACAGGCCCGCCTATGCCGAGGAAGCGCCCGACAACCGCACGCAGGCGCAGTCCACCTTTGTGCCTCTGCCTTCCATACAGCCCGTGCCTACCTTCATCGGCCAGCCGGAGCCTGTTGTGACACCAGGGCCGGACGGGCTGATCCCTACCCCGTCCGAGGGGCCGAGCCCGACGCCCGAACCTACGGCGACGCCGATGCCTACCCGCGACCCCAACGCGACAGTACCGCCGCCCAACATTGAGTACAATCAGAAGCAGGTCGCGGTAGAGACGCTGCCGCCTCTGGTTGCCACCATCGAGCCGACACAGCCGCCCGTGCCTACCGCCACCTTCTCGGTGAAAGAAATCACGGTTGAGGAAGACCCATGACCGCCCGCGCTCACCTTCGCCCGGTTGGTCTGCGCTACGCGCTGACCAAGTTTGTCAAAGTCGTTTTTCTGGTCATGCTTTATTATCTGGTGCAGACAGGCGTTGTGCCTCACCTGAGAATCAACGGCATCGCGCCTAATCTGTTCATGGTGTGCTCTGCCATTATGACGGTCTGCTATGGCAAGAAATACGCTTTTGCCAGCGGCGCCGTTTTCGGGATCCTGCTTGAAACGATGCTGCCCAGCCTTCGCATATTCAATCTGGTCATTTATCCTGCGCTGACGCTGCTTTGCGCGCAGATTTTTTCGGATATGAGCGAAATCAGGCGCGAACTGCTCAGGATCAAAATCGCGCAGCGGCAGGCGGAAAGCAGAATTGTTGCGGTTGGCGGCGTGCAGCAAAGAAAGTGGCTTCATCTGGATTTGCGGCGCAAATCGGCCGACGATATGGAGCCTCATCTGCGTATTTTTCTAAACGCTCTGCTGCTGACCCTGTTTTATGAAGTGATTGTGCTGATGTACACGGCCCTTGACGGCGTGGCAATCGGGTTTGATCATATCCTGCGCGTGCTGCAGTCTGTTTTGTACACGGCCGTCTGGTGTGTCACAATGTTCCCCGCCCGCCTGTTTCTGGGCTTCTATTCCGCACGTCTGGGCCGCAAACGGCGTGAAGACGGGCTGGGGGATGAGATTGCCACTTCTGAAAAGCTGCTGAGGGAGCTCAGCCTCGAGCCGGATATGCCGAATCTTGTTTCCGCGCTTGGCAGAAGTTCCGCTGCGAAAGAGCGGTCCGAGGAAAAAAGAGAGGACGCTAAGGAACGGACAGAGAATATTCAGGCCAGGGAAGCTTCCGGCAGCGTGGCGCCTGAAAAGAAAGAGAATGAAACTGATCCTGACTTGAAACCGGAAGATGCGGCGTCTGCTGAGCTTCCGAGAAAGGAGACAGACCATGAAGTTTGAAAAAAGAATCAGCCGCCGCTTTATCGCCTTTGCTGTGATTGTTGTTATTCTCTTCGGCGTTCTTGGTTACCGCCTGCATGATTTGCAGATTACCAAGGCGGATCAGTACCAAAGCTCGGCGGATGTGAACCGCGTCAAGAATATCCGTCTGACAGGCTCGCGCGGCATGATAACGGATGTTAATTCGGTCGTGCTGGCCATGAGCGAGGATATGTATAACGTAACCTTCTACCGCAGCAGCAACGAGAACAGGGCAAGCGACTATAAAAGGCTGACCGATTCCATTCTCGAGGTCATCGGTATTGTGGAAAAGAATGGCGGCCAGATGAGCGTGACGCTGCCAATTGAGCGAGATGCTGAAACCGGGGAATGGGTGTTCAATTTCGGGGATGTCTCTCAGAGAGCCATCGAGATCAGGGAAAGCCAGTGGCGAAGCAACCATTATCTTTCTGTGGATAAGTATCCGACAGCGTCGGATTGCTACGACAACCTGCTGAAGCGCTACGATTTAGCCGGCCGCGACCTGCCGGAGGAGACCATCCTCAAAGTGATGGCTGTTCATTCTGAAATGAACATGAATATCTTCCTGTCGCTGCCTATCGTGATCGCCAAAGATGTGGCGTCCGCCACCGCAACCGAAATCATCGGCCGCAGCATGGTGCTTTCCGGCATGGATATCCAAGTCGGGGAAAAGCGGGTCTATCCGCAGAAGAACCTTGCGGCGCAGGTCATCGGTTATGTTGGCATGATTTCCGAGAAGGACAATTATGACGCGGATTTGAAGCCACTCGGCTATGCTTTGAACGATGTGATCGGCAAAGACGGCATCGAAAAAAGCATGGAAAACTGGCTGACGCCCAACATTACCAGCCGTCAGGGCTACCGCGTGATGGAAAAGGACAGCGCCGGCCGTCTGACCAGAGAAATTTCCAGACAGGCGCCGGAAAACGGCAACAACGTCAAACTGACCATCAACGCCGCGGCTCAGCGGGCGGCGGAAATTGCGATTGCCAATAACGTGCAGTCCACAAGGCGGGTACAGGAAGGCAAACTGGTCGATCCCCGGTGGAACGAAACCAACCGCAAGAAGCTTGAGACGCGCGATTTTGACCAGTATCCCATGAAGCTTGCGGAAACCGGCGTCATGGTGGTCGTGGAAGTAAAGACCGGCAAGATCATTGCCATGGCGCAGTATCCCACCTACGATCTGAACGCGATGGTGGCGGGCGGAAAGACGGCGGCGGATATTCTGCTGGACCCCCGCAACGTAATGCGCAACTATGCCATTCAGTCAAGGGCAGAGCCCGGTTCCATCTTCAAAATGGTGCCGGCCATGGCGGCTCTGACCAACGGCGTACTGGGCGTGACGGATACCATCACCGACAATGGGCCGTTTATGAAGTACACCAATAAAAAGGAAGACGCCCCGAAATGCTGGATTCCCAACAACCAAAGGCATTTGCACGCCGATCTCAACATCGTCGGCGGCATCGGCAAATCCTGCAACTACTTTTTCTATGAAATCTCAAGCCGCCTGTATGGAGAGACCGGCAGCAACCTGCTGTATAAATACGCGGCGGAAATGGGGCTGAGCAGCAAGACCGGCATCCAATTGCCGGGCGAGGCGCGCAGCGTGCTGGGCAGCCAGACTTCGCTGTACGACCAGACTGCGGCGCTTAATGAGCAGGAGACGGATGTGCCGATCCTGGTCGCCGCCAGTATCAAAAAGCACCTTAAAGAGATCGGTTCCGCCAACGGAATCGAGTATGATGACGTACGCCTGGACACGGCCATCAAGCAGCTGATGGACATGGCTGTGAATACCCCTTCGGGGCAGTGGCCTGACGCGATGCGCCCCATCCTGATGGCGGAACTGAACATGCCCCGTGATCTGGTCTGGCGCCAGTCCACTGTCGGCGATATCTGGGTGTACCTCAATGATATCAAATGGGGCGGCAGCCAGGAGATACAGTTCGGTATCGGGCAGTCGATCACCCTGCTGACGCCGGTGGCTGTTGCCCGCTATGTGGCCAGCCTTGCTAACGGCGGCGTGGTCAATAACCTGTCGATTGTTGATTCGATCACTTCACCTGAAGGCGACATTCTGAACCAATACCAGCAGAGCGTGCTTAACAGATTGAAGGACGCTTATCTCTACCTGCCTTACATCAAGCAGGGGATGATGGGCGTGGTTGACGACGGCGGTACTGCCGCGCGCAAATTCCGCGGCTGGCCGCATGCGGATGAAATCTGGGCGAAAACAGGTACTTCCCAGCTGACCATCGGCGGCATCAAGCTGGATATCGAAAACAACGGCTGGTTTGTTCTCTTGACGCCTTTCAGTACGGACGCGGAAATCGCCGTCATCACGCATATTCCAAACGGCCTATCGGGCGCTGAGACCACCGGCGCCGCCAAGGAGTTTGTGGATTGGTGGATGTCCAACCGCAATACAATGACCAACGAAGCTCCCTTGCCCGTTGGCGGCAACGAGCTGATGCCCTGAGCTGAGGTTGAGTGAAAATGGGAAGAATTGTTCTGATCGCCTCCGGCAAGGGTGGGGTAGGGAAATCCACCATTGCGTCGTCTATGGCAGTCAGCTTCGCAAAGCGCGGCCTGCGCACGCTGCTGCTGGACGCGGATGTCGGGCTGCGCAGTTTGGATCTGATGCTTGGCATGCAGGACAGGGTGCTTTTTGAACTGTCCGACTGTGTCAGCATGCGCTGCTCGCTGGATGAAGCGCTTATTGCGCACAGCCGCTGGCCGCTGCTTCATGTCATGACAACAGGGCAGGAGGCCAAGCCCAAGGATTTTGATGAGAAGTCCCTCGGCAAAGTGATGAAGACGCTGCGGGAGCGCTACGACCTGATCCTCGTGGATGCCCCGGCTGGAATCGGCCGCGGCTTTAAAAATTTTCTTCCTTTCGCCGATCAGTTTGTCCTTGCTGCCACGCCGGATGAGGTTTGCCTTCGGGATACGGAAAAGACAGCCAAAATCATCATGGACGCAAGGGGAGAGCACCCGTGGCTGATCATCAACCGCTTTGAGAAACGGCTGAAACAGGGGCTCATCGGCAAACCGGAGGACACGGCGCTGATGCTGGATTTGCCCCTGCTGGGTATCATCCCGCAGGATGATAGCGTTTACCGCGCCATGCTGCAGGGGAAAACCATCCCGGAAGGGGCTGGTTCTTCCTCTGTCCGTGCTCTGGAAAGAATCTGTGATCGGTTTCTCGGTGTTCCCGGCAGAGACGGAAACTGGATTGGAAGACTCTTTAAAAGGAAGGAGGAGCTGCCACGATGATGGGCCTTGAAGACGACAGGCGGACAAAGCCGCATTTTGATTTTATCCTGCTTGGATTGATGTATCTGCTGATTGTGATTGGTGTTGTTTCCATTTCGGTCGCGACCTTCAATCCTGAAGTCAGCTCAGACGTTCCTTTGCTCAACCGCATTCTGAACTCAGACTCCGGACGCTGGCAGGCTATCTTCGCAATCGCCTCTCCCGCCGCAGTGTGGTTTATTGTTTCCATTCCCTACGAGCATTTCAGATCGTATGCAAGGATGTACTACTATAGTGTTCTGATTCTTCTGATCATTGTTCTGGGCGCTTCTTCCATCCGTAATGTGAAGGCTTGGTTAAGCGTCGGCTTCGGCCGCATGATTCAGCCGGCCGAGTTCGCGAAAATCACCATCATTCTCATGCTGGCACGCATGATGGCCAATAATCCCAAGCCGATGAATACCTTCAAGGATGCTCTGCGCATACTGCTGATTTTCGGAATTCCCGCCGGCATCACCGTATTGCAGGGTGAAATCGGGTCTGTCATCGTGATGGCGGCGATTTTCTACCTGATGATTTACTTCGGAGGGGCGGACTGGAAGCTGCTCGCGTTTCTTGGAGTCATCGCCGCCATTGGCATCGGCACCCTGATCGCCTACGGCATGATCAGCGGGTCAGAAAACTTTCGCCTGCAGCGCATCCTTTCGTTTCTTGACCCCGCCAAGTATCCTTTGAGCGGCGGTTATCAGATTCTCAACTCCGAACAGGCTATCGGCTCGGGAGGGCTCAAAGGCATCGGCCTGTTTGTGCCCGGCTCGCTCAGCCAGCTCAACTTTGTGCCCGAAGACTGGACAGACTTTATTTTCGCGACGGTCGGCGAAGCGGTCGGCTTTATCGGATGTGTGGTGATTGTGCTGATTTACATGGCAACGCTGCTGCGCATGCTGTATCTGGCGCGTTTCACCTATGATAAGTTTGGCAGGATGATTATTATCGGCGTGATGAGCATGCTGTTCATTCATGTGTTTCAAAATATCGCCATGACCATCGGCCTGATGCCGATTACGGGCATTCCGCTCCCGTTTATCAGCTACGGCGGCTCGAACCTGCTTACCAGCGTGATGGGCGTATCGCTTGTGCTGAATGTTGTCAAGAACAGGTCAAACGCTATGCCGAGCTACACCATGCCGGTGACCATTGCCTCGACGCAGAGAAGAAGCCAGCGAAAAAAGAAAATCTACGTCAACAAGTCAAAGCATACGCAGGAAGAATAGCCCGGGTATCGAGCGGCTTTGGGCGGCTTTGATAAATTGCCTGCGCCCCTTGCTATTGCGCATGTCTCATAGTATAATCGCCCGTGCTTTCAGGAAGCGCCATTTGATATGAGCGGAAAAGGGGTTAGTGAGCGTGCTGGTTAAATGTCCTAAGTGTGAACTGAACTATATGGAAGACACCGAGAAGATGTGCAAGGTCTGCTTCCGTGAGATTCATGGCAACGAGCCGCCCGAAGAGCAGGAACTGTGTACCATTTGCAATGAAGCGCCGGTTGTTCCCGGTAAGGTCTTCTGTGCGGTTTGCCTGCGTGAAATGAACGGCGAAAAACTCTCTTCCGCCGATGATGCGGCAGAGGAAGACGAACCTTTGATGACGGGCGATGAAACGGTCAGCACGATGGATGAGATTGTACCGGATCTCAATGATAAGGATATCCCGGAACCCGAGTATCAGGAAATTGACAAGAACCTGTCTCTGGAAGAAATGGAGGAGCAGGAAGACGACGACGATTCTCAGGACGATGACGACGACAACTGACCGTGTCAGAATATTTGCCATTGGTGATCTGCACCTTCTCGGCGGCTCTGAAAAACCCATGGATATTTTCGGGGCGCACTGGGAAGGTCATTTTGTAAAGATTTCGCGCGACTGGATGAGCAGGGTTCAACCGCATGATATTGTATTGATCCCCGGGGATATCAGCTGGGCCATGCAGATGGAGGCAGCAAAAGGGGATTTGTATGCTATTGCCAGCCTTCCGGGAAGGAAGATTCTCATCCGGGGGAACCATGACTACTGGTGGAGCTCCATTTCCAAGCTGCGCGGCCTGCTTCCTGAGGGGATGTTCGCGCTTCAGAATGACGCTGTCCTTCTGGATGGCTATGTATTCTGCGGATCTCGGGGATGGACCATCCCGGAAGACGAGAACGATCTTGAAAACCAGCGCCTGTATCAGCGTGAGCTGATGCGGATGGAGCTGTCGCTGCAGAGGGGCAAAGCGCTTGCAAAGAGCGGCGAGCCGATGATCGCCATGATTCATTATCCGCCTGTCGAGGTATCGGGGCAGAATTCTCCCATGAGCGAACTCTTTGACGCATACGGAGTCCGTCATGTTGTGTACGGACACCTGCATGGCGCGGCCAACGCGAACGCCTTCAAGGGAATGGTGGGGCAGGTACAGTATTATCCGGTTTCCTGCGATGGACTGGGGTTCAGACTGTTTGAACTGCCCTGCGATGGGACGAATGTGGGGCAGGGTGGCTGATCGGGGAGAACGAGAGCCAATATATCGATGAAAGGACGCGTGAGGCGTTCTTTTTTGTTTACCTTATGCCATTCAGTGTGTGAAAGTGGATTTCTGCATATACCAAATTGCTGGGATGCATTGATATTGACGATTATTTCAGAGGCCAGACACTTCCCAAACATAAAAATCAGCAATAAATATAAAAAAAAATATAAAATTAGTAAGAAATAACTATATAAAGAATGTGGAATTCTGATAGAAGAATTGATGTTCCTATACTGATTTATTGAAGGGAACGTTGCTTCCTATGCAGCGCGAAAAACAAATGCGCCTCGGATCACAAACGCCCCAAAGGTATTGAAATGCAAGGCGTTTCGGTTTGACGCAGTGAAATTATTGGTGGTAGATTGTGTCTGCAAGAGGCAATAAGTGGTGATTGGTGGTGATTTTGTGTCAGACGAGAGGGGGCTGGATACCAATCCGCCCAGCCATGACCAAACCACCGCTGCGGCGCCGAGAAAATTAAAGGGTTTTTTCGGAGCCTATAACCACAGCGTGGACGCCAAGGGCAGGATGATTGTTCCCCAAATCTTTCGGGAACGTCTGGGGGATGACATTGTCATCGGCCTCAACATGGCCCAGAACAGCATTGCCATTTACCCTTATGAAATCTGGGAGAAGAAGGTTGAGCTGCTGACGCAGCTTAGAGATCAGGACGCCAGGGCCGAAAAGTTCCTCGACAGATTTGCAAGATTCTCCTTTGACAATGTTGCGTTTGATTCGCAGGGCAGGGTGCTTTTGCCCGCGGCGCTGCGCGAAATGTACCTGAAGGAAGCAACCGGCGTTCAGGTGTCCGGCGCCAATGATTATGTAAAGGTCGTTTCCAATCAGCAGGCCGCTGCTGAAACTCAGAACTTTAATGAGGAGCATCCTGATGTGCTCAGCGAAATCAGCAGGATTCAGGAAGGGCTTCGCAGCAGAATGAACACCTGACCGGATGGATGGTGATAGAAGATGACACAGTTTGCACAGCCTGTAAAACAGAATAACTATGTATCCGCGGGAAATAATATCGGCCCGTTTGAGCGGATTGTTGTTTCCAATCAGGTGGATTTGCCGGACATGCAGACGGAAAGGGAAGAGACCCGCGTTGCTTTTAGGGCAGGCCATACAACTGTCGCAAGACGCTTTGGGATTCCGCTTCCCTTGGCTGTCTTGCTGATTGCGCTTGCAGTTGTTATAATGAGCGCGGTCACTTTGGGGACCGCCCGGCAGGGCAGGTTGCTTAGAGAAGAGATTGAGCATCTGCAGAATAAGTATGCAGCCTATGAAAAAGAACGCATTGCTCTTGATGAGCAGCTTGGCGCCGCGAAAGACAGCAACTTTATCTGCTACTATGCTTCCCAGAATCTCGGCATGAAGCTGGCGCTGCATGAGGAAACAATTCAGGTGGCCGCCGGCAGCCAGTATGCCGCAAATGCGGATTGGGCCGGGGCCCTCGGCGCCATGACGGGGCGCCGCTGAAGGGATTGAATTTGCCTCATCAGCAAATAAATAGAAACAACAGCCGGTATTGATACGGCTTTTGTTTTTCGGGCTTAATGGAAGCGCTCTGCTGAAATCTTTCTCCGAAAGGTATGTCACATGAAATTATCACAACTGGCCAGAGAAGCTGCGCCATATTTTGTTGACCAGCGGGGAGACTGCGAAATCACTGCCCTGTCGCAGGACAGCCGTCAAAAG
The DNA here is from genome assembly GCA_964481445.1 of uncultured Christensenella sp. Classification (GTDB taxonomy): domain Bacteria; phylum Bacillota; class Clostridia; order Christensenellales; family Aristaeellaceae; genus UBA1038. Next base: position 71,712 of record CAYZTQ010000002.1, on the reverse strand, counting down.
GCGCAGGGTAGTCTCTTTTTCTGTATTGTCGGCGCGCGGTCGGATTCGCATCATTTCGCGGCGCAGGCAGTTGAAAACGGGGCCGTCGCGCTGGTTGTCACGCGCTTTCTGGACGATGTGAATGTGCCGCAGGTGCTTGTCAAGGATGACCGCGCCGCCATGTCGCTGATGGCTTCCGCTTTTTACGGGCATCCGGGGCGGCAGATGAAGCTCGTTGGCATCACGGGCACCAAAGGAAAAACAACGACCAGCTATTATATCAAGGCGATTTTGGAAGAGGCCGGTTGGATCTGCGGCTTGATCGGCACCACTGGCAACATGATCGGGGACCGCTGGATGAAGAGCAGCCTGACAACCCCTGATCCGATTGATTTGCATAAGACGCTGCGTGAAATGGCGGACAGCGGGGTGCAGGCGGTCTGCATGGAAGTTTCTGCGCACGCTGTCAGCATGAAGCGCCTGGAGGGGCTTCAGTTTGAAGCGGGATGCTATCTGAACCTGTCGCAGGATCATCTTGATTTCTTTGGGGATATGGATCATTATTTTGAAACAAAGAAGTCTTTCTTAACCAGCGGCATGGTGAAGAACGCGGCAATCAACGTGGATGACGACCGTGCCGTTCAGGTGATTCGTGATTTGTCGATACCGCACAGCACCTTCGGTATCTGTACCAACGCGGATATTTTCGCCCGCGATATTGAAATCAGTGAAGCAGGCGTTTCCTTTGGATTGACCCTGTGGAATGAGCATTCCTACCCGGTGCATCTGAAAATGATGGGGATGTTTAATGTATATAATGCGCTGGCCGCCTGTGGCCTGGCCCTCATTATGGGGGTTGAGCCGCTTGCGATCTGCAGAGGGCTGGAAAGCGTGAAGAGCGTCCCCGGTCGGGCGGAAGTGCTGGATACGCATACTCCCTACATGGTCATCCTTGATTACTCGCATTCTCCTGACGCGCTTGAGAATATTCTGAAGACGGCCAAAGAGTTCGCGCGTGGACGCGTCATCGTTCTGTTTGGCTGCGGCGGTGACCGTGATTTTCTCAAACGTCCAAAGATGGGCGCTATTGCCGGAAGGCTGGCTGACTACTCGATTCTCACCAGCGACAACCCGCGAAATGAAGAGCCGATGGTGATTATCAAGAGCATTGAAGAGGGCATGAAGGGAACAGGCGCGCCGTACGAAATTATCGAGGATCGCCGCCTTGCCATCGCCCGCGCGCTTGAGATGGGCGAAGACGGGGATGTAATCATCCTTGCCGGAAAGGGACACGAAACCTATCAGGAAATCAGCGGCGTCAAGAAGCCTTTCAATGAAAAGCAGATTGTCCGCGAACTCCTTGCCCGCATGAAGGAGGACAAACAATGATGTACCGAGCAGCCGCGGCCCTCGCGGCTTTTATCATGACTGCGCTTGGAATGCCGGCTTTGATCAAGAAGCTCAAATCCATGCAGTTTGGGCAGACAATCTATGAGCTGGGGCCTAAAGCCCATTTGAACAAGCAGGGCACGCCCAACATGGGCGGCATCCTGATTGCCACTGCTGCGGTTGTTTCTGCTTTGCTTTTTTCTTTTTTCCAATCGCAGGCCTGGCGTCTGCTGCCGATTCTTTTGGCGGCGCTCGGCTCCATGGCCATTGGTTTTCGTGACGATTATATCAAGAATGTCCGCCATAATCACGAGGGGCTCAAGCCGATGCAAAAGGTGGCGGGACAGGTGGTGGTGGGCCTTCTTTTTTCTGTCTATTGCTATCTGCGGTTCGGTGGCGGCGTGTATCTGCCTTTTTCAAGCAGTGTTTGGGACCTTGGGGTGTTTTACATTCCCTTGATGACCGTTCTCTTTATCTTTATGACAAACAGCGCCAACCTGCAGGATGGAGTGGACGGTATTTTGTCTTCGGTATCCCTGATTGGCGGGGTAGCTTTCGGCCTGATCGCTTTCCTGCTGAAAGCCGCGTACAGCGGCCCGGCTGCTTCAACGGCAATCTTCGCGCTGGCGGGGGCCTGCGCCGGTTTTCTTATTTACAACCATTATCCGGCCAAAATCATGATGGGTGATACGGGTTCCATGTTCATTGGCGGTATGTTCTGCGCGGTGGCCATGGCGCTGGGCCTTCAGTTTTGGCTGATTCCGATTTGCTTTACCATGATTATGTCTTCGCTTTCGGTCATTATCCAGCGTTTTTATTTCAAGGCGACCCATGGCAAGCGTATTTTCAAAATGTCGCCGATTCATCATCACTTTGAGCTTTCCGGCATGAATGAGAAGCAGATTGTCAGGATGTATTCTCTGGTAACGCTTGCGCTGAGCATATTGGCTGTGCTCGCGGCGCTGCCTCTGATGAGGTAGCGGCATGCTGGCAGTGAATCGTGAATATCTGAAGGGCAGGCAAGTGCTGGTTGTCGGCCTTGCCAGAAGCGGCGTAGCCGCGGCGGAACTGCTGCTGAAGCAGGACGCCTGGCCTGTGCTATATGACGCAAAGCCTTTGGAAAAGCTGAGGGACAAGGAGCGCATAGAAGCACTGATTCGTTCGGGCTGCAGGCAGGGGATTGGACTTGACCCACTCGTCCTGCTTTCGCAATGCGATGTTCTTTTGATCAGCCCCGCCGTTCCTTGCGATTCTTCTCTGGTCGGGCGGGCTGCGGAACTGAATATCCCTGTGATAGGAGAACTTGAGCTTGGGGCTCTTTTCGCAAAGGGGCCGATTCTTGCACTGACAGGAACCAATGGCAAGACCACAACCGTTTCGCTTCTTGGAGAGATGCTCAAGGCAGCGGGAAAGAATACCAGAGTCTGCGGCAATATTGGTTATCCCATCTGCGCCGCGGTGCAGGAGTTGCAGGAAGGTGATCCGTTGGTCGCCGAAGTTTCCAGCTTTCAACTGGAAACGATCAGCAGTTTCCACCCGCGGGTTGCCGCTGTTACCAATATTACCCCGGATCATCTTGACCGCCACGGAAGCATGGAGAACTATATCGCGCTGAAACGGAAGATTTTCATGAACCAGACAGCTGATGATTACGCCGTTTTGAACGCGGATGACGCCATTGTCAGTGGGATGGCGGCAGAGATGAAACCCGGAATTCTTTGGTTTTCTACCAAACGGGAAGTGCAGCGTGGTGCTTTTATCAGGGATGGTAAAATGGTGCTGAAGCTGCATGGAACTGAACAGGTTGTAATCGAAACGGGACAAATCAGGCTGCCGGGCGAACATAACCTGCAAAACGCGTTGACCTCGGTTCTGATGGCTGCCGCGGCAAATGTGCCTGTGGAGACGATTGCGGAAACGCTGAGAAACTTTTCAGGCGTTGAGCACCGTATCGAATTCGTCAGAACGTTTGAGGGCATCAGCTATATCAACGACAGCAAGGGCACCAACCCGGAATCGACCATGCGGGCGGTGGAAGCCATGACTGCCCCTACTGTGCTGCTTGCAGGCGGGTACGACAAGAAAATCAGTTTTGACGCGCTTGCCCGCTTGATCCGCTCAAGCGGAAAGATTGTGCATGTGGTCCTGTATGGACAGACGGCAGAGCAAATCGAAAAGGCGCTTCGTGAAGCTGGCTATACGTATATTTCAAGGGCGAGAGATATGTTTGAGGCGGTTGAGCGCGCCAGAAGCTTTATGAGGGTTGCAGACGGCAATATCCTGCTCTCGCCCGCCTGCGCGTCCTTTGACCAGTTCAGCGACTATGAGCAAAGAGGAAAACAGTTTAAGGAATATGTGCTGTCGCTGAAGGAAAAGAGCCATGCCCGATAACGGATTTGAATACTATCCGCCGCCGGAACTTCCGGAGGGGCCGGAAGGCCGTCCCGCAGGGCGCGGGCCGGTGTCAGCCGGAGGCTCCACTCTTCAAAGCCAAGACACGGAAGGGATCAGCGAACCGATCCCCATGACCCTGGGCAGAAGAATGCTGATTATCAGCTGTGTGCTGCTGATTGGGGTCAGCCTTGCTTTCATTCTGCGCGCAACGCTGTTCAGCATCCGTTTTGTCAGAGTAATCGGCATTCATAACCTGACCTGGCAGCAGGTCGCTACGTCCGCCGGCATTACAAGAGCCAGCAGCTACTTCAACATTCGCGAAGATAAAATCAGGGACGGCGTTAACTCTAACCGTTACCTGATTTATGAACGCATGCAGAAAGTGTTTCCCAATACGCTGATACTGTATGTAAAAGAGCGCCAGCCCGTGGCCAGCATCGATTATATCGGCGTTTCGTACATCATGGCGGATGACGGTTTGATTCTGACACAGATGCCGCAGCTTCCTGATTCGAACACAATGATGAGGATATCCGGCCTCGCCCTGCGGGATATCAGGGAAGGGCGTCTGCCTTTGAGCAGCAGGGAAGGGCAGATCGATGCCTGCGTTGCCCTGGCCAGGGAGATCTATGCGCAGGGGTTCAGCCATGAGATTATAGATATCAACCTTTCAGAGCCCAGCAGCATCTACCTGACGACCCGGGATGGATACTCCGTTCACTTGGGGGATGCCTCCAGCCTGAAGGCAAAAATCGGCACGGTACGCGCTGTGCTTCCTGAGCTGCGCAGGATGGGAAGAAAGGGCGGAACCATTGAGGCAACCGTCTGGGGAGAGGCGACTCATCGGCCGGATTCACCCTGATATCCGCCAAATCCTAAGAGAAAAGGCCGAAATCATGTGAAAGCTCTTGCCATTGTATAACAAAACAGTTACAATAAGTTATCCAAATGACTTCCTGTATAGGGTGAATTTGTGCTTTACGGCAAGTCATACGGCAAAAGCCAGAGAAATGGGGATGAACGTTCGATGAGAAGCACGATCACGGTCATCGATTTTGGCACGAGCAAAGTTGTTGCCCTCGTTGCCGAAGTATCAGGCCGGCAGCGCACTGACATCATAGGGGCGGGGATTGCCTCATATGATGGTTTTGCCGATGCCAGATGGAACAACCCTGATATGGTGAATGATACCATTGCTCAGGCCGTCAGAACCGCGGAAGAACAGGCACATACCAATACGAGAGAGGTATTTGTCGGCGTACCCGGTCAGTTTTCACGGATTTATACAGTCGAGGTCAAAATCGATCTGCAGGGCGCGGATCCGCATGTTACCTCCCGTGATATTGAGACTTTATTCGCGCTGGCCAATGAAGAGGTGCGCGAGGTGAGGGGCACGCCCATTCACCGCAGCCCTGCCTGGTTTGTGATTGATGACGGCAAGAAAACGCTGGAGCCTCTGAATCGCCATGGCAACGAGCTTCGCGCCATGATTTCCTATGTGATTGCCGATCAGTTTTTCATTGATGATGTTTCCGAGCGTCTCCGCGCCGTTGGTAAAACAGCGAGCGGCTTTTTCTCCACACCGATGGGTGAAGCGATGCTGTATATCTCCGATGAAGAGCGCGACCGCACGGCCCTTTTGATAGATACCGGGTACCTGACCACCGAGGTCATGGCGGTGGAAGGCGATACCATCATCTTCCACAGAAATATTCCGCTGGGCGGTGGGCATATCACGGCTGATTTGACCTATGGCCTTGATATCCCTCTGGATCAGGCGGAGCAGATTAAGCGCTCCTATATTTTCGGCGCGCCCAGTTCGCAGCCTTCCTTTGATGTGCTTGGCAGCGACGGCCGCACCCAGACCTTTGCTTATGATAAGGTATCCGAGATTCTGGAAGCCCGCGCCGAAGAAATCTGTGAGGAGATCAGCGCCTGCGTGAAAGAATCGGGCGTGCGCCTTGGCAACTGGTCGGTCGTTTATCTGACAGGCGGGGGGCTCGCTATCAACCGCGGCGGCAGAGAGTTTCTCAGCGAGCGCCTCGGACGCCCGGTCAGGGATTTGCCGCGTAAGGCGGTTAAGCTCTCCAGCCCCATTTATTCCAGCGCTCTTGGGCTGCTGGATCTTATCATTGACACCAAGACGGGGCCCGGCGCGCCGCAGAGCGGGATCGGGTCCTTTTTCCGCAATCTGTTTGGCGGCTGAATCTAAGACCCATTACAGGAGGATCATCCATGCTTGAGTTGCAGCAGGTAGAGCAAGAGCAAAAGAAAAATTCTTTCGCGACGATAAAGGTAGTCGGTTGCGGCGGCGGCGGCACCAACGCGGTGAACCGCATGGTCGAGGCGAAGCTGAAAGGCGTTGACTTTATTGCGGTCAACACGGACAGCCAGGCCCTCACAGCTTCTAATGCCGATTATGTTCTGCAAATCGGCGAGAAACTGACCAAAGGCCTCGGAGCCGGCGCTGTTCCTGAGATCGGCAAGCGCGCGGCGGAAGAAAGCCGCGAAGAAATTGCCCAGATGCTCAAGGGCGCCGACCTCGTTTTTGTGACGGCCGGCATGGGCGGCGGCACTGGGACAGGCGCCGCTCCTGTTGTGGCGGATATTGCCAGAGAGCTCGGCTGCCTGACCATCGCAGTGGTCACCAAGCCTTTCCAGTTTGAAGGAAAGCAGCGCATGCGCAATGCTGAAATGGGCATCAATGAGCTCAAGCAGTATGTGGATACGCTGGTGGTCATTCCCAACGACCGTCTGCTTCAGGTGGTCAGCAAGGGTACCTCCATGCTTGAGGCCTTCCGTGTAGCGGATGATGTGCTTCGTCAGGGCATTCAGGGTATTTCCGACCTGATCGCGCTGCCCGCCACAATCAACCTGGACTTTGCCGATGTGAAGACGGTGATGGAATCCGGCGGTATGGCGCATATCGGCATCGGCAGCGGCAAGGGCGAGAACCGCATGGTGCAGGCCGCGAAGAACGCGATTTCGAGCCCGCTGCTTGAGACCAAGATTGACGGCGCGCGAGCGGTGCTTATCAATATTACCGGCAGCGAGGATATGCCGATTCTCGATATCAACGAGGCTGCCCGCCTGATTCAGGAGGCTGCCGACAGCGAGGCGAACATCATCTTCGGCGCCGGTATCGACAACAGCCTGAAGGACGAAGTGCGCATTACGGTGATCGCGACCGGCTTTGAAAAGACAAGCTTCCCGGCCCGCGATACCAAGAAGAAGTCGGCGAAGATTCCCGCAATGCCATATGGTACGGCGGGCGCTGCCTATAATCCCTATGAGAACAGAACGCCCGTTGACGCGCCGGCTGCTCAGACAGCGGTTCCGGGCTTTGAAGCGCCGCAGGTGCCTGCCATGTATGACCAGCAGGATACCTCCTCCTTCTTCCCGGCCACCGGCCGTCCCGGCAGCGCCGGTGTACAGATGAATATCCCGCAGGCGTATGCGCCCGGCTATCCGCAGCCCGGCTTTAACGCCGGATATGTGCCCGGGCAGCAGCCCTTTGTGCAGCCTGCGAATCCCTACCAGCCGCCGGTACAGCAGCCTGTCCAGCCGGCCTCGTCTGCCGAGAAAGACGACCTGGGAGTACCGGCCTACCTGCGCAAAGCGAAGAAATAATACTCGGTTGAACAATCCGGGAGAGACCGCGGGAGGCAGGCGATGAGTTGCCGCTTCCGTGCGGCGCCGAAGGGGACTGCAAAAACTCTCAGGCCGCAAGACCGGATTGGGACGAAACTCTGGAAAGCAGCGATGCACCGACGAAGCAACTCTGCGTTGGCGGAGGAATCTTCAAGGTCAAAAAACAGAGGCACGCAACACAGTTTGCGTGCCTTTTTACACGAGGAGGAATAGTATGGAAAAAAAGACGCCGCTGTATGATCTGCATCTCAGGCTTCAGGGAAAGATTGTTCCTTTTGCGGGCTATCTTCTTCCTGTGCAGTATCAGACGGGAGTGATAGCCGAACACAACGCGGTGCGCGGGGCCTGCGGCTTGTTCGATGTATCGCACATGGGCGAAATTCAGTTTGAAGGGCCGGACGCGCTGACGCTGCTGCAGGAACTGCTGGTGAATGATATGGCCGGGATGGAAATCGGCCGTGTCCGGTACAGCCCGATTTGCAACCGCGAAGGCGGCATTGTAGACGATCTGGTCTGCTGCAGGATGGATGAGGAAAAGTATCTGCTGATTGTCAACGCTGCCAATAAGGATAAGGATTTCAAATGGTTTTGCGACCACCAGAAGGGCAGGGTAACGATAACCGACCTCTCTGACCAGTACGCTCAGCTGGCGCTGCAGGGGCCTAAGGCAAAGCAGATTCTGTCCAAATTGGCGGATGCCGCTTCTTTGCCTGAGAAATACTATACCTTCAACCAGAACGTTGATGTCGCGGGGATTCCCTGCCTGGTTTCACGCACGGGCTATACGGGCGAGCTTGGCTATGAGCTTTACTGCCAGCCTGGTCAGGCCGTCGCTCTGGCCGAGAAGCTGCTGGATGCGGGAAAAGAGGAGGGCCTGATTCCCTGCGGGCTGGGCGCGCGGGATACCCTGCGGCTGGAAGCGGGGATGCCGCTTTACGGGCACGAGATGACGGACGAGATTACGCCGCTTGAGGCCGGCCTGTCCTACTTTGTCAAAATGGACAAACCGCATTTTATCGGCAAGGAAGCCCTCCTCGCCAAGGGCGCTCCCAAACGCACGCGCATCGGTCTTGAGGTGACAGACAGGGGGATTGTCCGCGAACATTGCGGTGTTTACCTGAATGGCGAGCTAATTGGCGAGACGACCAGCGGCACCATGGCGCCCTACCTTGGCAAAGCGATCGCGATGGCTTTAGTGGATGTCTCAAAGGTCGATCCAAACGCCGTGTACGAAGCGGATGTCAGAGGCCGCAGGCTCAAGTGCAAATTAACGGAACTGCCGTTTTATAAAAGAAGCAAGTAATCAGCTCTGCTGATTGATATTTTGAGGAGGATTTAATTATGAGTTATCCAAACGAACTGCGGTATACCAAAACCCACGAGTGGGTAAAGGATGAGGACGGCAGTCTGCTGATCGGCCTGACGGATTTCGCTCAGAAAGAACTGGGAGATATTGTGTTCATCAACCTGCCGATGGAAGGCGATGAAGTCACGGCCGGCAGCTCCTTTGCGGATGTTGAGTCGGTTAAAGCGGTCAGCGAGGTCATCAGCCCTGTCAGCGGCAAGGTCGCGCAGGCCAATGAAGCGCTTTCCGACGCGCCCGAAACCATCAATGAGCATCCCTACGAGGCGTGGATCATCCGCGTCAGCGACATTACGGATACGGAAGAGCTGCTTACCGCGCAGGAATATGAGGATTTTCTGAAGGAGGCCTGAGAATGGGGAATTATCTCCCATCTACACAGCGGGAAAGGGAAGAAATGCTGAAGGCCATCGGCCTTCAGACGATGAATGATTTGTATCATGATGTTCCCGAAAGCGTGCTGCTGAAGAAACCTCTGAACATTCCCAAAGGTTTGTCGGAGATGGAAGTGCGGGGCAAAATGCGCAATCTTGCGTCTGAAAATAAAAGGTTTGACGTCATTCTGCGCGGCGCTGGCGCTTATGACCACTACATCCCCGCCATCGTTGCCAGCGTGACCTCCAAGGAGGAGTTCAGCACTACCTATACGCCCTACCAGGCAGAAATCAGCCAGGGCATTTTGCAGAGCATCTTTGAATTTCAGACGATGATCTGCGAGCTGACGGGCATGGATGTCAGCAACGCGTCCCTGTACGATGGCGCTTCCTCCGCGGCGGAAGCCGCCATGATGTGCCTTGACCGCAGGCGTGACCAGGTGCTTGTTTCCGGCAGCGTGCATCCCGAAACCATTGAGACGATCCGTACCTATGGCTGGGGCAGGAATGTGGATGTCCGGGTGGTTCCGGTGAAAGACGGAAGAACGGATCAGGACGCGCTGGCCGAAATGCTGAATGAGAAAACAGCCTGCGTGCTGACGCAGCAGCCCAATTTCTTCGGCCAGATAGAGGACGCCGCAAAGCTCAATGAGATCATTCACGCGGCCGGGGCCAAGGCAATCATGTCGGTTTATCCGATTTCACTTGGTCTGCTGGAAACGCCGGCCGATCAGGGCGCTGATATTGTCGCCGGAGAAGGACAGCCGCTTGGCATGCCGCTCAGTTTCGGCGGTCCCTACCTTGGTTTTCTGGCATGCAGGAAAGAACTGACCAGACTGCTGCCGGGACGCATCGTCGGCGAAACGAAGGATGCGCAGGGAAGAAGAGCCTTTGTACTCACCCTGCAGGCGCGCGAGCAGCATATCCGCCGCGAGAAGGCCAGCAGCAACGTGTGCTCCAATCAGGCGCTCTGCGCCATGACAGCAGGGGTATACATGGCTGCCATGGGGCCGGAGGGGTTCAGGCAGGCGGCTGAGCTGTGCTACCACAAGGCGCACTATTTCGCGAAAGAACTTGAAAAAATCCCCGGCTTCAGCAGAGTTTATCAGGGCGAATTCTTTAATGAGTTCGTGACTGCCTGCCCTGTGGACGCGAAGCTGCTTGAAAGGCGCCTGATGGAAAGGGGCATTCTGAGCGGCCTTCCGATAGAGAACGGCATGCTCTGGTGCGTCACTGAAAAGCAGAGCAGGGAGACGCTCGACGGCGTGATCACAATCATCAGGGAGGTGTGCGCGCAATGAAATTGCTTTTTGAAAGCGGTTCAAAAGGCCGCAGAATGAGCTATTTGCCAGCTTGCGATGTGCCTGAGACAAAGCTGCCCCAAAACCTTCGCAAGGCGGCGCCGAGACTTCCCGAACTGACAGAGGTCGAAATTTCGCGCCATTATACCAGACTTGCCAAGCAGGCCTTCGGTGTCAACAATGGCTTCTATCCGCTCGGCTCCTGCACGATGAAGTACAACCCGCGCGTCAACGAAGCGGTGGCGGCAGAGCCGAATTTCCAGGGCATTCACCCGCTTCAGCCCCGTGAAAGCACCAAAGGATGCCTGGACGCGCTAGAGCTTGCGCAGTCTCTTCTGTGCGAAGTGACGGGGATGGATGCCATGACCTTCCAGCCTGCCGCTGGCGCGCACGGCGAGTATACGGGGCTTCTGCTCATTAAAAAGTATCATGAGCTGCGCGGGGATACGAAGCGCAGCAAGATCATCATTCCTGATTCCGCGCACGGCACCAACCCGGCCAGCGCGGCCATGGTCGGCTATGGCGTCATCAACATCCCGTCAAACGCCCAGGGCTGCGTGGATATGGATGCCCTGAAGGCTGCCTGCAGCGATGAGGTGGCTGGCCTGATGCTGACCAACCCCAATACGCTGGGGTTGTTTGATCCGAATATTCTTGAAATCACCAAGGTGATTCACCAGTGCGGCGGCCTGTGCTACTACGACGGCGCGAACCTGAACCCCATCATGGGCAAGGTCAGGCCGGGTGACATGGGCTTTGATGTGGTGCATCTGAACCTGCACAAGACTTTCTCTACCCCGCACGGCGGCGGCGGCCCGGGCTCCGGCCCTGTCGGCTGCAAGGCATTCCTGAAAGCCTATCTGCCAAGCTCTCTGATGGGAGAAGGCAGAAAGCCGGAAAGCATCGGGCAGGTCCGTTCCTATTACGGTAATTTCGGCATTGTCATGCGGGCGCTTACCTATATTCTGACCCTCGGCTCGGATGGCATCCCTGCTTCCGCTGAAATGGCGGTATTGAACGCGAACTATCTGATGCATCAGGTCAAGCAGTATTTCCCGGTGGCATACGATCATACCTGCATGCACGAGTTTGTACTGACGCTTGAAAAGACCAAGCACGATACAGGCGTTTCGGCGCTGGATGTCGCCAAGGGACTGATTGACTACGGCATGCATCCGCCGACGATGTATTTCCCGCTGATTGTGCATGAGGCTTTAATGCTGGAGCCTACCGAAACGGAAAGCCGGGAAAGCCTTGATGAGGCAGCGGCAGCGTTCCGGGCCATCAGCGAGAAGATTGAAAGCGATCCTCAAAGCCTTCACATGGCGCCCGTAACGACGCCAATCGGCCGGCCTGATGAGGTGACCGCCGCGCGCAGCCCCATTCTGCGCTATCAGTTCGAAGAGTAAAATCCGTAAAACAAAAGGCTGAGACGATGCAAACCGCCTCAGCTTTTTTGTTTGTTCAAAGGATCAAAAGGCCGTTCTGGAATCGGCCTTGTGGAGGCCGGAATGGGGTTTGCTGCTGAACTGGCCGATCACGAAGCCTGCCAGCGCAGGCACGACATAGCCAAACCCGCTGCTGCCAAAGGGCAGAATGGCCAACAAGCGGTCACCTAAAGGCTTCAGCGGCTCTATGGAGCGCATAGCCAGAACAGCACACACCAGCAGTGTGCCTGCCACTGCTCCCCGGAAGGCGCTGTCTGATTTGATGCGCCTGCCCATCAGGTTGAGTACAATCAACACGATGCACAGGGGATAAATGACTTCCAGCACGGGGCCGGAAAGGGAAATGATGCCTTCAACACCTATCAGGGAAATGCCGAAGCTGACGGCCACCACCAGAGCGCAGAGGAGCCGATAGCTGATTTTGCCGCGGGAGAGATGATTGAAATACTGCGCAAAGGTAACGGTCAGCCCCGACGCGGTGGTCAGACACGCGAAGAAGATGATGAACGCCAGAAGAAGCTGCCCGAAGCGGCCGCTGAGCATCAGGGAAGCTCTGCTCAGCATCGCTGTTCTGGAAGAGAAATCCTGAAGGCTTTTGCTGCCCGAGGCACCTATCCAGGCATAGCCGACATAGACGGAGCCGAGAAGGACGGCTGCGATCACGGCCGCTTTCCACAGCATCCCATGCCCTTCTTTGCTGCTGTAACCTCTTTGCGCTATGAAGGCCGCAATGGTACCGCTCATCACCAGTGACCCAATGCCGTCCATTGTTTGATAGCCGGAGGAAAAGCCATAGTAGAACACGCTGCCCTGCACGAGGTTCTCGTCCGGCGAGCCGATGGGGCGCAG
>CAYZTQ010000002.1:54795-58864 GCA_964481445.1 uncultured Christensenella sp. | reverse complement strand
GGTGCGCCGCCCAGCTTCACGATGGTCAGCGTGCCAAGCAGCGGAAGGCCCGCCGCTGTCAGCACAAAGCCAAGCGCCGCGATGCCCCATTTCTCACCCGTCATGACGCCGACGTAAGGCGGGAAGATGACGTTGCCAGCCCCCAGAAACATCGCAAACAGAGTAAGACCAGCAATGACAGTATCACGAAGCCTTCTGTTTCCCAAAGCGCTGCCCCCTTTGAAACAAGATGTTTTTTTTCTGTATTTATTTTACATCGTTTCATGGAGCTTGGCAAGAGCGAAAACGATAATCACGCATATAATTATTTCTACAAAAAAGACCGCCTTTTCGGCGGCCCGGTGAAAGAGTGGAGTTACAATGCTTTGACCTACAGCGCGATCTATCTGCTTACCTTTTTCAAATATGCAGAGCAAACAGCTGGCGATGCGCTCAATATTTTAGAGGATGTATTTCCAGTTTGAAGCAGGCGCAGACGCCATTTCCTGCTGCTTCTTCTGGTATTTTTCAGCCTGATTGCCAAGAACAGCGTAGGATGCGATTTTGGACTCTTCCACACCCGGCTGGTTGAAGGCGTCAATATCGAGCAGCTCGCCCACATACGCCGTCACCAGCTCAAAGAAGTAAATCAACTGGCCGATGGTGTGCGCGTTGACCTCGGGCAGGGTGATGGTCTGGCTCATGCGCTTCGCTTTCAGCAGAGCATACTCGGTGCCCAGGCGTTCGGCCTCTATCAGCTGGTTATGGCTCTTGCCGCCCAGGAAGGCGACATCGGCAAACTCTTCACAGCCGTGGGGGATCGGCGTGACGGTACGGAATTTCTCCACCTTCAGCAGCGTTACGACCTTGTCATAGGGGCCTTCCGTATACAGCTGAAGCTGGCTGTGCTGGTCGGTAACGCCAAGAGACTTGACGGGCGTTTGTCCGACATTGGCTGGCTTTCCTGCCCTTGTAACGTTCTTGCCGAGGCTCTCTGCCCACAGCTGGCAGAACCAGTCCGCCATCAGCTTCAGGCAGTCGGCGTAGGGCATCATCACATGCACGTTGATGCCCCGCTCCTGCATCAGGATATATTGGATGGCCGCTTCCAAAAGCGCAGGGTTTTTCCAGAGGTCAGCGTCCGCGCAGTGCCTGTCCATGGCGGCGGCGCCTTCCAGCATGGCCTTGATATCGATATTGCAGACCGCGGCAGCCAGCAGGCCGACAGGGCTCAGCTCGCTGAAACGCCCGCCTACAGAGCCAGGGATATAGAAAAGCCTGAAGCCTTCTTTCTTGGCCAGTTTGATCAGATTGCCTTTTTCTTTATCTGTTGTCGCGATGATATGCTTTTGCCAGCCTGCTCCGACTTCCGCTTTCAGGGCTTCGGAGATCATCAGATACTGGCTCATGGTTTCCGCGGTAGCGCCTGATTTGGTGATGATGTTGAAGCAGGTGGTTTTGAGGTCAATGATGTCAAGCAGGGCGCGCATCCGCTCGGGGTCGATATTATCTTCCACATAAAAGCGGGGGCCGCCGCGCTTTTCATCGCTCAGCTCATTATAGTGAAGATGATTCAGCGCCTGCTGAACAGCGATGGGACCAAGCGCGCTGCCGCCGATGCCCAGCACGACAAAGGTGTTGAAGTTTTCGCGCACGGACTTAGCGGTTGCCAGAATATCGCTTACGATTTCTTCCTGATTATAGGGCAGCTCGGTCCAGCCCAGCCAGCCGGTGCCGCGGTTTGCCTTCACAGCTTCAAAGGCGGATACTGCCCGGGGAGAAAGGTCTTGCAGTTCTTTTTCGGTTAATCCGTATTTTTCACCCAGCATATCGCTCATCAGGTGATTGACATCAAGCTTTATCAGTGGGGAATGTCCTTGCAGAGAATCACGCATCTTACTTTCCTCCTTATACATGCGAAAGAATTATATCACAGCGCTCCGGCATTGACAAAACAAATGAAAAGCACCTATAATACTTTGACGGCGTTGATGGGAATTGGATGCGCCCTCTGCCTTTAGAGAAGGAGGCCTTGGCTGAAAGCCTCCCGGCGGAGCAGCATTGTGACACCCCGGAGCTACCGGTGAAAGCCGGCGCAGACCTGCGTTATGGGCGACGAGCGGCACTTGATAGTGCAAGCAGGGTGGTACCGCGATTGAATCGTCCCATGCATCATGTATGCGTGGGTTTGTTTTTTGAAGGGGGGAACTATGGTACAAGCGCCGAAGGGAACAAAAGACTGTCTGCCGCAGGACAGCTACAGGTTTCAGCATGTGGAGAATGTCATGCGGAAATACGCAGCACTTTCGGGATACAGGGAGGTGCGCACCCCGGTTTTTGAGCATACCGAGCTTTTTCTGCGCGGCGTTGGCGACACAACCGATATTGTGCAGAAGGAAATGTATACCTTCAACGATAAGGGCGGGCGTTCCATTACCTTAAAGCCGGAGGGGACGGCGGGGGCTGTTCGCGCCCTGATTGAAGGCAAGCTCTACGCGCAGGCCCAGCCGGTCAAGATGTACTATATCAACAACCCCATTTTCCGTTATGAGAACCCGCAGCATGGCAGGCTGAGGGAGCATCACCAGTTTGGCATGGAGTGTTTCGGCGCGAAAGAGCCCTCGGCGGATGCGGAACTGATCTCTTCTCTGTTGAATATGCTGGCAGAGCTTGGGCTGGATGATTTGACGGTGAACATCAACTCTATCGGCTGCCCTAAGTGCCGCCCAGTCTATCACCAGCGGCTTAGAGAGTATCTGGCCGGACAGATGGATCAGCTTTGCGATAACTGCCGGGAACGCTTTGACAGAAACCCTCTCCGCGTGCTCGACTGCAAGGAGACCGGCTGCAAGCGCATTGTAAAGAACGCTCCGGTGATTCTGGATACGCTTTGCGATGAGTGCGCCGGGCATTTTGAGGGGCTCAAAAAGTTGCTGGATGCGGCCAAAGTCAAATACCAGGTGGATCCGCTGATTGTCCGCGGGCTTGATTACTACACGAAAACCGTGTTTGAGATCATTATGCACGGCCAGCGCGAGGGACTGGCTCTTTGCGGCGGCGGAAGGTATGATGGCCTGGTCGAACAGCTGGATGGGCCTTCTCTGCCAGGAGTTGGCTTCGGTATCGGCATAGAACGCGTGCTCCTTGAGCTTGAAACGAAAGGGATCGTGCTGCCCGAGCCGCCTTTATACGAGGTGTTCGTTGCCAACATCGCGCAGCAGGACTTTGCTCGGGCGTTTGAGCTTGTGCTTTCCCTGCGCGCGGACGGCGTCAAAGCTGACTGCGACCATACCGGCAGAAACCTGAGAGCGCAGTTCAAGTACGCCAACAAGCTCGGTATCCGCGTGATGGCCATTGTGGGCGGAGATGAGTGGGAAAGAGGCAACATCAGGCTCCGCGATATGCAAAGCGGCGAAGAGATAGAAGTACCCGCGCAGGATGCGCGTGCTGGCATAGAAAAAATACTGAGAGGTTAAAAAGATATGGCTGAGTTTTTGGGCGGATGGAAAAGGGATGTGCGCTGCGGCGAGGTCAGCGAGCAACTGGCGGGAAAACAGGTTACCCTGATGGGCTGGGTGCAGCGCGCACGCAATATGGGCGGCGTCATTTTTGTCTGGCTGCGCGATATTTCCGGCATGGTGCAGGTGGTGTTCAACGCCGATAAACTGGATGAAAAAACCTTTGCCTTGGGGGTTTCACTGCGCTCGGAGTATGTGCTGGCTGTGAAGGGCGAGATCGCTCTGCGCGACGCTTCCGCGGTCAACGAGAATATGGCGACCGGCAGGGTGGAAGTTTTGGTTCAGCAGGCAAAGCTGCTGAACGCGTCTGAGACTCCGCCGATTTATATTGAAGACGACGCGAAGGATAACGAAGCGGTTCGGCTCAAATACCGGTATCTCGATTTGCGCAAGCCTTCCATGCAGCAGATGATGCTGAACCGATCCAAAGTGATCAACGCCATCCGCGAGCATATGATCAGCCAGGGATTTGCGGAGTTTGAAACGCCGATTCTGACAAAATCCACGCCCGAAGGCGCCCGCGATTTTCTGGTGCCGAGCCGTGTGCATCCCGGCGAATGCTACGCGCTGCC
>CAYZTQ010000002.1:39676-54695 GCA_964481445.1 uncultured Christensenella sp. | reverse complement strand
CCCGCGATTTTCTGGTGCCGAGCCGTGTGCATCCCGGCGAATGCTACGCGCTGCCGCAGAGTCCTCAGATTTATAAGCAGCTGCTGATGCTGGCCGGCATGGACCGGTATTTCCAGGTGGCGCGCTGCTTCCGCGATGAGGACAGCCGGGCCGACCGTCAGCCCGAGTTTACTCAGCTCGACATTGAAATGAGTTTTGTGGAGCCCAAGGATATCCAAAACGTAGTGGAAGGCGCATTTGCCGCTGTTTTCAAAAAGATCAAGGGGATAGATATTCAGCTTCCGCTTCCCCGCATGACCTGGAAAACCGCCATGGAAAAATACGGCAGCGATAAGCCGGACACCCGCTATGATATGCAGATCGAGACGATCAACGACGTTGTAGATGGCTGCGGCTTCTCTGTGTTTGAACGCGCGATGGAGGAAGGGCAGACTGTCTGCGCCATTACCGCGAAGAACGCTGCGCACCTGAGCCGCAAGGAAATGGACGCGCTGGGTGAGTTTGCCAAAACCTATCATGTGAAGGGGCTTGCCTGGCTGGCCCTGCATGAGGATGGCACGCTGCGCTCATCTTTTGCCAAGTTCCTTTCGGAGGACAAACTGAATCAGCTGCTCGCTCGCATGAAGGTGGAAAAAGGCGATGCGCTCTTTGTTATCGCGGATAAAAAACTGATTGCGCTCACCGCCATGGGGCAGTTGCGCGCCAAGCTCGCAAGAGAACTCGGCCTGATTGACAAAAGCAAATACAATTTGCTTTGGATTACTGAATTTCCCCTGCTTGAGTGGAGCGAGGAAGAACAGCGCTACCAGGCGGCTCATCACCCCTTTACCATGCCGATGGAAGAAGACTTTGACCTGATGCAGGAGCACCCGGAGCTGACGCGCGCCCAGTCCTACGATCTTGTGCTCAACGGCATCGAGATGGGGTCGGGCTCCATCCGTATACACGCGGCCGATTTGCAGGAGAAAATGTTCAGCCTGCTCGGCTTTACCCGTGAAGAAGCATGGAAGCGCTTCGGCTTCCTGCTGGAAGCGTTCAAGTACGGCACGCCGCCGCACGGAGGGTTTGCCTTCGGCATCGACCGGTTGATGATGATGCTTTCAGGCGCGGAGAGCCTGAGGGACGTAATTCCCTTCCCCAAGGCGCAGAACGCCGCCTGCCTGATGATGGATACCCCGAGCCGCGTCACGGAAGACGCGCTGAGAATGCTGCATGTAAAATTCGATGAGGACATAAAGGGCTGAGCGTAATAAGTTTATGCTGCACGAGATTGATCCCCTGCGTTTTGACAACGCGTACTACCCCCATGAGGTTCAAAACGGGGATACAGTGCTTTGTTACCAAGGCGATGCCATCCTGCTGAAAGCGGGCAGCGATGGCATCGCCTACCCTGTTTTTGATCGTTCAAAGATGGACGGATCCCGCTGCATCTATCTGTTTTCAATCGACAGCCGGAGGTTCTTTCTGTCGTTCAAATCTGTTTTCGCGCCGGGTTATCACTTTAAGCCGGTGCAGTCTTTGCGCGGCGCCCTGCCGCAGCACCTTTCGTTTGCCGGCGTGGTCGGGCACCACCTGTACCGCTGGTACCGAGCGCGCAAATACTGCGGAGTATGCGGTCACCGCGCCCGGCACGACGCAAAGGAGCGCATGATGTGCTGCCCGGCCTGCGGCAACAGGGAATATCCGCAACTGATGCCTGCGGTGATTGTGGGCGTTGTTGACGAAGAAAGGCTTTTGCTGACGTGGTACGCAACAAGGGAAGGACAGCCCCCGAGGCCCAACTGGGCGCTTGTCGCAGGGTATACTGAAATCGGGGAATCGCTGGAAGAAACGGTCCGGCGTGAAGTGATGGAAGAAACCGGGCTTGAATTGGAGGATATCACTTATTATAAAAGCCAGCCCTGGGCATTCACGGGTTCTTTGCTTTCCGGGTTTTACGCGCGGGTCAAGGGGAACAGTCAGATCAGGTTGAACGAGGAGGAGCTTTCACAGGCGGTGTTTGTGCCCCGGGATCAAATCGATGTCGCTTTTACCAATATCGCTCTGACTAACGAGATGATTTGCCGTTTCCGAGACATGGGGCCGGATGTGCTGATCAGACGGGATGATATCCGTCATCTTCCCTACAGGCAGGAGGCGAAGTGAGCGCTTGTTGCGCCCTTTCGCAAGTTTTGTTATACTGACAAAGTAAATGAGGAGGTGTAATCCTATGGCACCTAAGAATGAAAATTTGCCGGTTGACGCTGAAATGAAGCTGAGCGACGGAGGTTCTATTACCTACGCCAACGAAGTGATTGCGATCATTTCAGGTATTGCTGCAAATGAAATAGAGGGGATTGCCGGCATGGTCACCAGCGGAGGCTTTGGTGATATCATCGGCAAGAACCGCAACATCACCCGCGGCGTTAAGGTGGAAGTAGGTACCGAAGAAGTTTCGGTTGACCTCTACACCATCATCGAGTATGGTCAGCCCATTCAGCGGGTTGCGACCGAGGTTCAGGAAAATGTGCGCAAGTCCATCGAGGCCATGACCGGGCTCAAGGTCGTTCGGGTCGATGTGCATGTTCAGGGTGTAAGCTTTGAAAAAGACAAGCGGGAAGCACAGTCAAATCTTGAGGCGGCCAATGTGCCCAGCCTGCCCGACAGCAGCAAAAAGAAAAGCAGGCAGCGTAAAGAAGACGCCGCCGACGTGAAGGAGACCAAACCCGAAAAGGAAAAGACGGAGCCTGCACAAAAACCCGAAGCTGCCGAAAGAAACGAAAAGGCTGTCAAGGGCCCCGATAAGAAGGAAAAGCCTGCAAAAGCTGATAAGAAGTCGGAAGCGGAACGCGGTACTGAGACCCCTGCGGAAGAAGCGCCAGTTTCCGATGTGAAGGAATAAGCCGACCGCCGGCTGCTTGCCCTGACGAGGGGAGGGGATTGTGTGAAGCTTCGGGCGATTGATAAAGTGTTTTTGTTCGCTGGCGGTTTCTTGGCCGCGGTGATTGGCGTATGCCTGTTCTTGATTGGCTTGCGTGCTGAACCTTTGATGGTTGCGGATTTCGGTGGAAGCATAGTAAAGGTGGGACCTAGCTGGTTCTGGGGCGGCGGCATTCTGCTTTTTGCGTTTGGCGTTTATCTGATCGGCCTGCCCCACAGCTACCGCAGAAAGAAAAACGATTTTATCGTTCAGCAGACTGCTGATGGTGAGATGCGGATTTCGGTCAGCGCGATTGACGGGCTCGTGCGCAAGGTGATGGAGCCGCGCAGCGAGATGATTCTCAAGAGCATGGACATTGAAAACCACAAGGATAACGTGCTGATCGACCTGAAAGTGGCGGTCGCCAAGAACATCAGTATTCCTTTAGCTGTCGCTGCGCTGCAGAGGGACGTCAAGCAGTACCTTCTGTCATCAACAGGCGCTGATGTGCGCGAGGTCAAGGTAAGCGTAGATACGTCGGATGAAGTGGTCACAGAATCACCGTATATGATGCATGAAACTCCGGCGCGCCAGCCCCATGTTAGCGAGGCGGAGGCTGAAGCGGCGAAGGCACCTGACATCAAACCAGATGAACCGCTCGCCGCCGAAGAGTTTGATATGGGAAATGCTGCGGTGGCACCGCAGGAATCAACCGAAACGGAAACCGAACTATCGATAGAAAAGGAACGGGAAAACCATGAAGGAATCTGAGCAGACTACACAGGAAGTTCAAAAGGCCCCTCATTTTTCACGCAAGTGCCTGTATCCCGCGGCGTTTTTTGCTGTGGGCATCATGCTGATTACCTTCGGGTTCTGGAAAACCCTGTTCGTTGCTTTGCTGACCGCCGTCGGCGCATTCCTTGGCTCGACCGACAATGTGGAAGAATCGGCTAAAAAAGCGGTCAACAAGCTGTTTCCCCCTGCCCAGAAGAAGGTCACATACAGCGCTGAAGACATGGAAAAGTTGAAGAAGGCGCTTGAAAAGAAAGAAAGCAGGGAAACGGCTCAGCCTGCGGAAACCAGGGAACCGGAAGAGAAGGCCTGAGGCGGAAAACCACAACAGGTTGAGGAGAGTAAAAAGGGATGTCAAGACTTGCTGCCCGCAGAGCGGCCATGCAGTTGATTTATGAAGAAATGCTCGGCGGTGAGGGCGGTGACGATACCCTGCTTGGGCTGATTCAGTTTCAGCCTGATGATGAGCAGGATGAAACGTATATCAGTTCCTTAACCGAAGGCGTGAAGCTGCACCAGTGCGAGCTTGACAGGGAGATTGCCGGACGCAGCCAGACAAGAGAACTGGAACGCATTCCCGTGCTGGTCAGGGCCATTCTCCGCCTTGCGCTGTATGAAATTGATTATGTAAAGGATACGCCGCCCGGAGCCATCATCAACGAGGCGGTGGAGCTTGCCAAGCGCTTTGGCGAAGAAAGCGACAGCCGCTTTGTCAACGGCTTGCTGGGCAGTTTTCTGCGAGACACGCAGGCGACATGAAGGCTGTTCTGGGGATTGATACCAGCTGCTATACAACTTCGTGCGCCCTTGCGGATGAAACCGGCCGTCCGCTTGTTTCAGAGAGGATGCTACTTCCGGTCAAACAGGGGACCTGCGGCCTGCGGCAGAGCGAGGCCGTTTTTATTCATTTCAAGCAGTTTCCGCAGGTTCTGCGCAACGTGATGGAAAAGTCCGCTGCCGAAATCGCGGCGGTTTGCGTGTCCGCAAAGCCGGTCGACGCGGAGGCTTCGTATATGCCCGTTTTTCAGACAGGGCTTTCGATGGCACAGTCTCTTTCATCGGCGCTGCGCGTACCCTGCTACCTGACAACGCATCAGCGCGGGCATCTTGCTGCCGCCCAGATTGGCGAAAAGCCCATAGAAGGCGGATTCATGGCTCTTCATCTCTCCGGCGGAACCACGGATTTACTGTCCGTACACGGAGACAACCTGACCCCCCTTGCCTGTACGCTGGATTTACCCGCGGGCCAGTTGATTGACCGAGTTGGTGTCCGCCTGGGGCTGCCCTTTCCGGCCGGGCCGTTTCTGGAGCGGCTTGCGGAAAGTGGCCGGGCAGTCGGGCGATACGGCGTCAGCATGAAAGAGGGCGGGCTGCATCTGTCGGGCGCCGAAGCGCAGGCAATGCGCGATATTGCATCCGGCGATATGAAGCCGCAGGATATCGCCGCGGAAGTGTTCGATTTTCTCAGCCGCAGCATACTGCGGCTTCTGGAGACGGAAGGGGCGGCGCATCAGCTTCAGACTGCCCTTGTTTTTGGGGGTGTCGCTTCTTCATCGCTGCTTCGAAGGATGCTGTCAGGCCGCATGGAAAAACGAGGTAGTGAATTGTGCGTCAGATTTGGGAAACCGGAGTATTCGGGCGACAACGCGGCAGGCGTTGCTGTGATTGGCGCCGGAAAGCATTTCAATATTTTGTAGGAGGTGCGCCAAATGGCAAAGATACTGGATGGGAAACTGATGTCGGAAGAGCTGATGCAGGATCAGGCCCGCCGCGTGCAGGAGCTCGGCAAGCAGGGGATTGTGCCCGGGCTTGCGGTCGTGTTGGTGGGAGAAGATCCCGCCAGCCAGATCTATGTCCGCAACAAAGGGCTGGCCTGTGAAAAAATCGGCATCCATTCAAAGACCATCAGGATGGATGAAAACTCTTCTCAGGATGAAGTGCTGTCTGTTATTGATGAGTTGAATGCCGATCCCACTATTCATGGCATTCTGGTTCAACTTCCTTTGCCGCGCCATCTGGACGAACGCGCTGTGCTGGCGCGTATTTTGCCCGAAAAGGATGTGGACGGGTTTCATATCAGCAACGCGGGCAAGCTGTTTTCGGGGCAGGAAGGCGTTGTTCCCTGCACGCCTAAGGGCATCATACATATGCTCAAACAGGGCGGGGTCGAGCTTGCCGGCAGGGAAGCGGTGGTGATCGGCCGCTCCAATATCGTTGGCAAACCTGCTGCGATGCTGCTGCTGAATGAAAACTGTACCGTGACCATCTGCCACTCCAAAACGAAGGATCTGAAGGAACACTGCAAGCGGGCGGATGTCCTGGTCGCCGCCATTGGAAAGCCAAAGTTCGTTACCGCGGATATGATCAAGCCGGGCGCGGCGGTGGTGGATGTAGGGATCAACAGAGTAGATGGCAAGGTAGTGGGCGATGTAGATTTTGAAGCCGTGAAAGAGATTGCGGGTTATATCACGCCGGTGCCCGGAGGTGTCGGCAAGCTGACCATCAGCATGCTGATGGAAAACACGCTGGAGGCGGCATGCAGGAAAACGCGCTGAGCGTAACCGCACTCAATGAGTATGTCCGCAGGTCTCTTGCGGGCGATCCGATGCTGCAGGGGATAGCGCTGCGCGGAGAAATCAGCAACTTCCGTCCCTACGCGTCCGGCCACTGGTATTTTTCGGTCAAGGATGATGAAAGCCGCATCGCCTGCGTCATGTTTCGGCAGCACAATCTGTACCTGGGCTTTAAGCCAAGCGACGGCATGAAGGTCGTGCTGATCGGCTCCGTCGGCCTGTATACGGCCAGCGGCAGCTATCAATTTTATGCCGAAGCCATGCTGCAGGATGGGGTGGGCGAACTTTACCAACGCTATCTCGCGCTGAAGGATAGGCTGCAGAAAGAGGGGCTCTTTGATGTCGCAAGAAAGCGGCCTCTGTCTTTGCTGCCAAGGGCGGTTGGTGTTGTTACCTCCGGCTCCGGGGCAGTGCTGCATGATATCCGCAATGTAACGGCAAGGCGCTTCCCTGGGACGCAGCTGATTCTCCGCCCTTCTCAGGTGCAGGGAGACGGAGCAAAGGAAGATCTTGCGGCCGCCCTGCAGGAACTCTCCCTTGTGGAACAGGTGGACGTTATCATCATCGGGCGGGGCGGCGGTTCCATAGAAGACCTGTGGGCTTTTAATGAGGAGACGCTTGTCCGCGCCGTGGCAGCCTGCGGCAAGCCTGTCATCTCCGCTGTGGGCCATGAAACGGATACCACGCTGTGCGATTTTGCGGCGGATATGCGCGCGCCGACGCCGTCAGCCGCGGCCGAGCTGGCTGTGCCGGACAGGTCGGAGCTGATGCAGCAGATTGCCTCGCTATCCGCGAGAATGATGCAGACTTCGGAAAAGCGGCTGCTCGAACAGCGAAGTGCCTTGCATGACCTGAACAAACGTCTGGAAGCGCTCAGCCCCCTGATGCAGCTGGAACGGATATCCCATCGTCTCCGACAGGCAAAACAGACGATGCAGATGTTGGCTGCCCAGTCCGTTCAGAAGCTGAACGCGCGGGTGGAATCGTTAACCGCCTCGCTGGAAGCCATGGGGCCCGGGAATACGCTGAAACGGGGGTACGCACTTGCGCTTTCTGATGGCAGGCCGGTGACAGGGATTCATGCCCTGCCGGAAACCTTTACATTGGTTTTTCAGGACGGGCGGGCGCGGGTGAAGACGCTTGACAAGAAAGAAGGTTCATTCAATGAGTGAGATTAATCAAGATGCCGGTTTTGAGCAGAAGCTGGAAGCGCTCGAGTCTCTGGTCTCCAAAATGGAAAACGGCGGCATGAAACTGGAAGAACTGCTGGATGAATATGCCCGCGGCATGCGCCTTTCCAAAGAGCTGACGCAAGAGCTGGACGCGGCGCAGAAAAAAATGCTGATACTCAAAAATGGCGAACTTACGATAGCGGAGACGGACAATGAACTTTGACAGGCAGTACGCTTCGTATGTAGAGTCTGTCGAAGCGGCTTTGCGTTCCTGCCTGCCGCTGCAAAAGGAGCTCTGGCCGGAGGCGGGAATCCCCGCTCATCTGGCGGAGGCGATGCGCTACAGCCTGTTCGCGGGTGGCAAGAGGCTGCGCCCTGTCTTGCTGCTGGCCGCGCACAGCCTGCTGCGGGAGGATCCATCACCCGCGCTGCCCTTCGCGGCGGCTGTCGAGATGATTCATACCTATTCCCTGATCCATGACGATCTGCCTGCCATGGATAATGATGACCTGCGGCGCGGGAAGCCGACCAGCCACAAAGTTTTCGGTGAGGCGCTGGCCATTCTGGCGGGGGATGCTCTCTTGAATCTGGCTTATGAAACCATGTCCGCCAGCGGCCATCCGCGCGCCCTTGCCGCCCTCGCTGTCATGGCCAAAGGCGCAGGCTCTTGCGGGATGATAGCAGGCCAGGCTGCGGACATCTGGATGGAGGACAAGGAGCCCGATGAAGGCATGCTCCTCTACATCCACCGGCATAAAACGGCTGATTTGATGACGGCGCCCGTTGAGGCAGGGCTTTTGCTTGCAGGAGCGGATGAAAGCCTGCTTCGGGCCGGAAAAGCGTATGGCCTGCATCTGGGCCTTGCTTTTCAGATTGTGGATGATTTGCTGGACGAACTGGGTGATGAAGCCCAAATGGGGAAAAAACTGCGCAAAGATCAGTCCGTCGGCAAGCTGACCTGGCCCGGCGTATACGGCATTGACCGTGCGAAAAAGGAAGCGGAGAATCAGATCAGCCTTGCCGCCAAGGCGCTGATCCCCTTTGGCGCGAAAGGAAGTTTCCTTGCGGAACTTGCGGAAAGCAGCCTGACGCGAGTAATATAATGCTTTATAATCAAGCATGCTGAGGTGAAACGGTTTTGACGGATTTATTCAGCAATGATATTCTTATCTGTGCGCTGACTTCTTTTTTGATAGCGCAGTTTCTGAAAGTGATGATTGACTGGGCTGTGAACCGCAACTTCAATTTCAGGCGCACTTTCGGAATGGGCGGCATGCCCAGTTCGCATACTGCCTTTCTGGTCGCTCTGACATCGATGATCGCGCTCAGAGAAGGGATGGGCTCCACCTCGTTTGCGATCGCGACCGCGGTGACCCTGGTAGTGGTGTATGACGCGATGGGCGTCAGGCTGCAGACAGGCAAGCAGAGCAAGGTGCTCAACCGCATGCTGCACCGCATGTTGGTGGAAGGCCGGCCGCTTGGCGAGGCGGACCTGCAGGAATTGATCGGCCATACGCCGACCGAGGTATTCTTTGGGGCGCTGATCGGGCTGTTTGTGCCCGTATTTTTCAGATAGGAGAGAATCGCATGGATCAGTTTTTGGAAGAGGTAGCCAGCAGGCACAACAAAACGATTGAAAACATCATGCTGGTCATGGCGTGGGCGGCGATGATTCTTTCGGGCATCATCGCGGTCTTTATGTTTAATCTGCTGACAATGACCATCAGCACGCAGGGGTTCAGCACCGCAATGCTGTTTGAGGTGGTTCTGACTGTTTTGATGGCTGCCTCCGCGGTGCTGCTTTTTCTGTATAAAGACAGGATTAAGACCGAGTTTGAGTATACCTTTACCAACGGTATTCTTGATTTTGCCAAGGTATTCAATAACCGCAAGCGCAAAGCGCTCGGCACCATGAACCTCAGAAACGTCGAGGCGGTGGGCCTTGTCAATTCAGGCTCTTTTACCCGTTATCTCAACATGCCGGGCATCAAACGGCTGAACTGGTTTGTTAACCGCGAGGCGGAGCTGTTTTATCTGTACTTTCAAAAGGACGGGGCGAAATCGCTTCTGGTGATGGAACCGAGCGAACAGATGCGGAACATGATCGTGCTGGCCGCTGGCCAGGGGAAGTTTCAAAAGAATTGAGCGAGTCTGTCAAGGTTTATCTGGATAACAGCGCGACGACCAGGCCGGATGAGCGCGTGATGGAAGCGATGCGCGTGGCGATGGCGGAGCGCTATTTTAACCCTTCATCATTGTACGCTCAGGCGCTTGAGACTGAAAAAATGATGGAAGCCTGCCGGGGCAGCATTATGCGGTCGCTTGGTGCTGTGAGCGGCCGCGTGATTTTTACCTCCGGCGGCACGGAGGCAGATAATCTCGCCATTATCGGCAGCATGAAACAGGGTAAACCCGGCAGGGTGCTGTACAGCGCTGGGGAGCATCCCGCTGTGATGGAAAGCTGCAAGGCTCTGTCTTCTTTCGGCTACGATGTGCTCGAAATCCCGCTTACACAGGAGGGCAGCGTAGATTTTGCTGCTTTACAGGAGCTGCTGACGGCGGATACCAGGCTGATCTGCGTGATGCAGGTCAATAATGAAACAGGTGCATTGCAGCCTTTGCGGGAAATCGCGCAGATAAGAGACCGTCTGTGCCCGGAGGCGCTGTTTCATGTGGACGGCGTGCAGGGCTTTCTCCGGCATGAATGCGAGGCCGAGAAAATCGGTATTGACAGTTATGCCCTGTCGGGGCATAAAATACACGGTCCCAAGGGGATCGGCGCTCTGTGGGCAGGCAAACGCGTCAGGCTGCAGCCACTTTTGATGGGCGGGGGGCAGGAGGGTACGCTGCGTTCCGGCACAGAAAATACGCCGGGCATAGCGGGTTTATCGGCGGCAATCGCATGCTATCCTCGCTCCAATAATATGCGCGGGATGAAAATCTATTTGTTTGAGCGGCTGAAAGAAGCGGTGCCCGAGCTGATGGTCAACGGGCCGGACCCTGCTTCACCCTTGGCGGCAGACCATATTCTGAATCTTTCTTTTGCTCCGGTGCGCGCGGAAACCATGCTGCACGCTCTGGAAGGTATGGGTGTGCTGGTAGGCAACGGCTCCGCCTGCTCCTCCAGAAAGAAAAAAGTCAGCCATGTGCTGAGCGCTATGCAGATACCCCCTGCGCGCATTGAAAGCGCGGTCAGATTCAGTCTGAATCCCTATCTGACGCAGGAGGATATGGATTACGTTGCCGACTGCGTGAAGCGAAATTACGCGGTTTTGAGACGATTTACCAGGAGATAATGAGTGGCATGCGGGAACTTCTGATGGTTCGCTACGGCGAAATTTACCTGAAAGGGCTGAACCGCCCTTATTTTCAAAATCTGCTGCTGGCGCGCGTCAAGAGCGCTGTAAAGGCCTATTCAGTCAATGTCATCCTGCATGACAGCCGTATCTATATTTTTGATATGACCGATCAAACGGCCTGCCTTGAGGCGGTTCAGAAGGTGTTCGGCGTGCATTCGGTCTGTCCCGCTGTCGAAATGGATAAGGCGGATTTTGAAGCCGTCTGCGAGCAGGGGCTTCGTCTGATGGATGGGCTGAAGGGCACCTTCAAAGTGCTGGCCCGCCGCGCTGATAAGCTGTATCCGCTGGATTCGCCTCAGATTGGCGCCGAAATGGGCGGATATATCCTTTCCAGGCGGCCTGATCTGAAGGTGGATGTCAGGAAGCCCGATCATGAACTGAACGTCGAGATCAGAGACAGGGCCTATCTGTATGTCAGGGTCTACCCGGCCCCCGGCGGGATGCCTGTGGGAAGCAACGGAAAAGCCGCGCTGCTTCTGTCGGGCGGTATCGACAGCCCGGTGGCCGGTTACATGATTGCCAAACGCGGTGTTGCGCTGGTCGGCATCCATTTTTACTCTTTCCCGTATACCGGTGAGCGCTCCAAAGAAAAAGTGCTGCAACTGGCGAAGATACTTTCCGGCTATTGCGGGGGCATGCGCATCTATATTGTGCCTTTTACGGATATTCAGATGCGCATCCATGAAAGCTGCCCTGAGGATCATACCACGCTGATCATGCGGCGCTTCATGATGCGGATCGCGGAGAAAATCGCGCGGAAAGAGCAGGCGCAGGCGCTGGTGACGGGCGAGTCCATCGGTCAGGTCGCCAGCCAGACAATGAACGCGCTCGCCTGTACCGACGCGGTCGTGGATCTGCCGGTCTTCAGGCCGGTGATTGGGTTTGACAAAATAGAGATTATCGATTACGCGCAGAAAATCGGCACATATGAAACCTCCAGCCTGCCGTATGAGGACTGCTGCACCGTGTTTACCCCCAAGCATCCGGTGACGCAGCCGAGACTTGATAAGGCGGAGAAGGCGGAACAGAGGCTCGCCAACTCTGAAGCACTGATCGATATTGCCGTAACGGGCAGCGAGATCATTGATCTGTAATTATTTTGTTTGTCAAGCTCATATACTTGACAAATGATCGATACTCTGTATAATGTGCCTGTCAAGCTGTTTGGCTTGACGGGAGGGTTTATGTCTGGCGCTGACAGCAAGCTGGAAAGAAAAGTGGAGTATGGCGTGCTTTCTTCTTTCTATGCGCCGCTTTTGACGGAGCGTCAGCGTTCCATGCTTGATTTGTACTGCAATGAGGATTTCTCTCTTGCGGAGACGGCAAAGCAGCTTGGCGTAACCAGACAGTGTGTCAACGACACCCTGCAGCGGGCTTTTATCAAACTGGATGAGCTGGAAGAGGCCCTGCACCTCGCGGCGCGTTTTGAGCGCCAGCGGCAGGTCGTCGTGGATTGCCGTGAGCTGATCCGCAGGAGCCTGTCTGAAACCGGGAATTTTGAACCTTTGCGCCTGGCCGCAAGACGACTGGATGATTATCTGCATGAGGAGGAGACCTGACGATGGCCTTTGAGGGCTTATCCGACAAACTGCAGCGCGCGTTTAAGAAGCTGACCGGAAAAGGCAAGCTGAACGAACAGAATATTAAGGACGCGATGCGCGAAGTGCGCATGGCTCTTTTGGAAGCGGACGTTAACTATGTTGTTGTCAAAGACTTCATCAAGCAGGTGACGGAGCGCTCCATTGGGACGGAGATACTCTCTTCCCTGAACGCCGGACAGCAGGTCGTCAAAATCGTCAATGAAGAGATGACAGAGCTGATGGGCGGGGCGAACGCCCGCCTGACCTGGTCGTCTTCTCTGCCTACCATCTACATGCTTTGCGGTCTGCAGGGCTCCGGTAAAACCACAATGGCCGGCAAGCTTGCGAACTACCTGCAAAAACAGGGCAAGAAGCCGTTGCTTGCGGCCTGTGATATCTACCGGCCTGCCGCCATCAAACAGCTGCAGGTGGTGGGAGAGCGGGTCAAGGTTCCCGTTTTTGAGCGCGGGACGCAGGACCCTGTCAAGACTTCTCAGGAAGCCGTTGAGCATGCCCGGTATTACGGTAACGATGTATTAATCCTGGATACCGCCGGCCGCCTGCATGTTGATGAAAACCTGATGGGGGAACTTGATCGCATCAAGGCGGCGGTCAGGCCTCAGGAAATTCTGCTGGTTGTGGA
The DNA here is from genome assembly GCA_964481445.1 of uncultured Christensenella sp. Taxonomy (GTDB): domain Bacteria; phylum Bacillota; class Clostridia; order Christensenellales; family Aristaeellaceae; genus UBA1038. The sequence continues at coordinate 41,677 of CAYZTQ010000002.1, read as the reverse complement.
CGCGATGACCGGTCAGGACGCTGTCAACGTTGCTTCCGCTTTTAACGATAAGCTGAGCATCGACGGCGTCATCATCACAAAGCTGGACGGCGATACCCGCGGCGGCGCCGCGCTCAGTGTGCGCGCCGTGACCGGCAAGCCCATCAAGTTTGCGGGTACCGGCGAAAAGATGGACGCTATCGAGCCTTTCCACCCCGACCGAATGGCTTCGCGCATTCTCGGCATGGGCGATGTGCTCACGCTGATTGAGAAGGCGACCGAGGCCATGGAGCTGGAAGAGGCTGCCAAGCAGAGCAGAATCAAGGGCCCAGAAGATCTTTCGCTGGATGATTTTCTGGAGCAGATGCAGCAGCTTAAGAAAATGGGCCCGCTTCAAAACATACTGGGGATGCTGCCGGGCGTTGGCAACAAGCTGAAGGATATCGAAATATCCGATGACGCCATGAAAAAGCCGGAGGCCATTATCCGAAGCATGACGCTGAAGGAACGCCGCAAGCCGGATATTCTCAATGCCAGCCGCAGAAAGCGCATTGCCGCGGGCGCCGGCGTCACGGTACAGGATGTCAACCAGCTGATGCGCCAATTCGACCAGATGCGCAGAATGATGAAGCAGATGATGAATACCAAAGGCGGGCTGCGGGGCAGGCTCAAAATGCCCCCATTCAAATAAGCGGTTATCATAGCAATATGATTTCCATAGATGTAGCGAATATTAGGAGGAAACAAACCACATGGCAGTCAAGATTCGTCTCAAGAGAGTTGGCATGAAGAAGAAGCCCTTTTACCGCGTTGTCGTCGCTGACGAGCGCAACCCCCGTGACGGCCGCTTTATTGAAGAGATTGGCACCTATGACCCCATGAGCAATCCCGCTCAAATCAAGATTGATGTTGAGAAGGCGGCGGCCTGGATGAAAAACGGCGCTCAGCCTACCGATACCGTGCGCATCCTGCTGAAGAAGGCAGGCGAGAAGGCCGAAGGCTGACACAGAAAAGGAGTACCAGATGAAGGAATTGGTCCTTTTCCTGGCTAAGTCCTTGGTAGAGCATCCTGAAGAGGTTCAGGTGACCGAAACCGAGGGCCCCGAAGCCACCATTTTGGAACTGAATGTCGCGCCCGATGACATGGGCCGGGTAATCGGCAAGCAGGGACGCATTGCCAAAGCGCTTCGCAGCGTGGTGAAAGCCGCGACGGAGAAGGGCGGCAAGCCGGTCTTTGTCGAGATTCAGTAAAATGTCTTCAAAAGCGCCGCGGGAGCGGCGCTTTTGCAAAGAGGTTGTTATGCTGTCAAAATATCTGTTGATCGGTACCGTGCTCAAACCGCAGGGGATTCATGGTCAGGTAAAAATCAAGCCGCTGACAGACAGCGCGCAGCGCTTTCTGGCGCTGAAGGAAGTTTTGGTTTCAAAGAATGAGGGGGCCGAGAAAGTGCCTGAGCGAATCGAGGGCATCTCGGTCAGAGAAGATTTTGTGTATGCTCATCTGGCAGCATCTTCTTCGCGTAACGAAGCGGAAGCGCAAAGAGGATGGATGCTGTATGTTCGCCGAGAGGATGCGGTAGAGCTTGATGAAGACCAGAATTTTATCGCCGATCTGATCGGCTGCAGGGTGCTCGATTCCAAGGGAAACGAACTTGGTAAACTGAAAGAAGTGCTACAACCGGGGGCAAACGACGTCTACGTGATTGCGCTTCATCAGGGCGGCACCATGCTGCTTCCGGCGCTCAAACGGGTGATTCCATCTGTGGACGCGGAGCAGGGGATCATCACCGTAGATGAAACAATTCTGGATGAGGTGGCTGTCATTGAAGATTGACGTGCTGACCATTTTTCCTGAAATGTTTACGCCGCTTGAGCAGAGCATTATCGGCCGCGCGAGGCAGGCGGGCAAGCTGGATGTGCAGATTACCGACATCCGGCCTTTTTCCACCTGCAAACACAAGAATACAGATGATTATCCCTTCGGCGGCGGCGCGGGCATGCTGATGATGGCGCAGCCCATTC
>CAYZTQ010000002.1:0-39576 GCA_964481445.1 uncultured Christensenella sp. | reverse complement strand
GATGATTATCCCTTCGGCGGCGGCGCGGGCATGCTGATGATGGCGCAGCCCATTCTGGATGCCATCCGTCATGTCGCGCCAGACCCATTTCCGGGAAAACGAATCCTGATGAGCCCGCGCGGCCGGACGCTGACGCAGGAAATGGCCAACGAGCTGAGCCGCGAGAGCAATCTTTTGATTCTCTGCGGGCATTATGAGGGCGTTGATGAGCGGGTAGTGGAGAGCGCCATCGATATGGAAATATCAATTGGCGATTACGTTTTGACTGGCGGCGAGCTGCCCGCCATGGTGCTGATCGACTGCCTTGCACGGCAAATTGAAGGCGTTCTTGGCAGCGAAGAAAGCGCAGAAACAGAAAGCTTTTCCGTCCCCGGATTGCTGGAATACCCGCAGTACACAAGACCGCGCGTATTCGAGGGCAGGGAAGTGCCGGAGGTGCTGCTGTCCGGCGATCACAGCAAAATCAATGACTGGCGAAGAAAGCAATCCATCCTGCTGACCGCGCAGAGAAGGCCGGATTTGCTGGAAACAGCGCAGATCAGCGAAAAAGAAAAAGCGTGGCTTGCCGAAAACGGGTATCTTCTATCATAGAGACTGCACATGGGAGGCCTGTATGAATATCAAAGAAATGATCGAGCAGAGGGAGCGGGAGATGCTTTCTCCCTTCGCGGCCAAAAGCGCGGAAAGCAGGGGGAGAGATTTTCCGATTACGCCCTGCGAACTGCGCAGCGAATATCAGCGCGACCGCGACCGAATCATTCACTCAAAAAGTTTTCGCAGGCTTCAGTTCAAAACGCAGGTGTTTATATCCCCTAAGGGCGATCACTACCGTACCCGCCTGACCCATACGCTGGAAGTCGCTCAGGTTGCCCGCAGCATCGCGCGGGGCCTGCGCCTCAATGAAGACCTGACGGAAGCCATCGCTCTCGGCCATGATCTTGGCCATACGCCGTTTGGGCACATCGGTGAGCGCGCAATGAACCGTCTGATAGGCGGCGGTTTCAGGCACAATGAGCAGAGCCTCAGGGTGGTTGAGGTGCTGGAAGGCAAAAATGGGCTGAATCTCACCTGGGAGGTACGCGATGGCATCCTGAACCATTCCGGGAAGGGGAAGGCCGCTACGCTGGAAGGGCAGATTGTCGGCAAGGCGGACCGTATCGCCTATATCAACCATGATATCGATGACGCGCTCAGGGCAGGGATTATCAGGGAGCACGAGCTTCCTCAGGACGCCTTGAAAGTACTGGGGCAGACGCATGGCGAGCGCATTGCCACCATGATCAGCGATATTATCAAAACCAGCGGGAACAGCGGGGATATTCTGGCCGGCGAGCAGGTGCAGGCGGCAACGGATATGCTGCGCTCCTTTCTTTTCAAAAATGTTTATCAGGATGAATGGCGAACCAAAGAGGAAGAAAAATGCGATTTCATCGTCATCAATCTCTTCAGGCATTATTTGGAGCATCCGGCGGAAATGCCACTTGAGTATGTGACAACGGTCTATAAAGAGGGCAGCGAGCGCGCTGTCGCTGATTATGTTGCCTCCATGACGGACCGCTTCGCTACCAGACAGTTCCAGAAGCTGTTTGTGCCGGAGAGCTTTTCGGTTTATTAGCAGGATTTGCGGGGAAGGCGTCGAACTATGAAACAGGGGTGATGAAGATTGGCCGGTATGTATCCGAGCGCGTGGGTTGATGAAGTGCTGACGCGCGCCGATATTGTTGATATCGTGTCGGCTTATCTGCCCCTCAAGCGTCAGGGACGCAATTACGTAGGTCTTTGCCCTTTTCACAATGAAAAGACGCCGTCCTTTTCCGTTAACCGGGAGAGCAATGTTTATCACTGCTTCGGCTGCAAGGCTGGCGGCAATGTGGCCCAGTTCGTGATGGAAATGGAGAAGCTGACCTTTCCTGAGGCTCTCCGTCACATCGCGAGGCTGCTGAATATCCCAGAGCCTGTGCAGGAGTATGATCCCCGCGCGGAAAAAGAACGCTCTGCCAAAGAAAAACTCTACGAGATCAACAGGGAAGCGGCGCTCTTTTATCACCAGCGGCTTTACAGTCCCGGCGGGAAGAGAATACTGGAGTACCTCTACGGTCGCGGTTTTGAAGATGGCCTGATCAAGCGCTTCGGCCTTGGCGCAAGCAGTGAGGAGTGGGAGACGCTGAAAGAGTATCTTCTCTCCAAAGGCTATCAGCAGGAAGAGCTTGCGGCGGCCGGTCTGATTCATGTGCGTGATGGCCACAGCTACGATGTGTTCCGCAACCGCGCGATGTTTCCCATCATTGATGTATACGGCCGGACCGTCGGGTTCGGCGGCAGAGCGATGGGGGATGCTCAGCCCAAGTACCTCAACACGCAGGATACCCTGGTGTTCAATAAGCGTCTGGGTGTTTATGGGGCCAATCTTCTGCGCAAGCAGAGAAACCTGTCCCGCGTGCTCCTGGTCGAGGGCTATATGGATGTTATGTCGCTCTCCAAAAAGGGCGTCATCGGGGCGGTCGCGACGCTGGGCACGGCTCTGACAGCCGAACAGGCGCGGCTGATGAAGCGACTGGCTCCTGAGGTCTGGGTTTGCTACGATGGTGATGAGGCGGGGCAGAATGCGATCATGCGCGCTCTGGATATCCTTGAAAAGGAGCGCATTCCCTGCAGGGTTCTGCAGCTGCCCGAGGGCCTTGACCCGGATGATTTTCTCAAACAGCATGACGGTGAAGAATTCGAGCGCATCAGCCCCCTGTCTTCCAACCGCTTCCGTTTGCTTAGATTGAAGAAGGGGTATAATGTGGCAACCGCTGAAGGGAACAGTACTTTTTCCCAAAAAGCCTGCGAACTGATTGCGCTGGTTGAAAGCCCCATTGAGCGGGAAGATCTGCTCCGCTGGCTTGAAGCGCAGACGGGGTATGAAAAGGCCGTGTTGACACAGCAGGCAGATCAGCTGATTGGGTCTGGCGCAGCCTCTTCCAATAAAAACGTTCAAAAAACGGCCTCCGCGTCTTCTGCAAAAGCATCCCGAATGAGAAAAGCGCAGACTGCCGGTGAAGCGGAAAAGGCGCTGTTGACTTTAGCGGCTACGGGGCATTTGCCTCCCGGGCTGGTCAGCGCGGATGATTTTGAAAGCCCTGTCATCAGAACCCTATGGCAGGCGCTTGCGGATGGTCAAAATCCCGCTCAGGTGCTTTCAGGCTGTGAGGACGACGAGGCGCGCGCCATTGCCAGCGAGGCGTTCAGCAGGCTTGGGAATATGGATTCAGAACAGGTGGTCCCGGCGGCGGAAGATTGTATTATGACGCTGCGTTCCAGCAGGGCGGATAAAAGAATCCGGGAAATCAACCGGGAAATGACTGCTCTGACCGGTGAAGAAAGAAAAAGAGCGCTTGAAGAGATTATGCAGCTGCGAAAAGCCCAGAGCGGCCGGCAGCATACCCGTACAGAAGGAAAGGATGTCTCTTGATGAGTATGAAAGTGGACGCTAAACAGGAACAAAAGCTTCAGGAGCTGTATGATACCGCCAAAGCGCGGGGAAGCATCAGCTATAACACGATTATGTCCATTCTTTCTGCTGAAGAAGTTGACCCGGAACTATTTGAAACCGTGCTCGAAACGCTCGATACCCTTGGCGTTACTGTCACCAAGGACAGTGAGGACGAAGGGGAGGAGAAGGAAGCCGACAGCGACAGCCCCGAGGAAGCTGAAATTGACCTGAGCGTTCCGGACGCCATCAATATTGATGACCCTGTCCGCATGTATCTCAAAGAGATCGGCAAGGTTCCGCTTCTGACCGCCGATGAGGAAGTTGAAATTGCCAAGCGCATGGAGCAGGGCGATGAGAGCGCGAAGAGGGAGCTGGCTGAGGCCAATCTCAGGCTGGTGGTTTCTATCGCCAAGCGCTATGTGGGACGCGGCATGCTGTTTCTTGATTTGATTCAGGAAGGCAATATGGGCCTGATCAAGGCTGTTGAGAAGTTTGACCATACCAAAGGGTTCAAGTTCTCCACCTATGCCACGTGGTGGATTAGACAGGCGATTACGCGCGCAATCGCGGACCAGGCGCGCACCATCCGTATCCCCGTGCACATGGTTGAAACGATCAACAAGCTGATCCGCATTTCCAGACAGCTTCTGCAGGAATACGGACGAGAGCCCACGCCGGAAGAAATTGCAAGGTCCATGGGCATCAGCGAGAGCAAGGTGCGGGAGATTATTAAAATCGCGCAGGAACCGGTATCGCTGGAGACTCCCATCGGCGAAGAAGAAGACAGTCATCTGGGCGATTTTATTCAGGATGAGGACGCGCCTGCGCCTGCCGAAGCTGCCTCCAACGCCTTGATGAAAGAATTGCTTTGGGAAGTGCTGGATACCCTGACGCCGAGGGAAGCCAAGGTGCTGCGGCTGCGCTTCGGGCTCGATGACGGCAACCCCCGCACACTCGAAGAGGTCGGTAAAGAATTCCACGTGACGCGTGAGCGCATCCGGCAGATCGAGGCGAAGGCGCTGCGCAAGCTGCGGCACCCAAGCAGAAGCAAGAAGCTGAAGGACTTTCTGGATTGAGTGAAAGCACGGGCGGACCGCAGCTGCCTCTATTGGATGCCCGGCTTCAGTGCCTTGCCGATTTGGTTCCTCCCTGCGACATCGCGGCGGATATAGGCGCTGATCACGGCCGTCTTGCCTGTTATCTGCTGGCGAGGAATGTGTGCAGGCGGATGATTGTCAGCGATATCAGCGAGGATTCGCTGAGCAAGAGCAGACGGCTGCTGGAGCTCCACGGCCTGAGCGCAAGGGCGAGCCTGATCAGGGCGGATGGTCTGGATGCCCTGACGGAACCGGTCTCGGCAGTGGTCATCGCCGGGATGGGCGGCAGAACCATTGCGGAGATCATTCAGAAACATGAAAAAATCGGGCCTGCACGCCTGATTGTGTCTGCCCATACAGAAATGCATATGCTTAGAGAAAGGCTGTATGAATACGGCTTTTTCTTTGAAAAAGAGGTCGTTGTCCGCGCGGGCGGCCGGTATTATACAGTTCTGGCGGCGAAGAAGGGCTCGGCGCAATACACGCCGAGTGAACTGTATTTAGGCGCGCGTCTGACCGGCAGCTGCGTTCTGGATTATCTTGAGTGGAAAAGAAGGGTTGCCGCTGTCAGAAGAGACAATCATCGCGATACTTATGTTCAGTGGCTTATGGAGGCGATAGAGAGTGAAAAAAGCAAGCAACAGGCTGATTTATGACCTGATCAATGAACGGGCTCCCTTTGAGACGCAGGAAGATTATGACAATTCCGGTTTCCTGATTGGGGATATGGATCGGGAAGTTCAGCGTGTTCTGGTGTCGCTTGACGCAACGCCTGAGGTTATAGACGAGGCTGTCAGCAGGAAAGCGCAGCTTTTGATTACGCACCATCCGGTGATGTTCCATGCTGTCAAAAATATCAGAGATGACAATTATGACGGCAGGCTGCTTTCGAAGCTTTTGAAAAGCGGCCTTTCTCTGATCAGCGCGCATACCAATCTTGATCTCAGCGATTTAAGCGGCGGAACTGCGATTGCCGAAAAGCTGGGCCTTTCCGGTATCCGAAAAGGGCTGGATCCTGTGCTGACGCTTGGAGAGCTGAAGGAACCCTGCGCCGCGGAGGAACTGGGACGGAGAATCAGCAGCCTGATGGGTATGAGGCTGCGCTGCTATGGAGCGCCCGATACTCTGATTTCAACGCTCGCGCTTGCCGGCGGCGCATACGACATCGGCTTTGAGAATGCCATGAAAGAAGGGGCGCAGGCCCTTCTGACAGGGGAAGTCCGTTATCATAATGCGATTGCGGCGGTCCAGAGCGGCTTTGTTCTTTTTGACGGCGGACACTATCAGACAGAAGAACCGATGATGCGCAAGCTGGCCGTCTATTTACAAAGCCGGCTGAATCAACTACAATTATTAGTGGAAGTTTATGCATCTGAATGCCGTCATCATTCGGAAGGATATACTTTTTAAGGAGGAAGAATGAACCAACTTGAACTTTTATGGCAGTATCAGCAGGCGGATATTGAGGCTGATAATCTGGAGTCTTCTATCCGCAGGTCTCCCAAACGCCAGAAGCTGGTTAAGCTGCGCGATTCTTTTCAGGAGCTTCAGAAGAGCCTGAAAAAAGTGGGAGACGAGGTGCTTGCCATGCTGGACCGCATGGATGCCTTGAAGGACGCCCTCTCTCTGACAGAGGATCAGATCAAGGCGCTTCAGTCACGCGTGCAGAACGAGCCCGCTTCGGACAGCGCGCAGGTTCGGGCTTATATCGAAGAAGCGCAGCGCCTTTCCGCTTCCCTGCAGGATTTTGAGCAGGAAACCAGAAGGCTGCGCAAGATTGCCGCGGACCGTGACCGTGTTCAGCGCGACCTGAAGGTGAGGCTGGTTGCCGCCAAGGAAGAGTTCATTCCGCTTCGTGATGAGTTTGACGCCGAGTATAAGGAGGCTCAGACCCAGATAGAGCAGATGCGTGAAAAGGCGAAGGAAAAGCTGGCGGGTATTGACGCAGAGTACATTGAGAAGTACAACACCATCAAGCAGCACGCGACGCCGCCGATTGCGAAGCTTCAAAATGAGCAGTGTGGGGGGTGCAATATGTCTTTTCCCTCCTCTGTGCTGAGCAACATCAAAAACGGCAAGCTGGTTGAGTGTGAGACCTGCGGCCGTATGGTGATGGTTTGACGCTGATACGGCTGGTGAGGCAGCTGAATGGTCGCATGCCAATGGCATGAGGAAAGTCCGAGCACCGCAGGGCAGGGTGCCAGCTAACGGCTGGTGGAGGCGACTCCAAGGCAAGTGCAACAGAGAGATACCGCCGAGCAATCGGTAAGGGTGGAAAGGTGCGGTAAGAGCGCACCGGCGGCCTGGCAACTTGTCCGTCATGTAAACCCCACCCGGTGCAAGATAGATGAAGGCATATGGGACGGCCCGTCCCGCTTTCGTAATCGCTTGAGCCTTCCGGCGACGGTCGGCCTAGATAGATGACCATTCCAGACAGAACTCGGCTTACAGGCTGCGCTCACCACTGTATATAAAACACCCGTCTGATTTTCGCGTCAGACGGGCGTTTTGCAAAGATCATCTCTGCTGAGCCTTGCGGAACATGCGGCGCCGCCTGTATTGCTGCACGCTGCGGCGAATCAGGTTGATGATATCTCCTCCGAAAAAGAGAAAGAGATTCAAAAGGCTCAGCAGCACGGCCGCCTTCATCGACCAGCTGCCGACAATCAGCACATAGATAAAATAGACTGCGTTCAGCAGAGCGATCCACTTCATTTTGACAGGGACTACGAAAAACAAAAGCAATTCCTGTTCCGGGTTTATCATCGCATAGGCAAAAAACATGGAGAGGAAGAGGTAGCGGTTTGTGCCGAACTGTGTGATGACCGCGGCAAGGATGGCGCCGAGTACACCGATAAGAAAATAAAGCAGGAATCGGCGTGGGCCCCATTTGCTTTCGAGCGTTGTGCCGATGATGTAATAAAAATACATGCTGAGCGCAGCGTACAGGATATTCCCGGCTGATGGGAGAACAATAAAGCTGACCAGCCGCCAAACCTCTCCGCCGTAGACCATGGGCATAATAAGAGAAAGCCGGTATATCAGACCGAAGGAGGGGAAGAGCAAATCCAGCGCGTAAACGCCCGCCATCGCAAAAATAACATAATGGAAAAACGGCGCAATGCGCAGCCTATACATTTTTCTTTCCAGTTGATTCAACAGCTTCATATTGAACAATCCTCGCAAAATGAGTAATTTCTTAATGGTTATATTACTATCAGGACTGTTTTTGGTCAAGTTGGATGAAAATCCGAAATAATGTAAAATTATGCTTGACAAACGCATAACTATGCAGTATGATACACCCGAAATGACAAGGAGGGTATGCGCGATGAAGAAGCTGATGGTTATGATACTGGCTCTTTGCTTGAGCCTGACTGCTGCCGGTGCCCTGGCGGAGAGCCTGAAGGTAGGCACAAACGCGGAGTTTCCGCCCTTTGAATACATTGCGGATGACGGCACCATCCAGGGGTTTGATATCGAGCTGATCGGGGCTATCCTGTCGAAAGCAGGTATCGATTATACTGTCGAGTCCATGGAATTCGATGCTCTGCCCGCTGCGCTTGAAGGCGGTCAGATTGATATCGCCATTGCCGGTCTCACCATCAGTGAAGAGAAGAGCAAGAGCGTTCTGTTTTCGGCGCCCTATTTCAGCGCCACGCAGAAAATCATTGTATTGGCTGATTCCGACATCAATAAGACCGAAGATATCAAGCCCGGCATGAAGATCGGGGTTCAGCTGGGAACCACTGCCGACATTTATGTGACTGATTCTATGGAGGGCATTGTCTGCGAGCGCTACAGCAAGGCGCTGGATGCGATCGTGGATATGAAGAGCGGCCGCCTTGATGCCGTGATGGTCGACTCCGCGCCATCCAGTGTTTTTGCCCAGCAGATTGAAGGGCTGAAGGTGCTCGAGGAGAATTTGTCCGATGAGCAGTACGGCATCGCTGTGAAACTGGGGAATACCGAACTGATGGCTGTTCTTGATGAAGGGCTCAAGGCTTTGAAGGAAAGCGGCGAATTTGACAAGCTCTACGCGAAATACTTCGCGACGATTGAATAATTGAAGTATATCTGATACAGTTTCAAGGCCGCAGAATTGTTGCTGCGGCCTTGAAATTGTCATCCGGGAGGGCGCTTTGAAAGAACTGTTTCTGCGTATAGCAGCTGATTTCGAGACAAATCTGATCGTAGGCAACCGATATCTTATGCTGCTCAGCGGTCTGGGCACAACCCTTGTGATTGCTGCCGGAGCCGCCGCTATTGGCATCCTCCTTGGCACAGTTATCGCCCTGATGAGAATTTCCGAATGGAAGCCCTTTGGGAAGGTCTACCCGCTGCGAATGCTGGCCGGTGTCTATGTTGATATAATCCGCGGCACCCCTGTGGTCGTGCAGCTGATGATCATGTACTATATCATCCTGTCCTCCAGCAGCCTCAGCAGGGAGCTGATTGCGCTGATCAGTTTTGGGCTCAACTCGGCCGCCTATGTCTCGGAAATGGTCAGGAGCGGCATCCTCGCCATCGACAGGGGACAGACAGAAGCCGGGCGTTCACTGGGCCTTTCGCATTTGCAGACTTTGACGCTGATTGTGCTTCCGCAGAGCGTGCAGGTGATTTTGCCAAACCTGTTCAATGAGTTTATTATGCTGCTTAAGGAAACCTCTGTTGTCGGCTTTATTGGGCTGATGGATCTGACCAAAGCCGGAGACTTTATCCGAAGCCGTACCTATTCGGCTTTCTTTCCGCTGATTACGGTGGCTGCCATTTACCTCATTCTAATCACGCTGCTGACCCGCCTGTTTACCGGCATGGAGAAAAGGGCGAGCCTGAAAAATTAAGTCTGCAAACGACAGGCAAAAAGCGGACAGGTTATGCGCCTGCCCGCTTTTATCTGTCTGATTCAGATTCACTCTTCAGGCTTTTCCTCCGGCAGCTCAGAATCATCATCAAGGATGTCGCCGACATCTTCGTCCTGAGTTTCAGCTTCTTCCTGCATCTTCGCCTTTTTGGGCTGTTCTTTTTTCTTTTCGTTCCCGGCTTTGGCCTGCTGCGGCGCGGCAACACGCTGCACCTGATCGGCGGCATACTCATGCACTTCAAAACTGTCCTGTCCCTTGGAAATGCGGACTTTGACCAGCTCTTTCAGGGGGTTAAGCTCGACCACGGTGCCGCGGCCGTCCGGGGTCAGCACATCGCGCCCGATATGGGGCAAAGCCTTACGGGCGCGTTCATATTGATCCTGCTCATATTTAAGGCAGCACATCAAGCGGCCACACACGCCGGAAATCTTGGTGGGATTCAGCGAGAGGTTTTGCTCTTTGGCCATCTTGATGGAAACAGGCTGAAAGTCTCCCAGAAAGCTGGAACAGCAAAGGGGCCTGCCGCAGGAACCCAGACCGCCAAGCATCTTGGCTTCATCCCGGACGCCAATCTGCTTCAGCTCGATCCTTGTTTTGAAGGCGGCGGCCAGATCCTTGACCAGCGCACGGAAATCCACACGGCCGTTTGAGGTGAAATAGGCAATCAGCTTGCTGCGGTCGAAAGTATATTCTACCTTGACCAGCTTCATATCCAGCTTATGCTCCGCAATTTTTTGCTGGCAGACCCTGTAGATGCCCTTTTCGCTTTCCAGATTGGCCCGGTATTTCTCTGCGTCATCGTCATTGGCTACGCGGATGACCTTTTTGAGGGGGGAAGAAATGCTCTCCTCATTGATTTCATGCACACCCATGACGCACTGGGCATATTCAATTCCGCGCGCGGTTTCAACAATGACGGCGTCTCCCGCGCTCGGCCAGAGCTTGCCCGGGTCAAAATAATAGAGTTTTCCGGCGTTCTTAAAGCGAACGCCTATGACCATTGACATTGATAAATCTCCTTCGTGATAGTAAATAGCAGACGATCGACGATTGCCTGCCAGGATACATTGCTGGCCTTATACTTACGGGCTTCAAACACCGCCTCCAGTACGCGCTTCAGGGCGGAAGGATCGACGGAGGCCCACCGGACAGCTGGCCTCTTTTCCGCGCTGCCCAAATACCTGCAGGCAAGGCTGTGGCGGGTTTCTTCTTCCAGAAGATCAAGCAGCAAATCGGCAGAATCCCTGGCGTCTTTTAGAAGAATTGAGGCCGCCGGGATATCACTGAATTTTCTGACCTGAAAAATGGTTTTCTCTGCAAGCGCCTTCAAATCGCTGTAGGCAGTATCCCTGCTGATATCCAGCGCGTAGCCGAGCCTTCCGCCCGTCAGGCCGGAAAGCGCCGCGGCTTCTTCAGCATCAAGCCCTGATTGTTTCAGGCGGGCTTCCATCGCTTTTTCATCAAGCGCCGGCAGCCTGACCTGGCTGCACCTTGAAATGATGGTAGGCAGCACTGCCTGTTCATTATCGCAGGTGATCAGATAGTAGTCCTGCGCAAGCGGCTCTTCGAGCGATTTCAGCAGCGCATTCTGGGCCTGCATAGTCATGGCGTGAATATCTGAAAGAAGAATCACTCTCGGGCCGGATTCCAGCGGATGCAGTGACAAGGCGTTCAGCAGGCTGCGGAGCTGATCGATCTTGATGGTTTTTGCGCCGGGCGACAATCCGAGCGCGAGCAGGTTGCCATGCTTGCCGGTCTCAAAGCGCAGGCAGGAGGGGCAGCTGCCGCAGGGACGGTCGCCCGAAGCTGCCTGGCAAAGAAGGATATTGGCAAGATACCTCGCGAAATCATTCTTGAGCATGCCGGAGGAACCGCACAAAAGGAGCGCATGTGAAGCCCGCCCGCCGCGGTATTCCGCAATCAGACGGTCATGCGCCCCGCTGAATCCTTGAAAATCAAATCTTGTTGACACAGAAACCGAAGCCGGGAAGCTTACATTTTAAGGAACTGGTCAACCGAGAGAACGAATACCGTGGCGCCGCCTACTGTTACCTCGATAGGATAAGGGGCGTACATACCGGTCGCGCCGCCGATGGTAACCGGGGAAGTAGCTATTTGCTTGCGGCTCTTGCAGACTTTCTTGATGATGTCCATGCAGGAGTCGAACTTTTCATCATCGACACCGACAAGCAGCGTGGTGTTACCCGCTCTCAGAAAGCCGCCCGTTGTAGCAAGCTTGGTCACGCTGAAGCCTTCATTCATCAGCTCGCTGATCAAATGAGAGGCATCCTCATCCTGAACGATGGCTATAATAAGTTTCATCATGTTATCTTTCTCCTTTACAAGATGCAGCGATTGCCTTGATACCTCATCAAAATTATAGCATGTATGGTCGGAAGAACACAAGTCCGCCTTGATGTTTGCGGGTTTTTCCGTGCTTGTCAATTTATCCTTCCTATGTTAATATCATTTTGTTATTCGACGGTTTGCCACCGAATAAATCCCGCAAAGGACAGCGATACGTGCAGGAAGTACATCTCTTCATTGATGCCATGGGGGGCGACTATGCGCCGGAGTCTGCCGTAAAAGGCAGTGTTCTTGCGCTTCGCGCGGACCAGGGGCTGCGCCTTTCTCTCGCCGGTGTGCTCACCCAAGTTGAGCCTTATCTGGCAGGGGCTGATGATGTACGCGACCGCATTAAGCTGGTTGACGCGCCTGAGCTTATTACCAACCATGATGCGCCGTCCATGGCCATCCGGCAGAAGAAACAATCTTCCATTGTGATGGGGATGCTGTCGGTGCGCGCCGGAGAAACAGACGGCTTCGTATCCGCAGGCTCAACCGGCGCTGTGCTGGTTGGCGGTATGCTGCGCCTCGGGCGCATCAAGGGCATAGAGCGCCCGGCGCTGGCGCCGTTGCTGCCAAACGGCAAAGGCAGTTTTCTTTTGATTGACTGCGGCGCCAATGTGGACTGTAAGCCGGAGTACCTGCAGCAGTTCGGCCTGATGGGGAATGCCTATATGCAGAAGTTCATGGGCATTGCCAGGCCGCGTATCGGGCTTGCCAACATCGGGGACGAGGCAGAAAAGGGGAACGCTCTGGTGAAGGAGACTTTCCCGCTGATGCAGGCGTCCGCCTTTCATTTTGTCGGAAATGTTGAGGCCAGGTATATCCCCGCGGATACCGCCGATGTCATCGTCTGTGATGGCTTCGATGGCAATCTGATTCTCAAGTACACGGAGGGGATCGCGTCAACCCTGATGGGGATGATCAAGCGTGAGCTGACAGGCGATTTTCGCTCCAAGATAGGCGGCCTGCTTGCCAAACCTGCTTTCATGCGGGTGCGCAAGGCGCTGAGCTATGAAGAGGTCGGCGGCGCTCCTTTGCTTGGGGTCGCTGGCGCGGTAGTCAAAGCGCACGGCAGCAGCGGGGAGTACGCTTTTTCATCGGCTATCCGGCAGGCTTGCGGCATGGTTCGTTCTCAGGTTGCTCAGACAATTATGAGTCAGCTGTAAGGTTATATTGATAGATACAACGGAGGGAATATGATGGTATTTGATGAATTGGCGGCAATGATTTCCAACCAGCTCAAGGTTGCCCCCGAAAAGGTGGTTCGTGAGGCCCGTCTGGTGGAAGACCTCGGGGCGGACAGCGCGAATGTGATGGTGCTGATCATGGATATTGAAGACCGCTACGGTATTCAGGTGGAAGACAGCGCAATCACGGCTCTGAAAACCGTAGGCGATGTGGCTGATTATATCGAAACAAGAACCAGGTAAGTCCATAACAGGGCATTTGGGCTGCTGCATCATATGGCAGCAGCCATTTTCATGTGGAGGTTCCTTATGCCGGAGTTGACCCGGTTGATGCAGGCAATCGGATACAGGTTTAACCATGCGAGGCTGCTGTCTTTGGCCATGACGCATCCTTCTTTTAGCGCGCATAATAATCAGCGCCTTGAGTTTTTAGGGGATTCTGTGCTTGAACTGATCATCAGCCAGCGTCTTTTCGGCCAGTATCCTGATATGAAAGAGGGAAAGTTGACAGCATTGCGCGCTTCGCTTGTCTGTGAAGACACTTTATATCGAATCGCTGAAGAACTGAATCTTGATGCCTACATCAAAATGCTTCCTCCGCTGCAAAGCGATACGCGCGGCAGGAAAAGCCTGATGGCCGACGCGGTGGAGGCCATGCTGGCTGCCGTTTATATCGATTCCGGTTTTGACGCGGCGCTGGCTGTGGTTGAGCGCCTCTGGAAGAAAGAGTTTGAGGGCAGCCATGCTGCTCAAAACAGCAAAAGCGAGCTGCAGGAGTATGTGCAGGCAAGGCGCCTGTCTGAGCCGTATTATGAAACCATTGGCGAAGTGGGCCCTGCCCATCAGCGCAGCTTTACCGTAGCAGTGTTCCTGAACGGCAGCGAATACGCAAGGGCAGAGGGCAGCAGCAAAAAAGACGCGCAGCAAAAAGCAGCCGCAAAGGCGCTGGAGCTGCTTCTTGACCGGGAGGAAGCTAAATGAAGCTGAGCCGGGTCGAGATTCATGGATTCAAATCGTTTGCGCAGAAGACCGAGCTGACCTTTGACAGTGGGATCACCGGCATTGTCGGCCCCAATGGCTCCGGCAAGAGCAATATCGCGGACGCGGTTCGCTGGGTGCTTGGCGAGCAGAGCGCCAAAATCCTCCGGGGCTCAAAAATGGAGGATGTGATCTTTAACGGAACCCAGACCAGAAAGCCTCTTCCGTACTGCGAGGTGTCGCTGCAGTTTGACAATGAAGACAGGGCGCTGAATTCTCCCTACACTGAGGTGCTGGTCACCAGACGCGTTTACCGAAGCGGTGAGGGCGAGTATTTTCTCAACAGGGTGAACTGCCGCCTTCGCGATGTGCTGGAACTGTTCCGCGATACAGGCATCGGTAAAGAGGGATACTCCATCATCGGCCAGGGGCGCATTGAGGAAATCCTGTCCACCAAGGGGGACGAGCGCCGTCAGGTCTTTGAGGAAGCTGCCGGTATCGTAACCTATCGCGTCCGCAAAGAGGAAGCTGAGCGCAAACTCAGCAGGACAAGGGATAATCTTCTGCGCGTGAACGACCTGATTGATGAAATTGCCGGCCGGTTGGAGCCGCTTGAACAGCAGTCAAAAACCGCTCAGGAATATCTGGCTTTGTCTTCCAGATTGAAATATCTGGATATCAATGTGTTTTTAATTCGGCATGAACGGCTGCAGGCGCGCCTTGACTCATTGAGGCAATTAACGGAGCAGCTGCAGGAAAGCATCTGTTCACATGAAACACAAATGGAGAGCCTGGGCAGACAAAGGGCAGAACTGGACAGGCAGCTGGAAGAAACCGAGCAGGAAGATCAGGCGGCCCGCGTCGCCCTAAATCAGGCGCAGGAAGCGCATCTTGCCGGCCAGAGGCAGCTGCAGGCAGCCGCTGGCAAAATTGACACCCTTCAAACACAGCTGGCACAGCTTTCCAACGAAATCCAGTCGGAAGAGGAAAAACTGAATAAGCTGCGTGAAGTTTTTGAGGACAGCGAAAAGGGAAAATCCGCAGGTCTGCGGGAGCAGGATGATGCGGAAAAGTCGCTGAAACGGGAAGAGACGAATTTACAGACCCTGCTTGCCGGGGTTGATGCCGCTGAAGACAGATTGAATCAGCACAAGGCGCGCATTATCGAGGCGGTAACCCGTCTGAGTGATGCCAAAAGCATGCAGGCACGCCAGCAGACGATGCTTGCGCAGATGTCAGAGCGCGTCAAGGAGATTGACAGGCAGAAGCTCGGGCTTTCCGAGCAGGAAGCCGAGCAATCCGCAGCCTGTGATCAGGCAGACGCACAGCTTCGCGCAGCACAGGAAGAGCTGAATCTGATGGCCTCTGACGCGCTGAAGACGGAAGAAAGCATCGGCGCCGCCAGGGAAGAGTATCGGAAGGCCGTGCAGTCCGCTGCTGAAATATCTTCAAAAGTGCAGGCGGCGCAGAACAGGCTGAATCTGCTTGAAGACCTGGCAAGGGATTACGAGGGGTATAATCAGGCAGTTAAGAAAGCGCTTCAATATGCCGCCGGAGACAGGAACGTATATGGGGTCATCGCGCATTTGATCCGTGTGCCCAGGGAATACGAGACTGCGCTTGATATGATCTTGGGCGGAACCCTTCAGCATATCGTCACGCAAGACGAAGAAACCGCGAAGGGCTTGATTGATTATCTTCGAAATAATCGTCTTGGCAGAACGACTTTTCTGCCGATCAGCGCCATACGCGGGCGCAGCCTGAACGCGGATGAGCGGGCTCTCCTTCGCATGAAGGGATGCATCGGGATCGCGAGCGAGTTGATTGAATTTGATCAGAGCCTGCAGAACATTGTGGACAGCATTCTTGGCCGCACTGTCATCGTGGAGGATATGGAAGCGGGCATCGCGCTTTCAAGGCGTGCAAGGCAGAGCTTCAATGTGGTTACGCTGGCCGGGGACGTGTTGAGAGCCGGCGGCGCGATGACGGGGGGTACCTCTCAGTCGCGCGCCGCCAGCCTGCTTGGACGCGAACGCGAGATCCTGGAGCTGAAAGAAACAATAACGACCTTGCGCCAGCAGTTTGAGCAGGCAAGCCTGCGCAAAGAAAAAACCGAGGGTGAACTTGCTGAATTGACACGCCTTCAGAAGGAGGCGGCGGAGGCGCTGAACCAGCACCGCATTCTGGTGGCACGGGAGCAGGAGCGCAGCCAGAACGCGAGCCGTGAGCTTGAAAGCATCAAACAGCGGAAGGCCGATATTCTTGACGCTCTCAATCAGCTGCATCAGGCCATAGCCGAAATTGAAGGTGACTTGAACCAAGCATCCGCTCAAACGCAGAATGAATCGATCGATCAGCAGGCGCTTGAAGAAGAAACAAGAAAGCTTCAGAAAGAGCTTCTTGACGCGAGGGAAGCGGCCGATGCTCAGCGTGACAGGCTGGCCGAGGCGGCGCAGCGCCGCAGCGATTTAGTACACCAGTATGACCTTTTGCGTCGTGACAGAGAGCGTTGGTCCCGTGAGATTTATGGGCTTGAGGATTCACAGACGAAGAAAAAAGCCGAACTCGAACGGCTCAGTCAATCCATGGACGCTGCGCAGATCGCCCTCAGCGAGCAGGAACAGACCGAAGTCTCTTTGTCGGAAACTGTCAGCGCGAAACAGAAGGCCTGGGATCAGATATCAAAAAAACGAAATGATATACAGAACAGGCAGAAGCTTTGTGTGAATGAGACGGAGCAACTGCACGCGCTGCACGCGAAAGACAGCGATAAGCTGCACCGGAATGAACTGGTCTGCGCACGTACCGAAAATGAGCTGCAGACTTTCAGCGACTATATTTTTAACAGCTATGAACTGACCTATGCGCTGGCTTTGGAGCAGCGAGCGGAAGGCAAATTTGAACTGCCGCAAGCGGAAATGGAAATCAAGTCCATCAAGCAACGGATTCGAGAAATGGGGAATGTCAATGTCGGCGCTGTTGAGGAATACGCGCTGACCCGTGAGCGGTATGACAGCATGATTGCGCAGCGGGATGATGCTCAGAAAGCAGAGGAAGATCTGCTCAGCCTGATCAATCAGCTTCTTGGCAGCATGGAAACACAGTTTGTCGCCGAATTCGCCAAACTGAACGAATATTTTTCGCATACCTTTACGCGCCTGTTCGGAGGCGGTAAGGCGGAACTGATTCTTTCCGATCCTGCGCAGCCGCTGACCTGCGATATCGAGGTGGCAGCCCAGCCTCCGGGAAAGAGGCTGCAGCTGCTCAGTTTGCTGTCCGGCGGTGAAAAAGCGCTGACGGCGATTGCTATTTTGTTTGCGATGCTAAAGCTGAAACCGACTCCGTTTTGCATTCTGGATGAAATAGAAGCGGCGCTGGATGAGGCGAACATCAGCTATTTTGCCCAATATCTGGCTGAATACGCGAAATCGACCCAGTTTATCATCATTACGCACAGAAAAGGCACGATGGAATGCTGTGATGCCCTGTATGGCGTAGCGATGGAAGAAAAGGGCGTATCCAGCATGGTATCGGTCAATTTGCAGCAGTATCAATATGCGGACGAGAAATAGGAGGAAGAAATGGGCTTCTTTCAAAGGCTAAAAGAAGGGCTTTCAAAAACCAGAGGCAATTTTACGGCCAAGGTTGATGATCTGGTGGAAAACGCTCAGGTAATTGATGAAGACTTTTATGAAGAACTGACAGATATTCTGATTCTTTCCGACGCGGGCGTCTCAGCCAGCGAAAGGATCATTGAAGCCTTGAAGCAGGAAGTCGCTGATAAAAAAATCCGTGATGCCAAACTGGCCAGAGAAAGCTTCAAGCAGCTGATTGTAAACGAGATGAAGATTTCCCGCCCGCCTCTGCGCTGGCCAATGGTCATGCTGGTTGTCGGAGTCAACGGTGTTGGAAAAACCACCACCGTTGGCAAGCTGGCTCTGCGTTTTCAGGAAGTGGGACGATCTGTCATGCTGGCCGCGGCGGATACCTTCAGGGCCGCGGCTGATGAACAGCTGCGGGTTTGGGCTGACAGGGCAAACGTGCCGATGATCAGCCAGACGATGGGCAGCGACCCTGCCGCTGTGGTATATGATGCACTGCAAGCAGCAAAGGCCAGGAAGACAGACCTGCTGATTGTCGATACGGCCGGAAGGCTTCACAATAAGAAGAACCTCATGGATGAGCTTGGCAAGATCAGGAGAATCATCGACCGGGAATATCCTGAGGCTGCTGTGCGCAGCATGCTGATTCTGGATGCCACAACCGGCCAGAACGGGCTTCAGCAGGCAAAACAGTTTAAGGAAGCCGCTGAAATAAACGGAATCATATTGACCAAACTGGACGGCACAGCCAAGGGCGGAATCGCCATCGCCATTCAGCAGGAGCTTCAAATCCCGGTATGGTACATCGGTGTTGGGGAAGGGATAGATGATTTACAGGCATTTGAAGCGGAAGAGTTTGTCAACGCCTTGTTCTGAATCATCATCCCCAAACGCAAGACAAGAGCCGCCCTTCTGGACGGCTCTTGTCTTGCGTTGACGTTATAACTATGACCCGATCGGGAAATTGCCTTCAAACAATATCTTCTGTGTGGCAGGGCCGGCTATGCCATCCTGGGACAGGCCGTGGTCTGCCTGAAAACGGGTCACGGCTTCGATGGTGCCTGTGCCGTATTTGCCGTCCACAATTCCCTTGTAGTATCCTTGACTCTTTAGCGCGTTTTGCAGATTACTGACCAGCGTGCCCATGTTGCCGGGACGAAGCGTTACATAACTGCCATCCGGCGCGGGGGTTACATTGGTAAACTGAGTAATCGGCGTATAGGTGGGCGGAGCGGTCACCGGCTGCGTGCCACCGCTATTCGCGCGCTTTGCTTTTGCGCTGTTGAGCAGATTTAGCGTGGTTTCACCGGCTTTGCCGTCAACTGTCAAACCGTTGTTCCCTTGGAAACTGCGCACAGCCAGTTCGGTGCCGTCGCCGAAGTTGCCGTCAACCGTGCCGTTGTAATAGCCAAGCTCTTTCAGCCTGCTCTGCAGAGCCCTGACAGCGTTGGAATTCTGG
Organism: uncultured Christensenella sp.; assembly: GCA_964481445.1. GTDB lineage: Bacteria > Bacillota > Clostridia > Christensenellales > Aristaeellaceae > UBA1038. The sequence goes on along the minus strand of CAYZTQ010000002.1, from coordinate 20,564 downwards.
TCGCCGTTCTTCAGCACAGTCCCGACGGAGGCGGCGGGAGCGGCAGCCTTCTTGGCGGCGCCGGAGTACAGCTTGGTCAGCGTGAGGGGGCCAGCCTTGCCGTCAAAATAAGATACGTTCCTTTTTTGGAAGGCAATAACGGCCGCTTCAGTCGATTCATTGAAAACACCGGTTGCCTTGCCGGTCAGATACCCCAGCTGGATCAGTCTTTCCTGCATTTTGCGCACTTCCGCGCCACGGGAACCGAGCTCCAGGATAATATTCTCGTTGATGCGGGGCGTGGGCGTCGTCCTGACGGCTTGGGTGGGCTTGGGGGTCGGCGCGGCCTTTACCGCGTTTTTAGAATTCAGCTTGGCCATGGTCGCCGTTCCTACAACGCCATCAGCAGGCAGCCCATTGCGGTTTTGGAACGCGATAACAGCCCGCTTTGTGCCAGCTTCAAACTTGCCGTCAATCGTCTTCATGTATCCAAGCGCGCGAAGCCTTGTCTGAACAGTGCGGACAGCTGAACCGGTACTGCCTTCCTTGAGAAGCAGCGGGGTAGCCGTCGGCTTCGGCGTGCTCGTGGGCGGCGCGGTCACCGGCGTGATGGTAAAGTTAGGCCTGGGGGTGGGGGTGATGATGCCGAAGGTTCCGCCGTCCGTTGACACCGGCCCCGTTGTCTCAGCGGTGCCGGGCTGAGCGGAATTCAGGTCGAGCGTTGCCGTAGGCAGCACGAGGGGATTGGTATCGGGCGTCGGGGTTATGTCAAGCGGCGCGATGGTCGGCGCAATGTCCCATGGGAGATCACCGGCATAACCTGCACCGGCGCTGCTGTTCCCGCTTGTATTGTCAGGGTTGGAAACACAGCCGCCAAGCAAAACTGCTGCGGATAAGGCGGCCAGAAGGATTAAGATAGATTTTCTGTTTAATGTCTTCATACAACCATCCCTTACTCTTGCGATAACCGGGTGCCGGCTAACCATACATACAACGGAACAAAACAATCGTTTCCTGCAAAGCGCTCATTGCCATGCCAAGGAAATCTTGTTTGGTCACAGCATATCATAAAAACCTGTCCTATTCAATCAAATTTGTAACAAATTCAAGGCGTGCCGTCCCATTTGCTTTCTTGCAATTTACTCTTGTTAGCGGTATAATCCGTATGCTTCCGGACGGTGTGGTCTGTGAGGGGCTTTTTTATTAATTGTCTTTACCCGGAAGCGGTCAATGTATGATTACAACTGTTTGAAGAAACCTGAAACGGAGTGAAAAAGATATGTCAGAATCGGAAAAGCATGAACACAGCAATAAAACCGTTGTGTCGTCTGAAGGCATGCGCAAGCTTGAAGAGGAGCTGCAATATTTATCTACAACAAGGCGCGCTGAGGTAGCCGAGCAGATTGCCGTTGCCCGCGGGTTTGGCGATTTAAGCGAGAACGCCGAATATGATGACGCGAAGAATGAGCAGTCCCGTCTTGAGGCCCAGATCATGGAGCTTGAAAACACGCTGCGAACCGCTATTGTCATTGACGAAAACAATGTGTCAACGGATCGCGTCAACATCGGCACCACAGTGCGCATTCTCGACCTTGAAATGAAGGAAGAGGATGAGTACACCATTGTCGGCGCTCGGGAAAGCGATCCGAACACCAATAAGATTTCAAACGAGAGCCCGCTTGGCGCTGCCCTTCTTGGCAAGAAAAAGGGGGAAACATTCAAGGTGCAGGTTCCTTCCGGCACCATTGAAATCAAAATCATCGACATTCATCGTTAACAGGATAGGAGAATGCCCATGTCTGAAAACACAGCCCCTGCGGCAAACCAGAGCGTCGAAACCCTCAGCTTTTCCGAGCAGGAGCAGATCCGGCGCGAAAAGCTGAGCGCATTGATTGAAGCGGGGAACAGCCCCTATCAAATCACCAATTATCAGGTCAGCCATCAATCCGGGCAGGTTATTGAACATTTCGACGAACTGGAAGGGCAGATCGTCAGTGTTTCCGGCAGAATGATGAGCCGCAGGATCATGGGCAAGGCTTCTTTCGCGCACCTGCGCGACGCCCGCGGGGACATTCAGATTTATGTGAAACGCGACGAGGTGGGCGATGACGCCTACGCAGCTTTTAAGAATGCCGATCTTGGCGATATTCTGGGCGTAAAAGGCCCGGTATTCAAAACCAGGACGGGGGAAGTGTCTGTCCACGCGCAGGAGGCTGTGCTGCTGAGCAAGTGCTTAAAGCCCCTGCCGGATAAGTGGCACGGTTTGCAGGATATGGACCTGCGCTACCGCCAGCGCTACCTTGACATGATTGTTAACCCTCAGGTTCGGGATACTTTTGTCAAGCGAAGCAGGATTATTTCTTCCATCCGCTCGTTTATGGATGCGCGCGGCTATCTTGAAGTCGACACACCGATTCTGCATACACTTGAAATCGGCGCAGCTGCCCGCCCCTTCCAGACGCATCACAATACACTGGATATCGATATGTATCTGCGCGTGGAAACCGAGCTCTATCTCAAGCGCCTCATTGTCGGCGGATTTGACAAGGTGTACGAAATCGGCCGTATTTTCCGTAACGAGGGGATGGATACCAAGCATAATCCCGAGTTTACCTCCATCGAGATGTATCAGGCCTATGGTGACTACAACACGATGATGGATCTGGCGGAAGAGCTTTTCCAGTATGTTGCCCGCACAGCCTGCGGCACGGAAACGATTACCTTCCAGGGTAAAGAAATTCATCTTGGCGGCAAGTGGGAGCGCCTGACGATGGCGGAAGCCGTCAAACGCTATTCCGGCATTGATTTCTTTGCCTGGGAAAACGACGAGGAAGCGCGCGCCTGTCTTGATGAACGCCATATACAGCATGAAAAGAACGCGACGCGGGGCGACTGCCTGCCGCTGCTCTTTGACGAATATGTGGAAAAACACCTGATTCAGCCGACCTTTATTACGGATTATCCCGTTGAGAATTCTCCGCTTGCCAAGAGAAAGCCCGAACAGCCGCGTCTGACCGAGCGCTTTGAACTGTTTATCAACGGCACAGAGTACGGCAACGCGTTCAGCGAGCTGAACGATCCCATCGACCAGCGAGAGCGCTTTGTCAGGCAGGTGGAGGAACGCAGGGCTCTTGGCGGGAAGAACGCCAAAGTGGATGAGGATTTTGTCAACGCGCTTGAATACGGCATGCCGCCGACCGGCGGGATGGGCATCGGCGTGGACCGTCTGATTATGCTGCTTACGGACAATGCTTCTATCCGCGATATTCTTCTGTTCCCGACCATGAAGCCGGTAGACTGATCCATGTCTGTCAGAACGCCGATATCGGCCGCGAAGCTGAGGCACCACTTTCAGTACAGCGCATGGAAGTATGCGCTGCTGGTGGCTGCCTCGGTTTTTCTCGTAGATCTTCTTTATACAATGACTGCCTACAGGCCGCCTGAGGACAAGCGGATTGATTTGTATATCCAAAGCTATGTCGTTAGTCAGGAGACCCTGGATAAGGCTCTGGAAGAGATTCGTTTGCAGCGTCTGCCCGAGGTGGAACTGATCCGTTCATCGCTTCTGATGGTCGGCGGCGCGCAGGATATGTACGCGATTCAGCAGCTTTCAACCTATCTGGCGGCAGGCGAGGGTGATCTGTATCTGCTCAAGGGGGAAGATTTCAAGCGATATGCCTCCCAGGGCGTTTTTGTGGATCTTTCCGTTCCGATTGAAGAAGGCAGGCTTGATACCGGCTCCCTTGATCTGTCGGAAGGCTATGTCGCCATACAGGAATATGATGAAACGAAAGACACGATGGTGCCTGTGTCACAGCGAAGGCTGTACGGGATCCCCCTGTCTCAGGTTGGCTCACTTTCCGAAAATTTTGGCATTGACACGAAGGACCTGTATTTGTCCATGACTACTTTTAACGGCAACGATGAGAATGTGCTGAGGTTTATGAATATCCTGCTGACGGACAATCTCCGCGATTTTATTCCCGGGGAGGGAACGGAGCCGTGAAATACGAGGCGGTTGTGTTTGACCTGGATGGTACTTTGACGGATTCAGCGCCTGGTATCATGCGGTGCCTTGATTACTCCTTTGAAAAAATGGGGATCCCTGCACCTGAGGAAAAGTTGCTGCGCAGGTTTCTTGGCCCTCCGCTGGTGAAGTCGTTTATGGAATACTGCGGCATGACGGAAAAGGATGCGATCTGCGCTACACAGGCTTACCGGGAAAGATACCATATAAAGGGATGTAGAGAGAACAGGGTTTATCCGGGTATCCGGAATCTGCTGGCTGCGCTTCGCGCGGCCCGAATCCGTTTGAGTGTTGCTACAGGAAAACCTGCTGACGCCAGCGAAAAAATCCTGAAAGCTTTTTTTCTTGCTCCTTATTTTGAGGTTCTTGCCGGGCCAGGGAACAACGACCATTTTGCCGAAAAAAAAGACTTGATTATTCGTTCGCTCGATGGATTTTCAGGAAAGAGCGTCATGGTCGGCGACCGCGCCAGCGATATCCTCGCCGCGAGAGAACTCGGCATGGACAGCGTCGCGGTGCTTTGGGGCTATGGCAGCAGAGAAGAGCTGGAGGCCGCAAACCCCACTTATCTTGTCAGCACAGCTGAGGAGCTTTGCACTGTTGTGGGCGTGAATCCTGTCAAAAAAGCCGGCTATTTCATTTCTCTGGAAGGAAATGACGGCTGCGGCAAATCTACGCAAGTCGAACTGCTTTACAGCGCTTTGCAGTCTCTGGGCCTCGACGTTATCAAGACACGAGAACCCGGCGGCAGCTTTGTAGCCGAAAAAATCAGAAGCATCCTGCTGGATCGGTCGAACATCGGGATGCAGGATATGACGGAAGCGCTGCTGTACGCGGCTGCCCGCGCGCAGCATGTTCGCGATGTGATCGAGCCCGCGCTTGAAGCGGGAAAAGTTGTTCTCTCCGACCGCTATGTGGATTCCAGCATCGCCTATCAGGGTGCCGGCAGACAATTGGGTATGGAGCTGGTCGCGGGGATCAACGCCCCTGCCATAGGTACCTGTATCCCCAATCTGACGGTTTTGCTCGATATTGATGCCAAGGAGGCGCTGCGCCGCCGTGAACGCGCCGGCGAGACAGATCGCATTGAAATGCTGGAAGACAGCTTTCATCTGAGAGTTGGCGAAGCCTACCGCAAGCTGCTGAAGGATAACCCGGAGCGGATAAAGCGTGTAGATGCCTCGGGAACGCCGGAAGAAGTTGCGGACCGTGTGCTGCAGCTCGTGTGCTTCGGGCTTTCGGAAGCAGGGCTTCTCTGATGCGCGTCGTCGTCGGCATGTCGGGCGGAGTGGACTCTGCCGTCTCCGCCGCTCTTTTGAAACAACAGGGCTGCGATGTGATCGGCGTCTTCATGAACAATTGGGAAGAAGATGGCGAAGATGGCGTATGTACAGCCGAAAGCGACTGGGCAGATGTGCGCGCCACCTGTGACGCCATCGGCATCCCTTATTACGCTGTTAATTTCTCTAAAGATTATTATGAGCGGGTATTTCGGCTTTTTCTGGACGAATATGCCAAGGGGCGCACGCCCAATCCCGATGTGCTCTGCAACCGGGAGATAAAATTCAAGTCTTTCCTTGAGTTTGCCATGCAGCTGGGAGCCGAGAAGATTGCCACCGGGCACTTTGTACGGACAGATGAGAATGGAAGACTCTTCAAGGGCGCTGATCCTTCCAAAGACCAAAGCTATTTTCTGTATATGCTGAAGTCCGGGCAGCTGCGGCAGGCGTTGTTTCCGGTTGGATCCATGCTGAAAACGCAGGTGCGGGATATCGCGGCTTCTCTAAAACTTCCTGTCAGCAAAAAGAAAGACTCCACAGGCATTTGTTTTATCGGGGAAAGGAATTTTAAGGCATTTCTGCAAAACTATCTGCCGGCACAGCCCGGCCTGATGCGCAGCGCAGACGGGGAAGTGCTGGGGGAGCATCAGGGCCTGATGTATTATACGCTTGGACAGCGCAAAGGGCTTGGCATCGGTGGACACGGCGACGGCAGAAGCTATTTTGTGGTAGAAAAAGATCTGACGCGAAACGAGCTGATTGTGGCGCAGGGGGAAGATCATCCGCTTCTGTATTCCAAGGCAGCAGTTCTTGAAGAGCTGAGCTGGATTGGCCATCCGCCCTGCGAAGAAGGGGAAGAGAATGCCTTGCAGGCGAAGTTTCGTTATCGCCAGCCGGATCAGCCGGTTCGGCTGATTTGGAGCGGCACACAGGCGAAACTGATGTTTGAAGTTCCGCAGCGCGCTGTTACGCCCGGTCAAAGCGCTGTGCTTTACCGGGGTGAAAAGTGTCTGGGAGGCGGCATCATTCAGTCATTCTCCAGATAGACGGGAAAAGGCCTGGCTGACTGCATCAAGATACGACATATCCGTATACGACCGAACGGTTCCATCTATTTCGATGGCAGCGTGCAAAGCGTCATAGGGGTAAAATTTTATTATTCTTTCATGATCTCCAAATTTAAGCTTCACTTTGAACAGGGGAGCATGCTTTTGAATAGTATCCGGCTGGCTAATCTCTCCCGTGAAGCGGATGGCCATCAGCGCTTTATACAGTTCTATCCCGGATTCGGTTTCAACTTCATTTCCCAGCTCATCAGTGAAAGCGAAATGATACAGCATCTCACCTTTTTCGTTGCGCGAAATCTGATTATTCGGCAGAATTGCCTCAACAAGGCTTACCCGCAAAGCTTTTCCGTTATCATTTACGGATGATACGCTGAAGGCATTCACCCGGTTCAGCGGAATATTGACGGGAAAGGAACTCAAATAGTCTTCCGCCTTTGCCTCAAGAAGAAAGCCCATGGTCAGGTAAGTCACCTGATAGACAGCGCCATCATACAGGCAGTAATATCCGACGCCTTCAATTTCTTTGCCAAAATCGAGGTGAATCTGCTGGGCGTCCACTGTTTGTTTTTCCGAGGTCTGAAAATCATCCGAGTATTTTGTAATCAGGCTGGGAGCAAGGCGGAAATCAACGCTGCTTTCAGGCTCTTTCAGGCCGTAATCTTCAAGGTTCATCCGATTGGCTAAATCAACAAAACCGGCCAGGCGCATGCCGGAAATTTTATCCTTCAGCTTCGCGGCGCTTTCTGCTGAGACGGGATAAGAATAAGGGGCTTTCATAGCCCAGACATCGCTGAAAATGCGCTCAATGGTCAGTGTTCCCTGTTTGCTTTTGAAAGCGATGGAGTCAAGCAGGTCAGGCGAGAAGTTGATGGAAGGCACTGCATGCAGCCAGGTTTTCGGGTGATCAAACTCCTCCCGGATGCTCGGGCTCAGCGCGTACAAAGCATCCTGTCCTTTCACCATGCCATAATCCCGGGGAGGCTCTCCGGGAACACGGTCTCCTATCAGCAGCGTATATTCCCGGTTCTGTGTAAAGCGGGCTGTTATTTCAAGCGCGGCCTTTCCAAGGCCAAATTCTTCCGGCTTCATGTCGCTTTGAGTGATGCTGCTCTCAAGCGTATCTTCAGCGCTTAGAAAAACGAGGCTTTCAGCCATGTGATCAATCGTTGCCAGATTCAGCTGATAATATGGGAACCCTTCCAGCTGATAGGAAGTATTTGACTTCTGTACTGTATAGGCTTCCTCGCCCGGGCGTTTGATGCTGAAAGAAAGCAATGCCTCAGGTTGAGCTTCAAAAAGGGTGACGCTGGTGTCCGGCAGCGCTTCCGGAGGCGGCAGCGGAGCGGGCCTTGAAAACCAATACATGGCAAAACCGAAACCCAACAGGCCGATCATCAAAAGAATGATTCCAACCCGGCTTGACGGTCTGCTTTCTTTGGTTGAGACTTCTTTCATCAGCGCCTTCTCCTCGGGAGCAGCACCACCATGGCAAGAATGAGAATGGAAAACGGAAGCAGAATCAGCACCAGGTAATTAAAGGCAGGGATAGTCATTTGAAGCGGCGGGCGGATGGCGGCTTTGGGCTGGATGGACAGGCTGACAGGGGAGGAAGTTCCCAGATAGCTGATAAGCTTCAGCAGAAACTCACCACTGTATGTGTTCTGATACAGCCAGCTGTCTGTAAACAGGCTGGAATTGCCGATAATGAACGCCTTTGAATGCGTTCCGTCTTCAAAAACGCGTTCCCCGATCAGCGCCAGAGGAAAGGTACCGGTGGGGTCAGTATCCTTTTGAGAAATATCTTTGGAGTTATCTTCTGTATCCCGAAGATAGGCATTTCCGCTGCGCAGCAGCACACCGTTTGTCAGCAGGCTGCTGCTTTTCCGCGGCTCCTCAAAGCTCATTGCCCCGGCAAGTATCAGCGTTGTCTGCTTCTGGTCGATCAAAGCTGCGGTCGGCTCAGACATCTCCATGTAAGGCATCAGCACAGCGGGCGAATCGTAGTAACTCTCGGTTTCTTCCTGAGCTGCGACAACAAGACCCTTTCTGGGGATAAAGCCGTAGTTCAGATACAGAGCCTTAAAGTTCGGCAGCTCATTCATCAAGGAAAAATCCATGGTAATAAAGAGTGAACCGCCCGCGCGGGTAAAAGCGTTGATTTTCTCAAGCTGCACGGCTGAAAGGTCTTTGACCGGCGAGAGAATCATCAAGGGCGACAAGGGATTAAGCACATCGCCCTTGAGCAGGTCTACCGGTTTCATTGAGTAGTTGTAATCTTCAAGCAGCGTTTTCATGGGGGCGTAGTTTTGTTCTGTCAGCTCACCGTGGCCGCTGAGCACCTGGATAGCCGGTACTTCCGGCGCTGTGACGAATAAAACAGCTTCTGAAAGCTTTTTCTCATAGTTGAAACCGGAAATATAGAATCTGCCGCTTTCCAGATCATAGGATTCGGAAAGATAATCCGCCAGATTGAGAATGCGGGTTCGGTCGTTTTTCAACCCATGGATAATCAGACAGTCGCTGGAAACACTGCCGTCATCAATGCTTGAACTGATGCTGTGAATCAAGGCCGGATTCTGCGTCAGGTTTTCAAGTGAGAAGGTAAAGTGCTTTGAGGCGGACGCGTACCTTTCCAGAATAGAGATTAGGGTTTTATCCTGTTTGCCGGGTGAAAACAAGGCATATACATGCACATCGCTGTCCAGCTCCCGCAGGATACGCGCTGTTTCCCGACCGCTTGTTGTAATGCTGTTATAGGAGCAATCTATCCTGAGCGCGAAGCGCTTTTCAACGGCATCAAAACCCGCGACTAAAGCCGCGGCCGCGGCAAGCGCCAAAACGATGCTGACGACAGACAGGCTTCCAAGTTTTCTTTTATCAGATAAAAACAATTTCTTCATATGGTTTCTGCCCATCTGCGGGCATGAAATATCTGGGTGGTCAGAAACAGACAGGACAGTGAGAAGACAAGAAAATATAGAATATTCGCAAAGCTCAGTTGTCCTATCAGGAATGGCGAAAACCTGTCATAGAGGCTGAAATAAGAATTCAGCTGCTGAACTATGGCTGAAGAGGAAGAAGATGTCGCAATGGTCATTAGCCAGAGAAACAGATTAACGCCAAAAGTGCTGATGGCTGCGGTTATCGGGTTTTTGAAAAAAGCGGAAACCATGAGATCAAACGCAATGAAAGCGCAGCCCTGAAGGGTGAAACCCAAATACAGGGTCATCAGCTCCAGAGGATATACTCTGCTTTGCAGCAAAATCAGCAGGGGAAAGACGAAACTGAGCGCTACGCTGATCAGCAGCACGGATACCGCGGCGCAATACTTGCCAAGCACAATATCACGCTCTTTTACCGGCGCGGTAATAATCAACTGGTCGGTCAGGTTTTTTCTTTCTCCCGCAATCAGCCTCATGACAAGTATCGGCGTAAGCAGCATCCACACATAACTCATCATCGCAAAAAACTGTGACAGATCACTGCTTAGAACTGATAGATTATTCAGGGCAAATACAAGGCTTCCCAGCCCCAGAAAGATACCTAAATAGATATAACCGACGGGGGTCATAAAATAGCTGGATAATTCACGGCGGTAAATGGCTTTCATCCTTACGTCTCCGCACCTTCACCCGAAGCAGTGAACCGCATAAATACATCCTCAACACGATCGTGAAGCGGGGTTAATTCCAGGATGGGAGTCTGCAAGCCGCTGAGAAGTGCAAACAGCTCTTTTTCAAAGCTCATCTCAGGGGTTGAAGTGATCTGCATCGCGCAGCAATTCTCCTCGTCTGATAATAGCTTTGCCCGCCTGACCGAAGAAAGGGTACGTATAGCGGGAAGTATTTTCCCGCTGCCCGACGCAATACGAAGAAAAAAGACCTTCTCCTTTTCGCTGGGATGGCTGATATCGGTATCAAGAACCAATCTGCCCTGATGTAAAATCAGTATCCTTTGGCAGACAGACTGAACTTCACTGAGAATATGAGAGGAGAAGATGATGGTATGCTTCTTGGATAAAGAAGAGATGGTTTTTCTAAATTCGACCACCTGCGTGGGATCAAACCCGGAGGTGGGCTCATCCAGCAAAAGAATATGCGGCGTACCGCACAGAGCCTGCGCAAGGCCGGTACGCTGTCTGTAACCTTTGCTCAGGTTGCCAATCAGGCGATTGCGCATTTGATTCAACCCGGTCGTTTCAAGAATCTCTTCGATATGCTCTTTCTGATCCTTCTTTTCTACCCTTTTAAGATTACAGCAGAATTTTAAGTATTCAAATACTGTCATTTCAGGATAAAGCGGAGGATTTTCGGGCAGGTATCCCAGGGAGGCTTTTGCTTTCAGCGGATTTGTCAACATATCGTGACCGCTCAGCAGCACACGACCGCTTGTTGTGGGGAGATAGCCCGAAAGTATATTCAATAAAGTAGACTTGCCAGCCCCATTTTGACCAAGCAAGCCGACCACCTGCCCCTGCTCAACGGAAAAGGTGATATCCTTCAGAGCAAGGGTTGCACCAAATTTCTTCGAGACATGATCTGCGAGAATCATTGTAGAACGTCCTCCGAATCAAAGTATAGCACAGATATCTCTTCTTCCCGTGAACAAACTGTAAAACGCGCGGATGTTTACGAACGAAGGCGAGTATGGTATTGTAATCATGAAATCAGCAGAACAAACTTTGGTTTATTTATCAAAAACAGACCGAAGTCTTCCGGAGGGGAAATGTATGGCGGGTATTGAAAAGTACACGAAATCGGGACATTCTGCGATAGTGCTCGGCAGCAGAACGCGTCAGACCATTTTATATTCGGTTATCGCTGCCTTGATTGTCGCGGTCATCGTTCTTTCTATTGCGTATGGGCGCGCCGCGTCCTACCGCACTGCTATGGAACTGCAGTTTCAAAGGAGAATACACAGTGCGGTCATCGATGCGATTGAGCAGGCCAACCGCCTGACCGGCAGCGTGCAGGCCAATTCCGCTGCAAGGCTGGCTATGGTGCGCCAGTATGTGTACAGCATCGATCAGTATAATCAGATGAACATTATGGTAAACGGAGAAAAGGGCAGGCTCGTGCCGCAGGAGGCATTCACCGCTCTGTATGACGATCTTGAAACCTATGACAAACTGGTACAGACAGCTACTTCATCTACGCTCGAAATTCGCACCAGTTTGACGGTTCACCTTACAGCGCTTCAGCAGTCCTTAGCGTTTTAGTGACAATGCGGTAACATGGGCATCCGACGCTGTGAAAGGCCTGTTCGGCCTCTTCGCGGGAAGCAAAAACGCCGTATACCGCTGAGCCTGAGCCGCTCATCTGAGCGAAATGGGCTCCGTTTTTATATAAGATTTGAATCAGATTCTGAATCGGGGGCAGCAGTTCTATGGCAGGCGTCTGCAGGCTGTTGATACAGCAGCTTTGCAGGAACCTATATTCACCCGTTTTCAGCATGGAGACAGTCCTTTCAAGGTCTGCTCTTTCACTGTCTTGATGCCGGTAACGTACAAAGACTTCTTTGGTGCTCAGTGACGCTTCAGGCTTAAGCAAAAGCAGCCAGCATTCATTTTGAATTTCGAGCGGCCGGACTTGCTCTCCGATACCACACACAATGGCCGGATGAGATTCAAGGCAGTAGGGAATGTCCGCGCCGATCCTAACCCCGATTCGCTGCAATTCATGGAGGCTGCGGTTCAATTTCCACAGCTTATTTAATGCGATCAGAGCGGCAGCCGCGTCCGCGCTGCCCCCGCCAAGCCCTGCCCCCATTGGAATTCTTTTGTTCAGTACGATAGATGCGCCGAGCGGCGACCCGGTTTCGCTTTGCAAAAGCCTTGCGGCTCTGATAATCAGATTATCTTCCGATGCGGCAAGAGATTCTGCATTTTCTATTTTGAGCTTTAATTGTCGGTCCGGCAGCAGCTGTACATCCAAATCATCATAAAGATCGATGTGCTGCATAATCATTTCCAGCTGATGATAACCGTTGGACAGCTTCCCCAGGATATTCAGATACCAGTTGATTTTGGCATAAGCCCTTGCCTTCATTTGCCTGCTCCCGCGCTTTCCCGAACCCTTGCCAGCGTAAAACGGAAAGTGGCGCCATCTTCGCTGTCCAGCAGTTCGAGGCGCTGCCCGTGCTTTTCCATAATCATGCGGGAGATAGACAGCCCAAGCCCTGTACCGCTGCCTGTAGCGTGAGACTTGTCGGCCTTATAAAATCTGTCAAAGATAAACTCAGAATCCTGATTTAGGACGCCTATGCCGTTATCGCGCACGGTAACGGCAAGTGTTTTGCCGTTCAGATTTTCGGTGCTGATGTGGACAGAGCCGCCTTCAGGAGTAAACTTGACGGCGTTGTCCAGGAGGTTGATGAGCACCTGCTCGATCTGATCCCTGTCACAGCGCACAAGGGAAGTTTCGTCGGCAAAATCCAGGCGCACATCAATTCTCTTTTCCTCAATCTGATTCATTTTGGTAATCACCACGAGCCGGATCAGCTCATTGATATCGAAATTGCTCATTTCAAGGGGGGTATCTTTGTTCTCGATGCGGGAAAGCCTCAGCAGCCCGTTGACCAGCTTGTTCAATCGCTTTGTTTCATTCAATACGATTTCAAGATAATGTCTGCTTTCTGCCTCGGGAATCGTCCCGTCAAGCGTACCCTGGATGAATCCCTGAATGTTTGTCATGGGGGAACGCAGCTCGTGTGAAAGATTGGCGATGAAGTCGCGTCTCATTTGCTCAGTCTGGCTGAGCTTGGCGGCCATAATGTTGAATGCCACCGCTGTATCGTAGATTTCCTTGCTGCCCTGTTCGCTGACTCTGTTGCTGAAGTCTCCGGCGGCCATGCTGCTACTGGTATGTGCCATTTCGCGCAGCGGTTTTGAAAACCGACGGGTATACAGCGAAATCAGAACAGCCGCAATCAGCACACTGACAAGGGCGACAAGCACCACTTTGGTAACCAGCCCTTCATAGGAAGCGCGGACAAACTGAGCAGCGGTCTGAATGTATACAGCGCCCATCACATTGTTGTTGCGAATCAGCGGGACGGCTACAGTAAACATGGGGCCGCCTGCTGTCTGCACCTGCGTGACGACTTCTTCTCCCCGCAAAACGCTCTTGAGCAGCCTTCCGATATGCAGCGGGTCAAAGGAAGAGCGCAGTTCCTCGTTTTCCTGAAGGATAGAGGTGAAATATGAAATCACTGTTCCGCTCCTGTCTACTACCAGACAGTAGGCTGAATATTCGTCATATACGCTGCGAAGCTTATTGGCCAGCATTTTTCTCGTGGTCGTACGCAGCCCCAGCGCAGCTTCGATCTGGCTTGTTTCCAGATTGCTTGAAAGGTAGGCGATATCGTAAGCCTGCGCTTTCAGCGCATTCATGCGGTTTTGTACCTGCACATCGCGCATTGTTACATAAAAGATGCCTGTCAGCATGGCGACGCAAATGGCAATGACCATGATAAAGACCAGCATCAGCCGCGAAAATGTAGTCGGCCGGCCCACTTACTTTACCTCAAATTTATACCCGACACTCCAGACGGTGCGGATGTTCCAACCGAGTTCTTCGCAATCTATCAGCTTTTCGCGAAGTCTCTTCACATGCACATCGACCGTGCGGCTGTCGCCGAAATAATCAAAGCCCCAGACTTTTTCAAGCAACTGCTCCCTTGTAAACACGGTGTTGGGGTGGGCGGCCAGAAAGTAAAGAAGCTCAATCTCCTTGGGCGGCATGTCCACCTGTTTGCCCTGATAGAGCACCTCATACCGCGTGAGGCTGATTGTCAACCCGGGGAAGGACAGGGTGTCATTGCCCTGCTGCTCGGGCTGGCCGCGGCGGAGCACCGCTTTGACCCTGGCCGTCAGTTCCTTGGGATCGAAGGGCTTGGTGACATAATCATCAGCGCCGAGTTCAAGGCCAAGCACCTTGTCGAAGGTTTCATCCTTCGCGGACAGCATGATGATCGGGATGCTTGAAATCTGCCTGATCGCGCGGCAAACCTGCCACCCGTCCATACCCGGCAGCATGATGTCAAGCAGGACTAAGCTGGGAGGATTTGATTTGAATGCTGATAGCGCGGAATCACCCCTCGGATAATTAACGACCTCAAAGCCTTCCTTTTCAAGATACAGCCTGACCAGCTGCGCGATATTTTCATCATCATCCACAACCATGACAGTTTGTTTTGCGGGCATATGCTATCCCTCCTATTTGAGCTCGACGATTGTTACGCCGTCTTCGCCTTCACCGTATTGACCGAGCCTGAAGCTTTTTACGATTCGCAGATTCTTCAAATGCTTATGGATGCCCGAACGAAGTATGCCGGCCCCCTTGCCGTGAATGATGGAAACCTCGTGCAGGCCGGACATAACGACCATATCAAGATAACGGTCAAGCTCCAGAAGCGCTTCGTCAAGCGCAAGCCCTCTCAGGTCGCACTCCATTTTAACCGTCCGGCTTGCGCTGCCGGTTTTGGCGGATACTGTTGTCTTAGCCTTTTTCTCTGGTTTTGACAGCTTCAGCTGGCTTAGAAGCACCTTCATCTTCAAAATTCCGGCCTGCACCATCACTTCGCCTTTGGCATCAGGCAAAGACAGTACCGTCGCCACGGCGTTCAGATGGGGGATTTCAACTGTTTCTCCTATCGAAAGATCCTCTGCTTTCACGCCGGACTGCGGCCCATTCAGATCGATGCCTTCGGCCATATCGCCTTCAAGGTGTTGCAGCCTTTTCTGCAGGTCATTCAGGCTATGGCCAATGTCTCCGCCATTTTTCTTCAGCAGCTTCAGCTCATCAATGATGGCCGCGCTTTCACGCTTCGCCCTTGCAAGGATGCGCCTTGCGTCTTCCTTCGCCTTCTTTTCGGCTTCCGTGCGCGAATTCTGTATGCGCTGATAGAGCGCCTCTGCTTCGTTTCTCAACCTTACAGTTTCGGCTCGCGCTTCTTCCGCGATCGTTCTTTCTTTTTCGGCAATCTGTCTGTGATATTCGGCGTTGGCGATGACATCCTCAAACGCGATGCTTTCCTTGCTGAGCAAGTCTCTCGCGGAAGAGATGATGCGCTCAGTCAGACCAAGACGCTTTGCTATTTCAAAGGCGTTGGATTTTCCTGGCACGCCAATGGACAGCCTGTAAGTCGGGCGAAGCGTCGCGACATCAAACTCCACGCTGGCATTTTCAACGCCCGGTGTTGAAAGGGCATAGGCTTTCAGCTCGCTGTAATGTGTGGTCGCTACGGTGCGTACCGAAAGTTTCTTCAGTGAATTCAAAATGGCCTGCGCCAGCGCAGCGCCTTCAGTCGGATCGGTGCCCGCGCCCAATTCATCAAAGAGGACAAGGTCATCCCGGTCGACCCACTCCAGTATGCTGACAATGTTTGTCATGTGGGAAGAAAAAGTAGAAAGGGATTGCTCGATGCTTTGCTCATCGCCGATATCGGCATACACTCTGTGGAAAACAGACACTTCGGTTCCCAGATCCGCCGGCAGATGCAGTCCGCTCTGCGCCATCAGGCTGAGCAGACCGATGGTTTTCAGTGTAACCGTCTTGCCGCCTGTATTGGGGCCTGTCACAATCAGGCTGGTGAATTCCTCTCCCAGCCAGAGATCACAGGGAACAACGGTTTCCGGGTCAAGCAGAGGGTGTCTCGCGCGCACAAAACGAATTTTGCCCAGAGCATTCATTTTGGGTTCGATTGCGTGCATTCTCCGTGCCAGCGCGCCCTTTGCAAAGATAAAATCGAGTTTGGTCAGAATATCAATGTTGGCAAACAGCGCGTCAGCGTTCTGCGCGACCTGCGCGGAAAATTCCGCCAGAATGCGGGCAATTTCCTGCTCTTCCTTTACAGACCATTGCTTAAGCTCGTTTCCCGCTTCCACGACAGACATGGGCTCAATAAACAGGGTGGCCCCAGTAGAAGACTGGTCATGAATCAGCCCGGGCACATTCTGCCGGAATTCCTGCCTGACCGGGATAACATAGCGCCCGTTGCGGACTGTGACTATGGCTTCCTGCAGATACTTCGAAAAGGAAGAGCTCTGCGTCAGCGCGCGCAGTTTTTCTTTGATTCGGTCGTTACAAAGCCGAATCTGCCGCCTGATCGAGGCGAGCTGAGGGCTGGCATTATCGGCAATTTCTTCTTCGGAAATAATGGCATCCTTGATACCGCGTTCAAGCGGATAGTTTGTTGTCAGCGCAGAAGATAACCCGGCGAGAATGGGCGTTTTCGCATTGTCATCAGCCAAGGCGTTTTTCGCCGCGCTGGATGCGCGAAGACAATCCGCGATATCAAGTAGCGCTCTGGGGGAAAGCGCGGCGCCTTTCACGGACAACGTCACCCAGGAACGGACATCCTTAAAGACGCGCAGAGGATGATCAGCGCGGTTAGTCAATACAACGAAGGCTTCCTGCGTTTCTTTCTGGCCGTGAACAGCCTCGGACAGCGTTTCGAAGGGTTGAAGAGCAAGGCAGGCTTCACGGCCGGTTTCAGTGATGGCGCATTCGGCCAATTGATCCCGTATCTTGGTGAATTCGAGCACCCTCAGCGCTTTTTCCTGAAGCGCCGCCGGCACTTTGTTCTCGTTTTGCATCATTTAAAGGACTCCTTCATCAAACCGCCCGGCATACAGAGGCACAGAGCTGTTGAACTGCTTGCTGCACCCTCGTAGGAGAGAAGAATAGACGGCGACGGTTTCTAAAATCGTTTGATCGTCTTCCACTGTAAAATCGAGCAGCCAATTGTTCCCAATCGCTTTGGTCCCGAGGCTCATCGGCTTATGGAAAAGCAGCGTGTTCAGGCAGCCTTCTGGAAGACGCGTAGGGAAAAGGGGAAAGCGTGCGCCCATACGGTCTTCAAGATGCCGACCAAGCGTTCCTTCTCCCGCCTGGCAGAGCCTGCAAGCCGTCTGGCTGCCGGTGAGGCCGCGGAACGTTCTCTCGGGGCAGTGATTCAGCTGCATCACCATGGCCCGCCCATAGACGGGCAAAATGGTCTTGAGTCTCGCAGCGGAAACAAGGCATTCAATATCGGTTTTGGAAAGCTCAGTACTCAATATTGCGGCGCTGCAGCCTCTCTGCATCAGAAAATCTGCCGTTTCTCTGTTCCAGCAGGGGATGCCCGGGCCGGACAGCAGCGCAGCGGGGTAGCTTTCGTTCAACTGGCCGATATTGTCTGCCATGACAGAAAGGTGATTTTCTTCAATCACCCGTGTCAGGAAATGAAGCGTTTTGTCGCTGAGCTGCCTGGGTAGACAAAAGTAATCCTGCGGGCCAAGCTGACGGCAATCAAGCGCCAAAGAATCCTGCGTGTAATCCTGAGGGCTGAAGAGAAAATGATTCATCCCAAGGCGCCTGAGTTCATCGATAAGATGAAGGCTGCTTCCCCTGACATAGATTTCCCCATCCTTTTCCGACACTGGCACACTATAAGTTGGCCTTATTGTAGGAGAATAAGGAGCGGACTCAGGGCGAGAATAACTGGAAATCATCAGCTCTTTCATCTGATCCAGCGCCTCGCGCCGCAGGGCATTGAGCGCTGAAACCGGCATGAAGCAGGGGGCAGAGCATTCAAAATCAAAGGAACGGACAGCGAAAGGGCTGTCTCCGGTTTTTTGAATCGCTTTCAGCGCGGCTTCGCGATCCAAAGGCTGAGACACCGCACTCTGCGCCGTTTCTCCCTCAACCGTCAGGCGCAGATTTTCTTTGGACAGCGATAAAACGGAGGGCTTGCCAGGCGTTAGACGCAGCTTTATATCAAGGGGGATTGGCGGCATTGCGCTTTCATAACTCTTTTTGGCTTCCGCCAGCTGGCTTGCGTCAGTCAGACGATACACACTGTCGCCTGCTCTTGCGTCCTGATGCAGCCTGAGCGTCGCTGCGCCTCCCTGAGGGGCCTCAGGGCCGGAATAGATCATTTCCTGTTCCTGCATTCCCCGAACCTGAAGATGATCTTCGTTGTGCAGAGTATCATTCAACTGGATTTGAGCCAGCCAGAAACCGTTCCGCCTGTTGACTGCTTTGATTTTGCCCAGCGGCAGCCCTTCGTGCGAAACACGGGCAGGGTTGATTTGCAGGGCATCAGCCTTGCCAAACGCCCAGCCTTCGGTAAAGCCGCCGCGGTTAAAAATCTGTAGCAGCGCTTTGCGCTCC
Source organism: uncultured Christensenella sp. (assembly GCA_964481445.1). GTDB lineage: Bacteria > Bacillota > Clostridia > Christensenellales > Aristaeellaceae > UBA1038. The sequence goes on along the minus strand of CAYZTQ010000002.1, from coordinate 2,056 downwards.
ACAGGCAGCGCATGGGACAGAGTGCCGTTTAAACATCTGTCAAGAGTCTGGCGGTAAACTCGCGTGACCGTCGCTACATATTCCGGACGCTTCAGCCTGCCTTCAATTTTCAGGCTGCTGACTCCCGCGTTGAGCAAATCCTCAAGGCGGTCAAGCTGGGAAAGATCCCTTGGAGAAAGCCAGGCGCCTTCTTTGCCTCTGTAAGAAAACTGCGTGCGGCAAGGCTGCGCGCATCTTCCGCGGTTGCCGCTGCGGCCGCCGATGTGTGAGGAAAGCAGACATTGCCCGCTGACAGATACACATTGAGCGCCGTGTACAAATACCTCTGTCTCAATGCCTGTCGCAGCGACGGAGCGGATGGTTTCAAGGCTGCATTCTCTGGCCAGAACGACTCTTGTCAGGCCATATTGACGCATCAGCTGCGCGCCGGAGGCGTTATGGATGCTCATCTGCGTGCTGGCATGCACAGGGAGATGGGGAAGAGTGCGGCGAATGAAATGCATCAGGCCCAAATCCTGCACAATAACCGCATCCACCTTTGCAGCGTCAAGAAAACGCAGAATTTCGGTAATCTGTGAAATCTCGCTCTGTTTCATCAGAATATTGAGCGTGACGTACACTTTTCTGCCGTACAAATGCGCATAACGAACTGCGCTCTGAAGCGCCTGATCATCAAAGCCGGCGCTTGAGCGCGCGCCGAAGGCTCTCGCGCCAAGGTACACGGCATCCGCCCCATTATGAATGGCGGCATAAAAAGCCTCCATGCTACCCGCGGGGGCCAGAAGCTCAACTTTGCTGATCGTGTTTTCGCTCATTGCTTTGAATCAAGTTTTTTCGCAGGCGGGTATTGTCATCCTGCGCCTTAATCAATTCGTCCGCTAAAGAAAGAGCGGCGGCGATTGCCGCCGTCTCTTTATCGATTCGGGAAGAAAGAGCATAGACCTCATTCAACCGGGCATTCAGCAGTCTGACCGTTCGGTCGATATGCCCAGGTGTTTCTGCCGAAGACAGGGTATAGCTCCTGCCCGCTATGCGAACTTCCCGTTTTTCCTTTTCCACGCTTTCTCCTTACAGCTTCTGAAAACCGTATTCCCTGCCTTCGGTTTCAATGGTAATGGATTCGATAATCTGGGGCTCGAGCGGCCTGTCGTTATGGTCGCGATTCACCTGTACGATTCTGTCCGCTTCTTCCATGCCTTCCAGTACCTTGCCAAAGGCGGCGTAGGAACCATCCAAATGGGGGGAATTGGAAGTCATAATGAAGAACTGGGATCCGGCAGAGTCTTTCCGCATGCTTCGGGCCATACTCAGCACGCCATAGGTGTGCTTCAAAGGGTTGTCAATCCCGTTCTGCGCGAATTCTCCTTTGATGTAGTAACCGGGGCCGCCCATACCGTTGCCGTTGGGGCAGCCGCCCTGAATCATGAAGCCGGGGATGACACGGTGAAAGGTCAATCCATTATAAAAACCATTGTTCGCAAGGGAAATAAAATTGCCGACCGACTGCGGGGCGATTTCCGGGTAAAGCTCGCCCTTCATCACTGCACCGGATTTCATTTTAATGGTAAAACGGGGGTGGGCTGTCTGATCCATCATCAATCCCTCCATTAGTTGTACAGAATTCGTAGTAATGATAGTTGACAGGCGGGTTTTTGTCAATTTTACACAAATTCACATGGTGGAGAAAATATGAGAAAAAATAATGTTGACAAGCCTATTTGAAATTGTTAATATACTATCTGTCGCTTGTGAGCGGCAGTACCTTCGGGGTGTAGCGCAGCCTGGTAGCGCACGTGCTTTGGGAGCATGGGGCCGGGGGTTCAAATCCCTTCACCCCGACCATTTCCGGGGGAAGGCAAGTCCGTGGCCCCGTGGTCAAGCGGTTAAGACATCGCCCTTTCACGGCGGTAACAGGGGTTCGAGTCCCCTCGGGGTCACCACTTTTTCTCCGCTATGCTTGTTCCCATCAGAGCTGGCAATGGGCCTTTAGCTCAGTTGGTCAGAGCGGCCGGCTCATAACCGGTTGGTCCGGGGTTCAAGTCCCTGAAGGCCCACC
>CAYZTQ010000001.1:81424-86988 GCA_964481445.1 uncultured Christensenella sp. | reverse complement strand
CCGTCCATCGCGAGGATGGCCTCATCCAGCTTGCGCTGATTCATCGCGTCCATACCGATGATGGCTGGGCCGATCACTTCATTCACATTTTGCACGGCCTTCAGAACGCCCTTGCCGCCGAAACGGCCCTTATCGCCGTCGCGCAGCTCAATGGCTTCCCGCGTGCCGGTCGACGCGCCGGAAGGTACGGCCGCAACGCCTACATCGCCCGAAACCAGGCCGATCTCCACCTCGATGGTGGGGTTCCCGCGCGAATCCAGAATCTCCCGCGCTTTGACGGAGCTTATCTTGGTATACTCACTCATAACAATATCCTCTCATATTAATATCTTCATTCTTGAATCGACGCGGCGCTCCTTTAGTAGAACAGGTTACTACTTCCCCATCTACAAAAAGCAACCTCATCCATAAGTATGATACCCATCCAGGCTGTTTCCTGACAACGCGAGGTGCCGGACGGCCGTTTTCTGATGCTGAACCTGATTCAAGATGATAATCGTTTCAACTATCAGCTAAGGCACTGTCAATCATTGATTCCTATACGGCCAAGCATAAAATTAGAGCCGCAAGCTTTCTGATTAGAACGCATGCGGCTCATACTGGTGCCGAAGGCGGGACTTGAACCCGCACGGTATTGCTACCAACGGATTTTGAGTCCGTAGCGTCTGCCATTCCACCACTTCGGCGCAAAAGAGAGTATAGCATAGCTTTCCCGCATGAAGCAATACAGGAATTGCCGATTGATACGTACCCCGATCTTCGCCGGTCTCCTTCACCGTCAAGGCTTCCACAATTTATTTTTTTAGAATTTTCTTCATCCGATTGACCGGCTTTGCTTTTCTTCTTATAATCATTGCGACCGCAATGATTGCGTTCGCAAGATTCTATCTCAAGGAGGACAGCATGCCTTCCATCACCAGAAACCTCAATATACTGGCCAGGTGCGGCAATCAGTTCCGCAGCCTGGCGCTGGCATCCGAGGGCATCAGCGCCGCGCAGGCGCCCTATATCCTGCACATCTGCTCGCGCCCCGGCATGTCGCAGGAGCAGCTGGCCCGCGCTCTGCACGTCAACCCTTCCAACGCGGCAAGGCAGCTCTCCCTGCTTGAAAACGCGGAATTTATTCAAAGAAAAGTCAGCCCGCAGGACAAACGGCTGATGGAAATCCACCCAACCGACAAAGCCCGGCGGGCTGAGCCCCTGATCCTGAAGGTCAACGAACGATGGAACGCCTTTTTGACCGAAGGAATGTCCGGCGAGCAGCTGCGGCTGCTTGAAAGCATGCTCGATATGATGAGAGCGCGCGCCGTCAGCTGGGATGAAGGGAAAGAAGGCCCGCTGCTTTGAAGGTTCTACTGCAATATCTGAAACCGCACACAGCCATCATGCTCTGGACCATGGCGTTCAAATTTTTCGCCGCCATGATGGATCTGATCATCCCCTCCCTGCTCGCCCGCATCATCGACCGCGCCGTGCCCAGCCGCGACCCGGGACAGATCTATTTCTGGGGCGGCATGATGATTGTGTGCGCCGCGCTGTCTATCACGACCAATGTCTACGCCAACAGAACCGCCGCCAGAACCTCCGGCAAGGTCACGCTGAAGCTGCGGCACGACCTGTTCTCCAAATTCAGCCGCCTTCCCTTGGCGCGGTTTGAGGAAATCAGCCTGTCCTCCGCCGTCTCCAGGCTGACCAGCGATACCTACAACATCAATCAGTTTCTCAACCGGACGCAGCGTATGGGCGTGCGCGCCCCTATTCTGCTGATCGGCGGGCTGATCATGACCCTGTCGCTCGACCTGCGGCTGACGCTGGTGCTGGTCTTCGCGCTGCCCTTCATTTTTCTCATTGTGTACGGCATCACCAGCAAAACCGTGCCCCTGTATACCAAGCAGCAGGGGATTCTGGATCAGCTGGTGCGGGTCACGCAGGAGAACATTTCAGGTATCCGCATCATCAAGGCGCTGTCCAAAACTGAATACGAGCAGCGGCGCTTTGACGGCGTCAACGCGCATCTGGCGGATACCTTTCAGCAGGCGGGGCGCGTCTCCGCGCTCAGCAACCCGCTCACCTCGCTCACCCTCAACCTGGGATTGACCGCGGTGGTGCTGGCGGGCGGCTACCTTGTTTCAAACAGCCTTTCCACCGCAGGCGCCATCATCGCTTTCCTCAATTACTTCACGCTGATTTCCATGGCCATGATGGGCATCACGCGCATTTTCATCATGCTGTCGCGCGGTATCGCTTCCGCCCGACGCGTGGCCGAGGTGCTGAGCATCCCGGAGGACGCCCCCCTGCCGGGGCTCGGGGAGGCGAACGCCGGAGCGCCGCATGTTCTATTCCGCGATGTCAGCTTCGGCTACAGCGGCAAGGGATACGCCCTCCGGCACATCAGCTTCTCCCTCATGCAGGGAGAGACGCTCGGTATCATCGGCGCCACGGGCAGCGGCAAAACCACCCTGATCAAGCTGCTGCTCCGCCTGTATGAGGCAAACGAAGGCAGCATCCTGATCAGGGGCCGCGACATCTTATCCGTCCCAGCGGACGAGCTGAGGGAGGGCATCGGCGTCGTTTTTCAAAACGACTTTATCATGGCTGAAAGCCTGCGCGAAAATATCCGCTATTATCGGGATATCCCGGATGAACGCCTGTGGCAGGCCGCGGAGGACGCTCAGGCCGCCGAGTTTATCAGAAGCTTCAAGGAGGGCCTTGATTATCGCGCCGCGCAGAAGGGCAACAACCTTTCCGGCGGCCAGAAGCAGCGCATTCTGATCGCCCGCGCGCTCGCGGGGCAGCCGGAACTGCTGATTCTGGATGACAGCTCCTCGGCGCTCGACTACCGCACCGATGCCGCCTTCAGAAAAGCGCTTGCGAAAAACTACAATCATACGACCAAGCTGGTCATTGCCCAGAGGGTTTCCTCCATCATGAACGCCGATCAGATTCTGGTGCTGGATGAAGGCCGCGCCATCGGCTGCGGCAGCCATCAGGAGCTGATGAACAGCTGCCCGGCCTACCGCGAAATCGCGGAGCTTCAAATGGGCGCGCGGGGAGGGATAACGGATGAGCAATAAGCCTTCTTCCGCCCGGCAGGCGCCGAAGATCCCCCGACTGAAGTTGCTGAGGCGACTGTGGCTGTATTTGGGCAAGTACCGCCTTCTGCTGGTGCTGGCAGTGCTATTGGTCATCCTGACAAACGCTCTGTCTCTGGTCGGCCCGAAGCTCTCCGGCCTTGCCATCGACGCGATCGGCATCGGCCCGGGCGAGGCGGATTATGAAAAGCTTTTTCTCTATACCACTCTGATGGCCGCCTGTTACCTGGCCTCCTCCCTTTCTGGTTATCTGCTGGGGCGTGTCACTGTCCGCCTAACGCGCAACACCACTTACCGCATGCGCAAGGATGTGTTTGACCGGCTGACCAGCCTGCCGGTCGGCTTTTTTGACAGGCATCAGGCCGGCGACCTGATCAGTGTGCTTTCCTACGACGTGGATACGGTCAACGAAAGCCTGTCCACCGATTTCCTGCAGATTCTCAACAGCCTGATCACCGTCAGCGTCTCGCTGGTGCTGATGCTGTCCATCCAGCCGCAGCTGGTGCTGATTTTCGCCTTCACCGTGCCGCTGACCGCGCTGTATACGCGCTGGATCACCGGAAAAACCAAGCCGCTTTTCCGAAAACGCTCGGCCAGGCTGGGCGAGCTGAACGGCTATATGGAAGAAATGATGGCCGGTCAGCTGACCACCAAGGCCTACGGGCGGGAAGCGCAGGTGCTGGACGAGTTTGACCAGATCAACAGACAGGCGGTCGACGCCTACACCACCAGCGAGTATTTCGGCACGCTGGTCGGCCCCTCGGTCAACTTTATCAACAACATTTCGCTCGCCCTGATCAGCATGTTCGGTTCGCTGCTCTATCTGGCGGGCCGTGTGGGCCTTGGCGACATTTCTTCCTTTATCCAGTACTCCCGCAAATTCTCGGGTCCCATCAACGAGACGGCGAACATTTTAGGCGACCTGCAAAGCGCCTTCGCCGCGGCAGAGCGGGTGTTTCGCATGATTGACGAACCCCCGGAAAAAGCCGACGCGCCGGGTGCCTTCGCGCTGAGTGAGGTCAAGGGCGACGTTCTGGCCAGCGATGTCTCCTTCCGCTACGAGCCTTCCATCCCGGTGATCGAGCACTTTAACATGCTGGCCCCCGCGGGCTCCGTCACCGCCATCGTCGGCCCGACGGGCGCAGGCAAGACCACGCTGATCAACCTCCTGATGCGTTTTTATGACGCGGATTCCGGCAGCCTGCTGCTTGACGGGCGGGATATCTACGGCCTGACCCGAAAAAGCCTGCGGCGCGCCTACAGCATGGTGCTGCAGGATTCCTGGCTGTTTGGCGGCACCATTCACGAGAATATCGCCTACGCAAGGCCGCAGGCCACGCGCGAAGAGGTGGAGGCTGCCGCGCGCGCGGCCAAAGCGGATGGCTTTATCAGATGCCTTCCGGAGGGCTATGATACCGTCATCGGCGCGGAAGGCACGAGCATCTCCAAGGGGCAAAAGCAGCTGCTCACCATCGCGCGGGCCATGCTGTCCGACGCGCCGATGCTGATACTGGATGAAGCTACCTCTAATGTGGATACGCAGACGGAACGGCAGATACAGGCCGCCATGCGCAGGCTGACGGCAGGCAAAACCGCCTTCATCATCGCCCACCGCCTTTCCACCATTGAAAACGCGGACAACATCCTGGTCATACGCGGCGGCAGCATTGTGGAGCAGGGAAAGCACGAGGAACTGATGCGGCTGCGCGGCTTTTACGCGGCGCTCTACGCGGCGCAGTTCGAGGCGGAATAGCGTTTGCTTGCAGCGCATGTGTAAATTCCGGGTAAAACCTTTGCTCGCGCCTGACGGACGGGTCACAAGAGTTGTAAACACTTTTATGAACGGGTATAATACAAAAGGCATTGAGTGATGCGCCTGCTTATAAATCTTTAGCGTGTACGCTCAAAAAATACCAGGGAGGATAATATGTCCAAGAAAACATGGTCTACTATCTTAGTGGTCGTACTTGTGGTTGCCGCCGCTGTCGGCATCTACTTCGCCACCAAGCCCGCCCCCGAAGCTCCCGTTCCCGCGGAAGTAACGCAGGCCCCTGAAGCCGCGCCCGCGGCGACCGAGGCTGCCACTGAGGCGCCCACTGCGGAGCCCGCTACCGAAGCGCCGACCGCGGAGCCAGCTACCGAAGCCCCCACTGCTGAGCCCGCTACCGAAGCCCCTGCCGCCGAAGCAGCCCCCAAGGCTGAAGACGCCGCTGCTGCCGTAGCCGACATGGCCTCGCAGGCCAAGGAAACCACTACCGAGGCTGTCGCCGCGGTTGAGCAAAAGGCCGAAGAAGCCGTTGCCGCCGTGGCCGAGACTGCCGAAACCGCCAAGGACGCCGTGACCGAAGTGGCCGCCGCTGCCGGTGACAAGGCCGAAGAAGCCGTCGCCGCCGTGGCCGAGACTGCCGAAACCGCCAAGGACGCCGTGACCGAAATGGCCGCCGCTGCCGGTGACAAGGCCGAAGAAGCCGT
>CAYZTQ010000001.1:0-81324 GCA_964481445.1 uncultured Christensenella sp. | reverse complement strand
AGGACGCCGTGACCGAAATGGCCGCCGCTGCCGGTGACAAGGCCGAAGAAGCCGTCGCCGCCGTGGCTGAGACTGCCGAAACCGCCAAAGACGCTGTGGCCGAAGTGGCTGCCGCTGCCGGTGAGAAGGCTGAAGAAGCCGTTGCCGCCGTGGCCGAAAAGGCCGAAGAGGTCAAGGACGCCATGACCGAAGCTGCCGCCGCCGTCGGCGAGAAGGCCGAAGATATGGCTGCCGAAGTGATGCCCGCGACCGGCAAGGTCAAGGCCAGCATCTGGCATACCTTCACCAAGGGTCAGGAAGAATACCTGGCCAAGGCTGTGGCCGATTTCAACGCTTCTCAGGACAAGTACGAGATTGAGCTGCTGAGCCAGCCCTATGACGGCTTCCTGGGCAACGTGAAGAGCGCCGTAATCGCGGGCGTCGGCCCTGACATCATCTTCAACTATGCCTCCGAGGCCGCCAGCTATGTGAGCGGCGGCTATCTGACCGATCTGAGCCAGTATATCTACGACGAAGAAATCGGCATCGAAGGCTTTGACGATTCCCTGACCGAGGGCGTCATGAATGGCGAGGTCAAGGCCTTTGTGGACGGCGGCATCCACTATCTGCCCGCCTACACCACCGGCCCGATCCTCTTCTACAACAAGACCCTGTTTGACGAGCTGAAGATCGCCGTGCCCACCACCTGGGAAGAGATGGAAGCCGCTGCCAAGACCATCAAGGAGCAGAAGGGCATCGCCGCCCTGGGCTGCGACAGCCTGACCGACCTGGTGCAGATGTTCATCATGGAGACCGCCGGCGCCGGTTACATCGACGTGGAGAAGAAGGAAGTTCTCTTCGATACGCCCGAAGTGCGCGCCAAGGTTCAGTGGCTGGTTGACATGGTGAAGGAAGGCTACTTCCTGATCAAATCCTCCGGCAACTACTTCTCCGAAGACTTCAACGCCGGCATCGTGGCCAGCTACATCGGCTCCTCCGCTGGCTTCCCCTACATCAAGCCCGCTGACGACGCTTTTGAGTTCGCCATGGCGCCCGTGCCCGCCGCGACCTGGTATCCTTCCTGGAACCGCGGCCCCATCGTGTTCAACTACAAGGACGACGCGAGGGCGCAGGCTGCCTACGAGTTTGTGAAGTACTTCATCTCCGCCGATGTGAACGCCGGCTGGGTGGAGGCTGTGACCGCGCTGGCTCCCTACAGCTGGACCAAGGAGACCGATGCCTATAAGGCCTACATCGCTCAGGATACGCTGGCCGCGCAGGCGCTGAACGCCGTCGCCAAGAACCTGAACATCGCCGGCTCCCTGCCCGCAGTGGAAGGCGCCAACGTGGTGCGTGACGCCCTCAAGGCCGCCATCGAAAAGGCCGCTCTCGGCGACCTGACCGTTGACGAAGCCTGGACTGAGGCTGTCACTGTTTCCAACGCCGCCCTGCAAGACAAATAAGGCTTTCCCGGGGGCTGCTGCTGAGCGGCAGCCCCCTCTTTTCATTTAATCGATGGGAGAATTCAGCGATGCGCGTTGTGATGGAAAACCTCAGCAAGAAATTCGGACACTTCACGGCTGTCGACAATTTCAGCGTGACGCTGGAAGACGGCGAACTGGTCTGTCTGCTGGGGCCTTCGGGCTGCGGCAAGAGTACGGTGCTCAATATGCTGGCGGGCATTCTGCCGGTATCTGGCGGCAAAATATTCTTTGACGGGGAGGATGTCACCGATATCGCCCCCGAGCAGCGCGGCATCGGGCTGGTCTTTCAGAACTACGCCCTGTACCCCCACATGACGGTGATGGGCAATATCTGTTTCCCGCTGGAGATCCAAAAGGTGCCGAAAGCCGAGCGCGAGGAGCGCGCGGCGGAGATGGCCCGGCTTGTCCATATGGAGAACATGCTGGGCCGCAAGCCCAGGCAGCTGTCCGGCGGCCAGCAGCAGCGCGTCGCCATCGCGCGGGCGCTGGTCAAAAAGCCCCGCCTGCTGCTGCTGGACGAGCCGCTTTCCAACCTTGACGCCCGTCTGCGGCTTGAAATGCGCGAGGAGATCCGCCGCATTCAGCAGGAAACCAAGGTAACCACCATTTTTGTCACCCACGACCAGGAAGAGGCCATGTCCATCTCCGACCACATTGTGCTGATGAAGGACGGCGTGCTGCAGCAGCACGCCAAGCCGCAGGAGCTGTACAACGACCCGCACAACCAGTTTGTGGCCGACTTCCTCGGTAACCCGCCCATCAACAACATTCCCGGCGTTATTTCAGGCGGCGTGTTCAGGGCCGATCAAGGCGCATCGCTGACGCTGCCGGGCTTTGCCTCGGTGCCGGACGGCACCAAGGTCAACCTCGCTATCCGAGCCGAGAGCTTTCTGGTGGAAGAGGGGCCGGCGCCCGACCGCATGAGCTGTCTTGTAGAAAATGTGTACCAGATGGGCAAGGAAGAGATGGCGCAGCTCCGCTTCGGCGGGCACAGTTTCAGGGCCTATATCTCCTCCGACTACGGGCTCAAAAAGGGCGACACGGTACACCTGGGGCTGCGCAGCCGCGGCACCTTTGTGTTTGATTTTGAGACGGGGGCGCGCTACTGATGCAGGAAAGCAGTCAGGCAAAAATCAGAAAAACCCGGCCGGGCGTCAAGCGTCTGCTTTTGCATATCATCGTCTTTGCCCTGCTCGGCCTTGTTCTGCTGGGTCTGGGTCTGTATGGCTACAGGGCGCTGGACGCGCGCACGCTGGAGCAGAAAAGCGTGGTGCGGGTGGACGCCCACCTGGCATCAGCTGCCGGCGCTGTGCAGGAGCTGGCAAACAGCGCAGAGCCCGGCAGCGAACGGCAGGTGAAAACCGGCATTGACTCGCGCAAGCGCAAGCTGAAGGAGAGCATTGCTTCTTCCGTAGCGCAGGGGCTTTCCAATGAGGAGATTGCCCGCGGCTCAGTGGAGACGCTGCTGGGCGGCGTATTGAAGCGTGTCTCTGACGCGGAAAAAAGCGCCGTCATCGCGCAGGCGTTTCAGGCAGGCGAGGACGAGCTTGTTGCACGCATTGCCGCCGCCGTTGCCGCCGCGGAGGAGGCCACGAGCCTTGCCAAAACCCGCCTCTCCCTGCGGGTGACGGAAGCAGGCTACGGACTGATGTATTACTATATGCCGCTGCTTGCCCTTGGCAGCTTCTGCCTGCTGTTCGCCGGCGCGCTGCTGTTTGCCTGGCTGCGCTATGATGAGCGTAAGCGCGCGCGGGTGGGCGAGCTGCTTGAGCCTGTGGATTATCTGCTTCCCTTTTTTATCGGCGTCGCCATCTTTACGCTCTACCCCATCGTACGCGTTGTCATCATGAGCTTTCAGGAGCGTTATAGGCTGGAGGGCAGCTTTACCGGCTGGGGCCTTGGCAACTACGTGGATGTCATCAATGGCACCCCAGGCACCACCAACTACTTTCTGCAGGGACTTGGCAACACTTTTCTGTATGTCATGTACACCGTACCCATCTCGACGGCGCTGGCCATCATCATTGCCTACCTGCTCAACCAGAAGCTGCGGCTTGCCTCCGTCTTTCAGACCTCCTACTTTTTGCCGATGGTCACCTCCATCACGGCGGTGGGCCTTGTCTGGCGCTGGATCTTCAATCGCGAGTTCGGCGTGCTCAACGCCCTGCTCGGCGTGTTCGGGGTGGATAAGATCAACTGGCTGCAGCACGCTTCGCACTCCATGACGGTGCTGGTGATTTTCGGCATCTGGTCAGCCCTGCCCTTCACCATCATCCTGCTGCTGAGCGGCCTGCAGAACATTGACGATACCTTCTATACCGTGGCCAAGGTAGACGGGGCCAGGCAGTTCCGAATTTTCAGACGCATCACCCTGCCGCTGCTCTCCCCCACCATCGGGCTGGTGCTGATCATCAACTCCATCTCCGCCTTCAAGGTGTTTACCGAGGTCAACGTGCTTTTTAACGGCACGCCCGGTCCTGTCAGCAACCTGTATACCGTGGTGTATTATATCTTTGATATGCTGCGTGAAAAGAATGAGCTGGGCCGGTCGGCCGCGGCGGCCATCATCCTGTTTGTATTCATCCTGCTTTTCACGGCGTTGCAGCGCTTTATCCAGCGCAAGTGGAAATATGACTGAGGAGGCGGACGGAATTGGATAAACTGCTGAAAAAACGTCTGGGCACCGGGCTGTACGCTTCCGGCACTCTGTTGGCCGTCATGGGCCTCGTCGCCTTTCTCTCACTTTCCAACCGCGCGGGAGCCGCTGGTCTTATCGCGGGCGGCATCCTCGCGGCGGCGGCCGGTCTCTTTCTCAACCATTCCTACCGCACGCGTCAGGGCACGGCCAGAACCACGCTGTATTTTCTGCTCGTGGTCGGCGCGCTGATCATGATCTTTCCCTTTTACTGGATGATTTCCTCGTCCTTTAAGACCTCGGCCGAGATGAGCATCTATCCCCCGACCTGGCTGCCCAGAAACTGGCTGAACTTTGAGAACTTCCGCATCGCGCTCAAGACAGCGCCCTTTGAAAAGTATTTCATCAATTCCGTCATGATCACCAGCGCCAGCGTGGCCACCACCGCCATCACCACCATCCTGGCTTCCTTCGCCTTTTCAAGGCTCAATTTCCCGGGGCGGGAGGTGCTCTTCTCGCTGCTGCTCAGCATGATGATGGTGCCCTTTGAAATGCTGGTCATCACTAACTACCAGACCATCGTACGGGTCGGCCTGAACGATACCCGCTTCGCGCTGGTCATCCCCTTTACCAGCAGTATTTTCTACACCTATATCCTGCGCAATTTCTTTCAAACTATCCCGGACGGGCTTTACTGGTCCGCCCGCGTAGACGGCTGCACCAACTGGCGCTACCTGTGGAAGGTGATGGTGCCCATCGCCCGCCCCTCGCTGGTAACCATCATTTTGCTCAACGGCCTGGCCTCGTGGAACAGCTTTATGTGGCCGCTGCTCGTCATCAAGACGGACGCCAACCGCACCCTGCCCTTCGGCCTCTATACCTTTACCACCGAGGTCGGCTCCAACAACGAGCAGATGCTGGCCGCCTCTACCGTGGTGGTGCTGCCGATGATCCTGCTCTTCCTCTTTGCGAGAAAGCAGATCATCAACGGCGTGGCGAGGGGCGGCATCAAAGGCTGACTGTAGCCATATATAGATTTTTACGCGTCTTTAAAGGCGTTCAGCAGCTCATTTCGCCCGCTGATGCCTAGCTTTTTATAAATGTTTCTGCTGTGAAACTTGACGGTATCCAGCGAAATATCCAGCGCGGCGGCGCATTCCTTCAGCAGATTGCCCTGCAGTAAAAGCAGGACGATTTCCTGTTCTCTGGCGGTCAGGCCGTATTGCTGCATGCGCTGACGCCGACGCAGCGCCGGATCCTCCTGCGCTCTGGAAAAGACCTCGTCCGAAAAAACAGGCGACAGCAAAGCGAACAGAATAAAGAAGCCAAGCGTCATCAGCCCGCCAATCAGAGGCATGTGCTGGGGAACGCGCTGATTCAGCGTGCCCGGCACAACATGCAACACCATGGAGCAAACGAAGATCACCAGGATAATCAGGCGGAAGCGGCGATAATCCGCCTGGCGCTTCAGGGTGGAGCCCAGCAGATAGTAGGAAACGATATAGCCCATATAGCCAAAGCCCTGCAGAATGTCCGCGTACAGCAGGCTTTCTTCTTTTCCAAGCGCCTGATGCATCAGATAGCTGACGAGCATCCCCGCGAAAAACAGGATGCCCAGATACCAGACGTTGAATCTGAACCGAAAGAAGATATACAGCACGCTGGCCGCAAAAACAATGATACTTGCTAGGCCGATCAGCGGGTTGTAGGACGCGTGGGGCAGATAGCAGTAAAAAAAGACGACTGCCCGATGCGCGAAGAAGAAAGACAGCATAACAGCCAGGAGCTTACGGCCCTGTGCCGGCTGCCTTGGCAATTCGCCCGCATAGTCAGCTGGATGAAATCTGGTCAGGCACAGCAGGGTGACCAGCACCTGCGCGCCCAGATACAGGGTGCCGCTCATGTGCTGTAAAAAAGGAAACGACATAATCAGCTGGCTCAGCATGCAGAACAGAACGGTCAGCGTCGCGCCAAAAAGTCTTTCGGTATCATTAAGCGCGTAGGTAAAGCCAAAAAGAGCAAGGCCGGAGCAGCACCCGAGGCCCAGGCTGAACAATAAGCCCAGCCAGGGGCCAGCCTCTCCCGTCGGTACTGTCACCCAGAAGGCGAACAACGCCGCCGTGGCCATGGACATGACCTGCGCCGCCCTGTGCAGCGCGGCGGGCTGAATCAGCAGAAAAATCAGCCCTATCCCCAGCGAGTAGGCGATGCCCATGGCAAAGGTCGGGTTCATCCCCCAGATGCTGTGCGCGCCGGATATCAGGCTGTTTTTCATGTTGGGAAAGATGGGCGCCAGCGAAAAAATCAGCATATACTGCAGCCGGGATCCGCGCAGCGCTTTGACCGCGCTGAAAAGCCCGCTGCCGGCTGCCTGCCGGGTCTCCTTATGCTGATCAGTTATTTTCGGCGCTGCATTTCTGCTCACTATTCACCCAGCCTCCATACGCTTGGCTTCTTTTTTGCATTATAGCATAGCCATGCGGCATGGTAAAATGCAATCCCTGCGTTATTGCTCAAGTAAAAGGGGTTGCCGCCTGCGACAACCCCTTGCTGAATGAGAATTCCATTATCTGCCGACAGTCTGCCTGAAAAATACGGCAATACGCCGCCTTATTCCCCTGCCAGCGTACCGACCTTGGTCAGCCCTTCGAGTTTGGCAACGCCATGCGGAGAGCGGTTCTTGATTTCTTCTGTCAGATCCTGCCCGGCCTCAAACCCATTGTGCGAGCCTTCCGCCCAGGCGGGCACATTCGTCACGTCATAAATAACGCCATCCACCGCGATATAGGCCGGCTGGCCATCCTTCCCGTTATACTTGGCCAGCTCTTCCATTGTCATCACAGGCAATGCTTCAGCCTTCGCTGCCAGAGCTTCGTTCAAGCTGGCTTCCAGACGCATCAGCTTTTCATCAAACTCTGCCTTGGCTTTCAGGGCAGCTTCTTCCATCGCTTTCACTTTGGCCAGCGCCTCGTCCCGGGCGCTTTCCGCCGCTTTCAGCTTGTCTTCCATTTCAGCTTTCATATTCGCGGCGGCAGTCTCGGTTTCTGTCACTTTGAGGGAAGCTTCGTTTTTTGCCAGTTCAACCTCCGACAGGGAGGCCTGCAGCGCAGCCACTTCATCCTGCGCGGCCTTGAGCGTAGCCTTTGTATCCTCGCCGCTGAGCGCGAGCACCTGCGCTTCCAGCGATTTCTGGTTGGAGCTCGCAGTCTCGAGTTCTGCTTTCAGGCCGTCACGCTCACCGGTCAAAGCAGCCGCTTCCTTTTTCGCATTGTCCAGATTTGTTTCAAGCTCTGCCGCTTTACTCTTGGCAGACTCGAGATCCGCCTTCAGATTATCCAGCTCTGCCGCTTTGGCGTCTCGTTCGTCCTTAACAGTCTGCATCTGAGCCTGAACATCCTTCAACTGCTTGTCCAGCTCATTGACCATCCCTTTGGCTGTCTCAGCTTCAAGGCTGAGCGAATCCCGCTCGCCGCTGAGCGCAAGGCCTTCATCCTGCGAAGATTTCAATTGCTTCTCAAGCTCGGCTATCCGGGCTTTGGCAGCCTCGCCTTCAATCGCCAGCGCGTCACGCTCTCCGCTGACAGCTGTCGAGCCATCCTGCGCTTCTTTCAGCTGGGTTTCCAGTTCCGCGGCCTTTTGCTTGACAGTTTCCATTTCCTGAGCCAGCGTTTCCTTTTCCGCCGTGACAAGGTCGGACGCTTCCTTCGCTTCCTTCAGCTGTTTCTCGGTAGCTTCCGTCATATCCGCAAGCTGTTTTTTCAGCCCGTCCACTTCCGCCGCAAGCGGCTCCAGCGCAGCTGTCTTCTCTGTCTGAGCTGCAAGCTCAGTTCTTACTTTATTCGTCTGCCCAACCTGAACCCCCAGAATCACAGCCAGTGCAAGCGCAGCCACAGCCAACCCGATGACAAGTTTCTTCATAGTGCCTCTTCCTTTCAAATGTGATTGATGCAAACACGCTGAGCGTGTCAGGTTCAGTGCGTAAGATCAGCCAATCAGACGCTTCAGTTCTTCCTCCTCAAAGCCGATCATGACCTTTTGCCCGCTTCGGATAATCGGGCTGATCAAAAACTGCGGGTTTTCCATCAGATAGTCAAGCATCGTCTGCTCATCGGGCGCGTAGGCGATGGGATGTGACTTCACTGCCTCGTCCTCCAGGTTGATAATACCCCTGCAGCCGCGCCCTTTCGCAAACAGCTCCAGCTCCCGGCGACCAAGACGGTGCTTTTTCAGATCCACCGCCTGATAGGCGATCCTTCGCTCTTTCAGAAAGCGCTCCGCCTTCTGCACGTCAAAGTTGCGCTTATACACATACAGCTGGATGCTCATATCCCCGTTTTGTCTTTCCCTTCGTCTTCAAAGGGCAGGGGCAGCCTGTTGCTGCCGTCGGTCCACAGGCGCTCCAGACGGTAAAACTCCCGGTCTTCCGGGTGAAAAATATGCACAATCACGCTGCCGTAATCCATCACAATCCAGCGGGAAGCCTGCTGGCCCTCAACGCGGCGGGGCACAACGCCCAGAGCGCTCAGCCCCTGATCCAAATGCTCCATCAGCGCATGGGTCTGAAGCGCGTTGGCGCCCGTCGCCAAAACAAGATAATCGGTCAGAACCATCAGATGGTCCACTTTCAGGGCAAGAATATCCCTTGCCTTCCTGTCGTACAAGAGTTCCGCGGCCTTTCTCGCTAAATCTGCTCCCTGCATCCTTTTCCTCCCTGTTTATTGATACACGGCCTGCCTGTCCAGATATCGGATGGCGGCGTCAGTTTCTTCGCTGTAGCTTTCCCCCTGCTGGCTGACAAAATTTTTGGTGCCCCGCATCGATACAAGAGCGGCGGCCTCCAGATTTTCAAACATCAGCGTCCTTATCTCAGCAAGGCCGGGATAGGGTTTTCTGCCCTTCTCCGCCTTATCGGCGACAAACAGGCAGAGCTCCATTTTGCTCATGCCCGGCCTGCCCGTTGTGTGATAGCGGATGGCATTTAGCACGTCCTCATTCTGCACGCCGTACTTCTGCTTTGCAAACAGAGCGGCAACCTTGCCATGCAACAGGGCGTTGCTCTCAAGCTCGGCGGGATGGTCGCACAGCCCCCACCGGCGGGCCATCGCCTGCATCAGGCTGAGCTCCATCTCCTTGGCGCAGTCGTGCAGCAACCCGGCCACAGCCGCGGCCTGCATGGACAGCCCGTACTTCCGTGCCAGGTCTACCGCCAGATCGCGCACACCAAGCGTATGCAGATAACGCCGCTGGCTCATATAGTTTTTGACCATTGCGGCGTAAGGCGGCTGATAGAGGCCGCCCAGAGCAATCATCCGGGCGATGTCCGGCTGCAGCATGCCATCAGCGTCCTTCAGCTTCTTCAGCTCAGCGCGCACCATGGCGGAGCTGATGCGGACCTCGGGCATTGCAACCAGTTCAGCCTGCAGGCCGTGCGGAGCGGCAAAGCGGATGATGTCCGGCGCGATATAGCCGCTTCGGGGATAGACAAGAAAGCGGCAAAGCTTAAACAGCTTCGGCGCCTTGGACCAGTGCAGAAGGCCGGCCAGCTTATCGGCGCCAACGATATACAGGTATTCCGCCTTGCCGTTTTTCTGCTTGATGGCTTTGATGGCCTCGATGATGCTCTGCCCCGATCTCAGGGGCTTCTCATCCGCCAAAGCAACATTCGAAAGGTTTTGAATGGCTGCCGAGCAAAGCGCCCGAAGAGGCCCGGACGGAATGATCGGTTTTCGGTACGGCGGTGTGCAGCTTGGTAAAAGGATAATCTGATCAGCCAGCCCTTCCGCAAGCACCGACTGAATGACCTGAATATGACCCAGATGAATGGGATCAAAGGCCCCTGCAAAAACCGCTATCCTCCGCACGCTCTCGTCCTTCCGATATATTAAAAACAGTATACCCTATTTATGGAAAGAAGAAAAGAAAAATATGCCGAAACGCCCGAATGCCTGCCAATCAGCGTGATGATTTGGTATCTTTGGCAACAAAAAAGTGCCGTTTCCGGCACTTTGAAAAAGCAGCAATCTATTAGATCATTTCGATCAGCACGCGCTCCGCGGCGTCGCCGCGGCGGGGCCCCAGCTTATAGATGCGGGTATAGCCGCCGGCAACGTTCTTTTCTTCGTTGCGCTTCTGGTACTTGGGGGCGTACTCGCGGAACATCTTTTCAATCAGGGGGTGATTGTTGTCCTTCGTGCGCTCGCGGTATTCTTTCCTGTTCTCATCGTCCAGGCGGGCATGCGGCATTTCGTACAGATAGGCCATCATCAGCCTGCGGGCATGCAGCTTGCCGGGCGCGTCGTTGACGACGTCAATGCTGACAATCTGGCCCTTTTCGTTATGATACTCTTTCTTAGCGCTCACGGTGTTAGCGTGCTCGCGAATCGCCAGAGTGACCAGACGGTCTGCGATGCTGCGAACTTCCTTGGCGCGGGCCAAAGTCGTTTCAATGCGGCCATACCATAAGAGGTTGGTCACTTGGTTGCGCAGCAGAGCTTGACGCTGGTCGCTTCTCCGGCCAAGTTTACGTTGTACAGCCATGGGGATATCCTCCTTTGCCCAGGTGGGGCAGTGGTTTATTCTTCAGAGCGGCGCAGAGACAAGCCCAGCAGTTCGAGCTTCTGCTCGACTTCTTCAAGGCTCTTCTTGCCAAGGTTGCGAACCTTCATCATTTCTTCCTGGTCCTTCTGGATGAGCTCGCTGATCGTATTGATGCCGGCGCGCTTCAGGCAGTTGAACGCACGAACCGAGAGATCCAGTTCCTCAATCGTCATATCGACCGATTTTCCGGCCATGCCCGTCTCGTTTTCGCTGGCGGCCGGCTGAATCGGATGATCCGTCAGGCGGGTAAACAGCGCCAGCTGCTCGGTGAGCTGCTTGGCGGCCATACCCACGGCCTCCTCTGGATAGAGGCTGCCGTTGGTCCAGATTTCGAGGATCAGCTTATCGTAGTCCGTAATCTGGCCGACACGGGTGTTTTCGACCATATAGTTGACCTTGCGAATCGGAGTATAGATCGAATCAATCGGAATGAGGCCGATGACGGCGGGATTGGGCTTGTTCTTCTCGGCGGGCACATAGCCGCTGCCGCGGTCAACCGTCAGCCACATATGCAGGCTGGCGTCCTTGCCGAGGCTGGCAATGTGCAGCTCGGGGTTGACCACTTCGATATCGCTGTCCACGCGAATATCGGCCGCGGTCACTTCCCTGGGGCCGGTCACATTGATTTCCACGGTCTTGGGTTCTTCGCAGAAGGAGCGGAGCGTCAGCTCCTTGATGTTGAGAATAATCTCCGTCACATCTTCCTTGACACCGGGGATGGTGGAAAATTCGTGCTGTATGCCTTCAATCTGGATGCTGGTAACGGCGGCTCCCGGAAGGGAGCTCAGCAGGACGCGGCGAAGCGCATTGCCGAGCGTATGGCCGTAACCGCGCTCAAGCGGTTCTACGGTGAACCGGCCATAGAACTCATCCTGGCTGCCGCTGCGTTCGATACGGGGATTCTCAATATCTACCATCACAGCTTCTCTTCCTCCTATTGCTAATCTGCTGTCCGAAGTAGTTGACTCCATTATCATGGATTAGCGGGAGTAGAACTCGACGATCAGGTTCTCCTGAAGCGGGAAGTCAAGATCCTCACGGCCGGGAAGCGCCACCATGGTGGCCTTCAGCTCGTCCGCGTTCAGTGACAGCCACTTGGGCACGATGTTGAAGCCTCCTTCGCGAAGGGCCTTGAAGTGCTCCATTTCACGGCTGCGGGTGCGGACGGTAATCACGTCATCCACATCCACCGTGTAGGAGGGGATATCCACCTTGCGGCCGTTGACCAGGAAATGCCCGTGGGTCACCAGCTGGCGGGCATGACGGCGGGATTTGCCGAAACCCAGGCGGAACACCACGTTGTCAAGACGGCGCTCGAGCAGCTGCATCAAGTTTTCGCCGGTGACGCCGCGCATATCGACCGCGCGCTTGTAATAGCGACGGAACTGACGCTCCAGCACACCGTAGATAAAACGAACCTTCTGCTTTTCTTTAAGCTGCAGGCCATACTCGCTGACCTTCCTGCGGCGCTCGCCGCCGGGGTTGCGGGTGGTCTTCTTGTTGCTGTAGCCGAGCACGGCGGGAGAGATATCCAGTGCTTTGCAGCGCTTTGCAATCGGCTGAGTATTTCTTGCCATTTACTTTCCCTCCTTACACCCTTCTGCGTTTTGGCGGACGGCAGCCGTTGTGCGGAATCGGCGTCACGTCCTTGATCATGGTCACTTCCAGACCGGCGGTCTGCAGTGAGCGGATGGCGGCTTCACGGCCCGAACCGGGGCCCTTGACCAGCACATCCACGGTGCGGAGGCCAAACTCAGTGGCCGCCCTGGCAGCGGTTTCAGCCGCCATCTGGGCCGCAAAGGGGGTGGATTTCTTGTTGCCGCGGAAACCCATGCCGCCGGCGGAAGCCCAGCTGAGCGCGTTGCCGGCCACATCGGTGATCGTGACAATGGTGTTATTGAACGAAGAACGGATATGCACAACGCCCCGTTCGACGAGCTTTTTTTCGCGGCGCTTGCGCGATACTTTTTTAAGCGATGCTTTGGGTGCCATAGATTCTCCTTCCGTAGGCGGGACTGCCTACAACATCAAACGCTTACTTGGTTTCCTTCTTCTTGCCGGCCACCTGCTTCTTGGGGCCTTTGCGGGTTCTGGCGTTCTGCTTGGTGTTCTGTCCCCTGACGGGCAGGCCACGGCGATGACGCACACCGCGGTAGCAGCCAATTTCGACCAGGCGCTTGATGTTCAGCGAGATCTCACGGCGCAGGTCGCCCTCGACCTTCGCATGATGCTCGATATAATCACGCAGCTTGCTGATATCGTTTTCGGAAAGATCCTTCACACGGGTGTTGGGATCAATTTCAGTATCGGCCAGAATCGTCTGTGAAGTCTTCAGGCCGATACCAAAGATGTAGGTAAGCCCGATTTCTACGCGCTTCTCATTCGGCAGGTCAACGCCCGCTATACGTGCCATCTGTTGGATACACCTCCACATTAATCATAGGTAAGAATGAATGTTGACCGAGCCCTTGCGGGGACGGTCTATATGATTGACCACGCGGTCCTCCTGCCAGGCAGGAGGCAGCCGCCCGCGCAGCTTATCACCTGGTTGAGTCAGCCCTGCTTCTGCTTGTGCTTGGGATTCTCACAAATGATCATCACATTGCCTTTGCGCTTGATGACCTTGCACTTCTCGCACATGGGCTTTACTGAGGGACGAACTTTCATGGGATTAACCTCCTCAAATCAGCTGCCGAAAGGCAGCGAAGATTACGTTTTGCTGCGCCAGGTAATTCTGCCGCGGGTCAGGTCATAAGGTGACAGTTCGATGGTAACCTTGTCGCCGGGATAAATGCGGATGAAATTCATGCGCATCTTGCCGGAAATATGCGCCATGATCTGGTGCCCGTTGGGCAGTTCGACCAGGAACATCGCATTAGGCAATGCGTCGACTACTTTCCCTTCGATTTCAATGACATCACTTTTGGCCAAACACTGAGCCCTCCTTATTGGCTGCGTCAGGACAGTCTCCAGACAGCTTTGCAAGCGCTTTGCGCAACTCGCTGTCTGTCAGTCTTCCCTCTTGATACTTCTCTGCCAGCTGGGGGAACTCCCCGCTCGTTGACATGAGGTGCTTGCGGCGCTTTTTCTTGGGATTTTGAAGCTTCCGGGTGCTACCATCGGCAATCAGCACGAAATCAGCGTCCAACTGATATAATACCATAAAGGAACGGCCTTTGTCACGACCTTTTTGTGAAACAGCCACAATTCCTTCACGAAGGGGTGCTTTCAAAATCTTCCTCCCTTAACCCGGAAAGCTGTAACCGGGCAAAGTGAGCAGCTCGGGGCCGCTTTCCGTGATCGCAACCGTGTGCTCGTAGTGGGAACAAGGGGAACCGTCCACCGTCTTGATGGTCCAGCCGTCTTCCATCTCCATCACACGGTAGCTGCCGAGGGTGATCATCGGCTCAATGGCGATGACCATGCCGGCCTTCAGCCGGGTGCCGTGCCCTGACAGCCCATAATTGGGGACAGAAGGGTCTTCATGCATGTTCCGGCCGATGCCGTGGCCGGTGAGCTCTCTCACCACGCCGTAGCCATGCGCTTCCGCCAGTTTCTGCACCGCGCTGCCGATATCGCCCAGACGATTGCCGTCAACTGCTTTGGCCGCGCCCAGAAAGAAGGATTCTTCGGTCACGCGGATCAACTCGGCCTTCTCTTTTGAGATGTTGCCGATGCCCACTGTAAAGGCGCTGTCAGCCTGCCAGCCGTCCAGAATCAGACCGCAGTCAACCGACAGGATGCTGCCTTCTTTCAGGATGGCGGAGTCAGAGGGAATGCCGTGCACCACCTCGTCGTCAATGGACGCGCAGATGGACTTGGGATAGCCCTGGTAATGGAGAAACGAAGGGACGGCACCTGCCCGCCTGATCTTCTCTTCGGCATAAGCGTCGATCGCGGCGGTGCTTTCCCCCGCCTTGATCACCTCCCGGATGCTTTGAAGCACGTCGTACAGGAGGTGACCCGCGGAACGCATCTTCGCGATCTGCGCCGGGTTCTTGAGCGTAATCATTGAATACCGAGCGCCTCCAGAACTTCGGCGTAGTTGGCGTCCAAAGTTCCTTCGCCGTTGGCGTCGCGCAGCAGACCCTTCTGCTTGTAATAGTCAATCAGGGGCTCCGTCTGCCTGCGGTACACTTCCAGACGATTGAGCACGGTCTCGGGCTGGTCGTCCTTGCGGATGACAAGCTTACCGCCGCAGGTGGGGCAGACTTCCGGGTTGTCCAGGTGCTTGATGTGGAAGGTGCCGTTGCAGTCCGGGCAGACGCGGCGGCCGCTCAGACGATCGATGATCACCTGATCGGACACAATCAGGTTGAGCACGGCGTCAATCTTCGTGAACTTTTCCAGCGCCTCCGCCTGCGCGACAGTGCGCGGGAAACCGTCAAAGATATAGCCGTTCCTGCAGTCCGCTTCCTGCAGACGGACCTTTACCATGCCGATGATGACATCATCGGGCACCAGCTCGCCGGCGTCCATGTATTTCTTGGCTTCGAGGCCAAGCTGGGTCTGCGCCTTCACATGGCCGCGCAGCATATCGCCCGTCGAGATCTGGGGGATGCTCAGTTGCTGGGCCAGCCTGACAGCGTGGGTGCCCTTGCCTGCACCGGGAGGGCCTAAGAAAATCAAATTCATGTACTTACCTCAAATTTCCGCCCCCTGCCCCGAAGGGCAGAGGGGGAAATCGTGCTCTTATCAAAGAGCGTCTCTTGCTTACAGGAAGCCCTTGTAGTTGCGCATGACCAGGTTCGCCTCAATCTGGCGGACAGTTTCAAGCGCGACCGACACTGCAATCAGGATGGAAGAGGCGGCAAACGGAATCTGCACGTTCTTCCAGATGTAGAGCAGCGAAGGGATGGTGGCCAGAATGGCCAGGAAGATGGCCGCGAACAGCGTCAGCCTGTTGGTGGTGCGGGCCAGATAATCCACCGTGTTCTTGCCCGAGCGGATACCGGGAATGTTGCCGCCCTGCTGCTGGATATTCTTTGCGATATCCTGCGGGTTGAAGCTGATGGAAGAGTAGAAGTAGCTGAACGCGATGATCAGCAGCGCGGTGACAACAAGGTACATCGGCGCCTGCGGATGCATGTAGGTGTTCCACCACTTGTAGGCCCCGGAGTTGGTACCGAACATGGAGATGACGGTGCCGGGGAAGGCCATGAAGCTGTAGGCAAAGATCAGGGGCAGCACGCCGACCGAAACCACTTTCAGCGGGATGTGCGTGCTCTGACCGCCGTACATCTTGCGGCCGACAACGCGCTTGGCGTACTGAACGGGGATTCTGCGCTCACCCGAATCCACAAAGGTAACCACCGTAATGATGACCAGCGCGGTAACCATCAGGATCAGGAAGTTGACCACGGGGCTGCCGGCTGCGGAATAATGCGTCAGGCCCAGAGCATCCGTGAAGGAGAGCAGCATGCCGTTGAAAAGGTTAGAGATGATACCGGCAAAGATCAGAAGCGAGATGCCGTTGCCAATGCCGTTGGCGGTAATCCTCTCGCCGATCCACATGGCCAGGGCCGTGCCGCCGGCCATGATGATACCGATGGAAAGAAGGCCCCAGAAGTTGTTGTAGCTGTCCATCAGCACACGCGCGCCCGACTGGGTGGTAGCGCTGTTGAGGCCGGCGATGATGCCGATGGCCTGCAGGGCAGCCAGAACGATGGTCGAATAGCGGGTGATGCGGTTCAGCTTCGCTTTGCCCTCTTCCCCGCCTTCCTTCGCCAGCCGCTCAAGCGACGGGATGGCGATCTGCAGCAGCTGGATGATGATGCTGGCGTTGATGTAAGGGGTGATGCCCATCGCCATGACAGTCATCTGGCTGAAGGCGTTACCGGTCATCATGTTGACCAGGCCGAGCATATCAAACTGTTTGGAAACATCCTGAACGACCGAGGCATTGATGCCGGGAACCGGCACGACGCTGACCAGACGATAGACGACCAGCATCATCAGGGTGTACAGAAGCTTCTTGCGCAGCTCCGGAACCTTCCATGCGTTACGCAGCGTCTCCCACATGTCAGATCACCTCGGCTTTCCCGCCGAGCGCCTCGATCTTTTCTTTCGCGGAGGCGGTAAAGCGATCAACCTGTACAGTCAGCTTTTTGGTCAGCTCGCCGCCGCCAAGCACTTTGACACCGTCTTTCACCTGCTTCACCAGGCCGTGCTGTTTCAGAAGCTCCACGGTCACGGTCGTGCCGTCTTCAAAGCGCTCCAGCGCCGAGAGGTTGACCGTGGCGTATTCCTTGCGGAACACATTGGTGAAGCCGCTCTTGGGGATACGGCGATACAAGGGCATCTGGCCGCCTTCAAATCCGGGGGCTTTACCGCCGCCGGAGCGGGCTTTGGCGCCTTTGTGACCTTTGCCTGAGGTCTTGCCAAGCCCGGAACCTACGCCTCGGCCAAGGCGCTTCGGAGCAGTCGTGGAACCGAATGCCGGTTTCAACTCGTGCAGTTTCATGAGGCCGTCCTCCTTATTCCTTGATTTCTTCCACTTTGACCATGTGCTGAACGCGGAAGATCTGCCCACGAACCGCAGCATTGTCTTCTCTGACCACTGTCTGGCCAACTTTGCGAAGGCCGAGCGCCTTCACGGTATCAATCTGCTTTTGCAGGCAGGCAATCGGGGACTTGGTCAGTGTAATCTGTAACTTCATCTTGCCCTCCTCAGCCCACGATCTCTTCGACCGTCTTGCCGC
Source organism: uncultured Christensenella sp. (assembly GCA_964481445.1). Classification (GTDB taxonomy): domain Bacteria; phylum Bacillota; class Clostridia; order Christensenellales; family Aristaeellaceae; genus UBA1038. Next base: position 63,928 of record CAYZTQ010000001.1, on the reverse strand, counting down.
GCATCTTGGCCACCTGCTCGGCCGAGCGAAGCTGCTTGAGGCCTTCCATGGTCGCCTTGACGGTGTTGATAGGGTTGGCTGTGCCAAAGGACTTGGCGCGGATATCCTTCACACCGGCCAGATCCAGCACCGCGCGGGCGGCGCCGCCGGCGATGACACCGGCCCCTTCTTCAGCAGGCAGCATAACCACCTTGCTGGTTCCGAAATATCCGATGGACTGGTGAGGGATGGTCGTCCCGACGATCGGAACGTTGATCATGTTTTTCTTGGCGTCTTCCACACCCTTGCGGATCGCCTCGGGGATTTCAGCCGCCTTGCCCATACCGGCGCCGACACGGCCAGCGCCGTCGCCAACGACCATCAGAGCGGAAAAGCGGAAGTTGCGGCCGCCCTTAACCGTCTTGACGACGCGGTTGACGGCAACCAGTTTTTCTTTGAACTCAGACTGTTCTTCTCTGCGTTGCATGCCTTCCTTCTCCTTCACTTAGAACTTGAGCCCGGCTTCACGGGCACCCTCTGCCAGAGAAGCGACACGGCCGGTGTACAGATAGCCGCTGCGGTCAAAGACAACCTTTTCGATGCCGGCGGCAACGGCGCGCTCACCGATGAGCTTGCCGATCACCTTGGCGGCGGCGGTCTTGTTCACATCATCGAACGTGCCCTTCACGGAGGCATCCATGGTGGAAGCCTGCGCAAGGGTCATGCCCTTGGAATCATCGATGATCTGGGCATAGATATTCGCATTGCTGCGATAGACGCACAGGCGCGGCATCTCGGGCGTGCCGCTGATCTTCTTGCGGACACGTGCATGCCTGATTACGCGTACTTCGTTTCTGTCACGCTTTTTGAACATATGCGTTCACTCCCTTTCGATTACTTACCGGCCTTGCCTTCCTTACGGCGGATGCGCTCACCCTTGTACTTGACACCCTTGCCAAGGTAGGGCTCCGGCGGACGGGTTCCGCGGATATCCGCGGCCAGGCTGCCGACAACCTGCTTGTCAATGCCCTTGACCACCACCTGGGTGGGGGCGGGGGTCTCAAAGGTGACATCGGCGGGCGCCTCGAACACAACGGGGTGCGAGTAGCCGACGTTCATGGTCAGCTTCCTGCCTTCAACGCTGGCGCGGTAACCGGTGCCGACCAGCTCGAGGGACTTTTCAAAGCCCTCGGTCACGCCGACAACCATGTTGTGCAGCAGCGCGCGGTACAGGCCGTGCATGGCCTTGTGGGGCTTGCTGTCGGTGGGGCGCTCGAGAACGATCGCTCCATCGTTTTGCGATACTTTGATATCCGGGTTTACCTGCTGGGACAGAGTGCCTTTCGGGCCTTTGACCACAACCAGATTGTGGTCATCAACCTTCACCGACACGCCGGCAGGAACCGGAATCGGAAGTTTTCCGATACGAGACATACTTCTACCTCCAATGCGTCAGTCGGTTACCAGATATAGGCCAGCACTTCGCCGCCCAGTTTGTTGTTGCGCGCGTTCTTATCGGTCATCAGGCCGCGGGAAGTGGACACGATGGCCACCCCCAGACCGCCCAGCACCTTGGGCAACTCCTCGCACTTGGCGTAAACACGCAGACCGGGCTTGGAGATGCGCTTCAGGCCGGCGATGACGGGCTGCTGCTTGCCGTTGACATACTTGAGCGTCAGCTTCAGCTGGCCCTGCACGCCGTCGTCGATCCTTTCGAAAGCCTTGATATATCCTTCGTCAAGCAGAATCCTGGCGATCGCCTGCTTGGCATTGCTGGCCGGGATGACGACCGAATCATGCTTGGCAACCTGCGCATTTCTGATACGGGTCAGCATATCGGCAATGGGATCATTTACGATCATGTTGGAACCTCCTTCTCGTCATTCCATCACCAGCTGGCCTTGCGGACGCCGGGGATCTCGCCCTTATAGGCCAGTTCTCTGAAGCAGATACGGCACACACCGTAGCGGCGCAGCACGGAGTGCGGACGTCCGCACAGACGGCAGCGCGTATAAGCACGGGTGGTAAACTTGGCAGGACGGCTCTGCCGGATCTTCATACTTGTCTTTGCCATGGATTACTCCCTTCCTTACTGCTGCGCAAACGGCATGCCCAGGAGGCTCAGCAGTTCCTTCGCTTCCTCATCCGTTTTGGCGGTCGTCACAAAAATCATTTCCATGCCGCGGATCTTTTCTACCTTATCGTAGTTGATCTCGGGGAAAATCAGCTGCTCGCGGACACCCAGCGCGTAGTTGCCGCGGCCGTCGAAGGCCTTGGTGCTGACGCCGCGGAAGTCGCGCACGCGGGGCAGCGCGATGGAAATCAGCTTGTCAACAAACTCTTCCATGCGGGCGCCGCGCAGGGTCACCTTGGCGCCGACGTTCATGCCCTCGCGAAGCTTGAAGTTCGCGATGGACTTCTTGGCCTTGGTCACCAGGGGCTTCTGACCGGCAATCTGGGTCAGCTCATCGACGGCGACTTCCAGCGCCTTGGCGTTGTCCTTGGTGTCGCCCAGGCCCATGTTGATGATCACCTTTTCAAGGCGCGGGATCTCCATGGGGTTCTTGTAGCCGAACTTCTGCTGCAGAGCAGGGACAGCTTCGGCGAGATATTTTTCTTTCAAACGAGTTGCCATTTGCTATTCCTCCTCCTTAGTCAATCTGCTGTCCGCACTTTTTGCACACGCGGATCTTCTTGCCGTCCTCAACCTTCACGCCCGCGCGGGAGGGCTTGCCGCACTTCTGGCAGACAAGCATCACGTTGCTGGCGTCAATCGCGGCTTCCTTGTGGATGATGCCGCCGGGCTGGCCCTGAGCGCGGGACTTCTGGTGCTTGGTCACCATGGCCACGCCCTCGACCGTCACACGGCCGGTCTTGGGGCTGACCGAGAGTACTTTGCCCTTGGCGCCCTTATCCTTGCCGGAGATGACAATGACTTCATCCTTGGTCTTTACATGTACTTTCATCGCCATGCTCCTTTACAGTACTTCGGGGGCGAGAGAAACGATCTTCATGAAATCCTTCTCGCGCAGTTCGCGGGCCACCGGCCCAAAGATACGGGTACCGACCGGCTGGTGGTCGTCCTTGATGATAACGGCTGCGTTATCGTCAAAGAGGATGTAGCTGCCGTCGGGACGGCGCATGGACTTATGCATGCGCACAATCACAGCCTTGATGACATCGCCCTTCTTGACGGTGCCGCCCGGAGCAGCGGATTTCACGCTGGCGACGATGATATCGCCCACTGAACCGCTGCGGCGGAACGAACCGCCCAGAACACGGATGCACATGATTTCCCTTGCGCCGGAATTGTCAGCGACCTTGAGTCGCGTTTGCGGCTGAATCATAGTGGTTCCTCCTTTATAGATTCCTCATCATGGTGAACTTGCTTCCCATGAGAGGTCGCATACATTACTTCGCTTTCTCGACAATCTCGACCAGGCGCCAGCGCTTGTCATGGCTGAGCGGGCGGGTCTCCATCACGCGCACGGTATCGCCGATACCGCAGGCATTCTCCTCATCGTGCGCCTTCAGCTTGGTTGTGCGCTTCACGATTTTGCCATAGAGCGGGTGACGGACACGGGTGGTGATGGCTACGACGATGGTCTTGTCCATCTTGTCGCTGACAACCACGCCCTGTCTGGTTTTACGAAGTCCTCTTTGCTCTGACATAGAATTGCCTCCTTTCACGGCTTACTTCTGCGCAGCCTTCTTGCTGGCCTGGGTCTGAACCGTCAGGGCGCGAGCGATGTCGCGCTTGACGGAGGAAATCTGCATCGTGTTCTCCAGCTGACCGGTCGCCAGCTTGAATCTCAGGTTGAAAAGCTCGCTCTTGAGATCGGCGATTGCTGCGGTCAGTTCCTCGGGTTTCATGGCTGCATATTCGCTCACCTTCATTGCTTCTCACCACCGTTTTTCTCTATAAGTTGCTCACGGGTGTAGATCTTGGTGCGCAGAGGAAGCTTGCTGGCCGCGAGGCGCAGGGCCTGACGGGCAACGGCTTCTTCAACGCCGCCGATCTCAAACATCACGCGGCCGGGCCGGACAACTGCCACCCAGAACTCGGGGCTGCCCTTGCCGGAACCCATGCGGGTCTCGGCAGGCTTCTTGGTAACGGGCTTGTCGGGGAAAATCTTGATCCATACCTGGCCGCCGCGCTTGGTGTGACGGGTCAGGGCGATACGGGCGGCCTCGATCTGCTGGCTGGTCACCCAGCTGGGGTCGGTCGCCACCAGGCCGATGTCTCCGTAGCTGATCAGGTTGCCGCGATGGGCAGCGCCCTTCATGCGGCCGCGGAAAACCTTGCGGCGCTTGACTCTCTTAGGCATTAACATGGTTTACTTGCCTCCTTCGCTGACGCGGCCGGCGGTTTTCTTTGCCTGAGGCAAAACCTGGCCCTTGTAGATCCACACCTTGACACCCAGACGGCCGTAGGTGGTCTTCGCCTCGGCGAAGCCGTAATCGATGTTGGCGCGCAGGGTCTGCAGGGGGATGGAACCTTCGTGATAGTGCTCGTTGCGGGCGATGTCGGCGCCGCCCAGACGGCCGGACACCTTGACCTTCATGCCCTTGGCGCCGGCGCGCATGGCGCGCTGGATGGACTGCTTCATCGCGCGGCGGAAGGAAATGCGCTTTTCAAGCTGCTGGGCAATGTTCTCGGCCACCAGCTGGGAATCGCTGTCAGGGGTCTTGACCTCAACGACATTGATGTTGACCGGATGGCCCAGCTTCTTTTCGACATAGGCCTTCAGCTCTTCAATGCCCTTGCCGCCGCGGCCGATGATCATGCCGGGACGGCCGGTATAGATGTTGATGGTCATCTTCGCGGCGCTGCGCTCGATATCAATGCGGCTGATGCCGGTGGAATAGTACTTTTCTTTGAGGTCTTCGCGGATCTTGTAATCTTCAATCAGATTGTTGGCGAAGCTCTTCTTGTCCGCGTACCAGCGCGTGCTCCAGTCGTAAATCACGCCAACGCGCGCGCCGTGCGGGTTAACTTTCTGACCCATTGTTCATCCTCCCTCTTATCGTTGATCCAGCACAACGCTGATGTGGCTGGTGCGTCTGAGCATCGGCGAGGCGCTGCCGCGGCTGCGGGCAACATAGCGCTTCAGCGTGGGGCCCGGATTGGCGAAAATCTCAGCGACATAGAGCGAGCTGCGGTCCAGCTCCTGGTTGTTGACAGCGTTCGCGATGGCGCTGTTGAGGAGCTTGATGACGATGGGAGAAGTAGCCTTGGGGGTAAACTGCAAAATAGCCAGCGCTTCGTCCACATTCTTGCCGCGGATCAGGTCGATGACCTGCTTGGCCTTGCGGGAGGAGACGCGCACATGCTTGACGTGCGCCTGAGGACGCTTGTCCCGTTCCTGGGCGCGCTTTTCCCCTTTATTACGGGTATTGGATGCCATGTTTGGGTACTCCTTTCCTCTTACTTGCGGACAGTCGCTTTTTCGCCGGCGTGGCCGCGGAAGGTGCGGGTGGGGGCAAACTCACCCAGCTTGTGGCCGACCATATCCTCGGTGATATAGACCGGCACATGCTTCTTGCCGTCATGCACGGCAATGGTGTGGCCGACAAAATCGGGGAAGATGGTCGACGCACGCGACCAGGTTCTCAAAACGGACTTCTTGCCCGAATTGTTCATATCTTCAACGCGCTTGAGCAGCGCTTCCTGCACATAGGGCCCTTTCTTAACTGAACGGCTCATAGATTCTGGTGCCTCCCTTCTTCTAACTTACTTCGAGTTGATGCGCTTGATGATCAGGCGGTTGGAATACTTCTTGTGCTTGCGGGTCTTGTAGCCAAGAGCGGGCTTGCCCCAAGGAGTAACAGGTGCGGGGAGGCCGACGGGCGACTTGCCCTCACCGCCGCCGTGGGGGTGATCAACAGGGTTCATCACAACGCCGCGGACAGTGGGACGAATGCCCATGTGGCGCTTGCGACCGGCCTTACCGATGCGGACGTTCTCGTGGTCGGTATTGCCGACGGTGCCGATGGTCGCGCGGGAAATGATGGGCACTTTGCGCATTTCGCCCGAGGGCATGCGCAGGGTGGCGTAGCCGCCTTCCTTGGCCATCAGCTGGGCGTAGGAACCGGCCGAGCGGGCAATCTGTCCGCCTGCGCCGGGACGCAGCTCGATGTTGTGAATCAGGGTGCCGACGGGGATGTTCTGCAGCTGCAGGGAGTTGCCGGGCTTGATATCGGCGGACTCGCTGGAGAGCACCATGTCGCCCACGTTGAGGCCCAGAGGGGCCAGAATGTAGCTCTTCGCGCCATCCACATAGTGCAGCAGCGCGATGAAGGCCGAGCGGTTGGGGTCATACTCGATGGCGGCCACTTTGGCGGGCACTTCGAGCTTGTTGCGCTTGAAGTCAATCAGGCGATACTTGGCCTTGGCGCCGCCGCCCTGATGACGGACGGTGATTTTGCCCTGGCTGTTGCGGCCGGCATTTTTCTTCTTGGCCTGCAGCAGGGAGCGCTCAGGCGTTTTCTTGGTAATTTCCTCGAAGGTCAGCACCGACATCAGACGGCGCGCCGGGGAAGTTGGTTTATAGACACGAATCGGCATTTCTTACTCCTCCCTTAGACCATGCCTTCGAAGAACTCGATGGGCTTGGAGTCTTCTGTCAGCTTCACATAGGCCTTCTTGACTTCGGGGGTACGGCCGCTGGTGCGGCCCTGGGTCTTGATCTTGCCCAGCTGGCGCAGGGTGTTGACCCGCTCCACTTTGATGTCCTTAAAAACCTTCTCAAGCGCCTTCTTGATTTCGACCTTGTTGGCGTCGATGGCGACTTCGAAAACATACTGCTTGTCGGCGATGCCGTTGTAGCCCTTTTCGGTCAGAACCGGGCGCAGGATGATATCATGAGGATTTTTCATCAGGCGTACACCTCCTCAATGCCTTTCACTGCATCCTGCAGAATAATCAGCTTGCCTGCGCGCAGGATGTCATAAACGTTCAGGGTGTTGACGTTGGTGCCCGAGAGAATCTCAATATTGCGCGAGGCGCGGATGAGGTTCTCATCGGGGCCGGCCATCACCAGCAGGGCCTTCTTCTCGACGCCCAGATCCTTAAGCATCCTGGCGACCAGCTTGGTCTTGGCCTCTTCGAGGCTGATCTTATCCACTACGATGATATCGCCGGCGGACAGCTTGCTGGACAGCGCGCTCTTCATCGCCAGGCGGCGAACCTTCTTGGGCACGTTGACCACATAATCGCGGGGCTGGGGAGCGAACACCACGCCGCCGTGGCGGAACTGGGGCGCGCGATTGGAATGGTGACGCGCGTTGCCGGTGCCCTTCTGGCGGTAAATCTTACGGCCGCCGCCTCTGACCTTGCCGCGGGTCAGGGCGCTCTGCGTTCCCTGGCGCTTGTTGGCCAGAATGGAACGGACAACCAGATGCATGGCGGCCACATTGGGCGTTACGGCAAAAATCTCGTCCGAGAGATTCATTTCGCCCGCTGCCTTACCCTGCATGTTAAGAACTTGAATGCTTGGCATAAACGTTATCCTCCTTCTCAGGCTTTGCAGGTGTTACGGACAAACAGCAGGCTGCCGGCCTGGCCGGGCACCGCGCCCTTCACGAGCAGCAGGTTGCGCTCGGCATCCACTTCCACCACTTCGAGGTTCTGCACCGTCACGCGCTCGACACCGTAGTGGCCGGACATGTGCTTGTTCTTGAACACGCGGCTGGGGTCGGAGTTGGCGCTCATGGAGCCGACACCGCGGTGATACTTGGAGCCGTGGGCCATCGGGCCTCTGGACTGGTTCCAGCGGTAAATGACGCCGGTAAAGCCGTGGCCCTTGCTGGTGCCGGTAATATCGATCTTTTCGCCCGCTTCGAAAACGGAAACGCCGATCGACTGGCCGACTTCGTACTCGGAGGCGTTGTCCAGCCGGAACTCGCGCAGATAGCGGGCGGGGGCGACATTGGCCTTCTTGAAGTGGCCGGCGGCGGGCTTGCTGACCAGCTTTTCCGCGCGCTTTTCGCTCAGCGTGTCAAAGCCGACCTGAATGGCCTCGTAGCCATCCTTTTCCAGAGTCTTCTTCTGAACAACGGTGCAGGGGCCTGCGAGAATCACAGTGACCGGCACCAGACGGCCGTCGGGCAGGAACTTCTGCGTCATGCCCAACTTTTTGCCTAAAATCGCTTTTTTCATGATGGTTCCTCCTGCCTTACAGTTTGATTTCAATTTCGACGCCGGCGGGAAGATCCAGCTTCATCATGGCGTCCACAGTGCGGGCATTGGGGTTATGAATATCGATCAAACGCTTGTGGGTGCGGCGCTCAAACTGCTCGCGGCTGTCCTTGTACTTGTGCGGCGCGCGGAGAATGGTGACGATTTCCTTCTCGGTGGGCAGCGGGATGGGGCCGGAAACACGGGCGCCCGTGCGCTTCGCGGTATCCACGATCCGCTCGGCGGACTGATCGATCAAGTTGTGCTCGTATGCCTTGAGCTTGATCCGGATTTTCTGATTGGCCATTTGATTTCCTCCTATTAATCGTTCTCATGGTACCGGGTGCGGCCGCATTGCCGACGCAAGATGGCGCTGCGTGCCTGCCGGTGATTTTCCCCCGCCTGGTCTTGCGGCAGAAAACCTGAGTCCGTCGCCCGATTTTCGGGCTGGTCGGCGATAATTACCCGCCCAAGGCCGGGGCGGCAACCTATCGCGTCATCCCTAAACAGACAGCCTTGTTATTATACGCAGGTGACAAACTGAATGCAAGTACTTTTTGCACTATTCCGCATCTTTTTTTGTACCCGTTCTCCCTTTTTGATAGGATAATTCACGTTTCCCGAGGGTTTTGAAAACGCATCATTGACAACCCTTTCGTGTGTATCATTCTCCGCATAAAGCAATCCCTCCGCCGGTGCGGAGGGATTGCTGCTTGCGCAAAGGCTTCAAACGTATCAGTCAAATACGCGTTTCTTCCATAAATAGTAGGGACGCAGCAGCAGGAAGAACAGCGCAGAGCAGAAAACGGTCATCAGCCTGTGCAGGTATCTGAGGCGCAGCAGCTCCGGCGTGCGCAGCGAAAGCAGGCCATTCTCCTGCCCTCTCAGAATCCAGAAGGTTTCGGCGATCTTGCCCGGGTCGACCAGGCGCCCCGGCACCCATTCCGGGAAGATATAGACCGGCGCGATCAGGGCCTGCAAAATCAGTGCGATGGCCGCGGCGTTTACAGCGTACATCAGGAGGATCAGCAGGGCGCGCCCGATGATTTCGGGCAGCATGTTGACGGCGTAGCGCCTTTCCAGCCTGTGTTTGCCGCCCTGATAGAGACTTTTTGTCGCCAGGCCCGACAGCCTGAGCGTCACCGCCACAACCAGCGCGCCAAGCGCGCACAGCAGCAGCCGCAGAGGCAGGCGCACGCGGTAGGCTTCCTTGGGCAGGCTGTAAAAGTCTCCCCCCTCCTGCCATTTCGCCATCGCCTGGCTGAGCGCGGCATAGGCGCCCGAGCCGGGCGTCGGCTGCATCAGCACGCTGAGCATCCGGGTCTGGATACCGGCTTTATCCAGCGCAAGCAGGGGCGCCAGCACAAGGCCCGGCTCCCTGTCCCCCACGGTGCGCGCGCTTTTCACAACGCCGACCACGGTGAACTCGGCCTCCCCCACGCGCAGTTTACGCCCCACGGGATTGCCGATTCTGTACAGGTTGATGGCCAGCCACTCGTTGATGACCGCGCAGGGGCTTCCCTTCTCGATTTCCTCCAGATACAGCTGCCGCCCTTCCACAAGCACGCCGTCCGGGTGCAGCCTGGCGCCCCAGATCCCCTTCAGCAGGGCCGCCTTGGGTTCCTTCTCCGACTGAGGGTCTGAGCAGGAGGCGGAGGGCAGATAGGCCGCCGCGCCGTAGGCGGACAGGACGCCGCCAAGATCCTGCGCCTTCGCATCCAGGTCTTTTAAAAGCTCACTGAGAGCGCTCGGCTTTTCTTCTTTGGGCTGCCCGCCGCTTTCCTGCTCCTCGGGCGAAGGCGCCGCGGGCTCCGGCTTTTCAACGCGGGGTGAGAGGATATTATACTCAAAGACGGCGGGCGTCCCCCTGAGGGACAGCAGGACAGCGCCTATGCATAGAGCGCACAGAGCCAGCAGCGCGGCCCGCTTAATCGACATATTCCATCACCGCCTGACCGTCCTTCAGCGCCCTGTCCTCCCGGTCCGCCAGCTGCAGCTGGCTCATTTCATCCTCAATCGACGCCAGCTTGGCCGAGGTCTCGATCACCGTCACATCCTGCTTTTTCACCGTATAGGTGTTGTTGCTGAGCAACCCGCCCCAGTTTTCCTGAATGACATAGACATAGTATTTGTTCTCCGCCTCGCTGCGCAGCGCGCTCAGGGGGATCAGGGTGGTGGTGCGTTTGGCCTTGTAGACGATCTCCATCTTCTGAGGGCCGCTGATCAGCTTGCTCAGGCCGCCGAGGCTGGAAAGCGTATCCTCATCCAGCTCAATGACGGCGTATTTCTTCCCGCCCGCCATAATCACCACGTCGCTGATTTTCAGCTCGGTGTCGTTGCCGGACAGCCGGGCCTTCATCCCCTTGGTGATGGTCTTTTTGACATCGCTGATATCGCAGCGGATCACCGGCATTTCGCCCGGCAGGCTCAGGGAATAGGCCGGCTTGCTGCCGTCATACTTATCGCCCGCTTTGAGGGAAAAGTCTGTCAGCCAGCCGTCCCGCTCCGCCTTGATGCGCTCAAGCGCAATCTTCTGCTTCTCAAGCTTCAGCATCTTATCAAGATAATCGTGGATTTCCTCGCTCATCTTGTCGATTTTTTTGATGTAATCGAACACGCCGTCAAAGATTCTGGGGGCGGGCGCGTTCTTTTTGGTATAAATCCTCTTCAGCAGATCGGTTGCCTCGTCCTTTTTGAGCATGGCTTCATAGGCCTGCTGCATGGCCAGCTTCATGGCCTCCTCAGTCTTCTGCTCCGGGGTTTTATCGGGCACGGCTTCCTGCCCCGCCTTATCACGCTCTGCCGTATCAGCCTTGTCGGCTGTTTTTTCTCCGGTCGCCTTCTCTTCCTGTTTTTCAACAGTTTCAACCGGCGCGGCTTCTTCCGTCTGCTTTCCCTCCGGCGTCTGCGCCGCTTCGGGCTGGGGCTGATCCTTTTGCGCATTCGCATCTGCCGCGTCTGAGACGACTGTTTCCACACGGTTGACCTGCCACTGGCTGATATCGTCCGGCAGCTCCACCCCGGCGGCCAGCGCCGCGGACTTGGCCTTGAACAGCTTATCCCAGTAGTCGTCTGTCGCGTGAATCATCGCGTTATAATAGTCGTTCTGTTCGCTTGTCTGCTTGATGCGCAGGCTGCCGGCCACAGTTTCAGCCCGCTCGCGCACCTTTTTATCATAATCCGCCTTGATGGCTTCCAGCTTATCTTCAAAATCCGGCACCGAAGCGGTGAAAAGCGTATCTCCCGCTTTGATCTGGTAGCCGGGCCGCGCCAGCACCTTTTCGATGGTCAGAGGCAGGTCTTTGGCTCCTTTCAGCGTCACAGGCTCGCTTTTGGAAAAACGGATCTCTCCGTCCACCTTGATGATATCTTCCAGCTTTCCGCGGGTGGCGGTGATTTTCTGCACCTTGGCGGTGGTGATCGTCTGCACGGTACGCGCGAAGAACATGCAGGCCAGCAGCACGCAGGTCAGTATCAGCAGGCCTTTCAAAGCTTTTCGTTTCGTGTTCATCTCGCGTCCCCCACCCTGTTCTTTTGATAAAATCCGTTGTCTATTCTCATATCAGTTGTCATGCAGCCGTACCCTCCTGCCCTCATGAAGCGCCTTATTCTCCCGGTACAGCACCTGAAGGCCGGTCAACTCTTCCCGGACGGCGGCCATATCCTGCGAGGTTTCCAGCACCGTGACCTCCTGCCGGGCAGCTCTGTCGGCGCTGAGGCCGGGCAGGAGGCCGCCAGCCTTCCGCGCTGTCCAGACAAAGTACCGGCCGTCGCCATCCAGATGCAGCGCGCCCGCCGGCAGCAGGGTCGCGGTTTCCTCCGCCTCATAGCGAAGGCGGAGGGCCTGCTTCTTTTCCATCAGCCGCTCTACGCCCTCGGGCGTTTTCAAAAGCTCCTCATCCGGTTCCAGATACGCCCAGGTCTTTCCGTCCGGCGTTTTCTCTGTTGAAACCACGCTCAGCGACCCGCCGCCGGGCAGCCCGGCCTGCAGGCCGGTTCTCAATTCCTTTGTCAGGTGGCTCGTCTCGCAGCGGATCAGCGGCTTCTCTCCCGCGGCGCTCAGGCGGTAGGCCGGTTTGCTGCCGTCATATCCCTCGCCCTCTTTGACATTCAGCTCGGTCACATAGCCGCCCGCCTCCGCCTTCGTCATCTTCAGCGCGTCGACCTTCCGCTCAAAATCCATCAGGACGCGCAGCTGTTCGTATACGCCATCCTTGAGGCCGTCCAGCTCTTTGATGTAGGCAAAGTAGGCGTCTCCGAGGCGCGGCACGGGCTTACCTTCCTCATAGATGCTTTTCAGTGTCGCCGTCGCCCCGTCCATGGCTTCTTTCGCCGACAGCGCCTCCCTAACAGCCTCCTCCAGCGCCTTGTCCCGCGTTCCAGAAAGCCCTGCCTTCCAATCGGCGATATTCGCCGGCAGCTCCTGCCCCGCGGCAAGAGCGGCGGTCCTGGCGCGGTACAGCTTTTCCCAATAATTCTCCGTGGCGTGAATCATGGCGTTGTAGTAATCGTTATGCGGGCTGCTCTGGCCGAAATGCAGCCCGGCGGCCGATTTTTCGGAGTACTTCGCCACCGCCTCCCTGTAGGCCTTCATCAGCTTCTCAAGCTCCGCCTCATACCCCGGCACCGAGGCTGTGAACAGCACGTCGCCCGGCTGCACCCTACTGCCCGGTCGCACTCTGACCTCCTCCACATACAGGTTCAGTTTGGCTGCCAGCGGAATGGAATAGGCGTCGCTTTCCTTAAAATAGACCTCCCCTTCCAGGGGGATCTCATCCCGCAGCCTGCCGCGGACGGGAAGAACGGTCTCTACCTGCGCCGTATCAAGGGCCTGCCAGAGCGCGAAAGCGGCCGTCAAAAGAAGCGCCGCGCAGGCCAGCGCGAGCAGAGCTTTTATCAATACTTTTTTCATCTTCATCGCGCGGCTCATTTCATATCGCTCAGCTGAATGCCCAGCAGGATGTCTTCCTGAAAGTAGGTGTAGATCAGCAGCGCTGGCAGGATGTACAGCGCCGCGCCCGCGAAGGCCACGCCGGGCTCAGCCGAAGCCACCTTGTCAAACATGACCGACAGCGGCATGGCCCCCTGATCGTTGCTCAGGTAGATGAGCGGCTGCTCCACCATGTTCCAGCCGTCCGCGAAGCTGAGGGCGGCCGCCGCGCCGAGGATGGGCTTGGAGATCGGCATCACCATGTGCGCAAAGCAGCGCCAGGTACCGGCACCGTCCATCATGGCCGCCTCAAACATATCCGTTGGAATGCCCACCATGTACTGGCGGATCAGGAAGATGTAAAGCGGGGAGAAGATCATGGGCAGAATCACCGCCCAGCGGGTGTTCATCAGCCCCAGCGTCCGCATGGTCAGCACGCTGGGCGCCATCGTCACCTGAAAAGGCAGCAGCATCAGCATCAGCACCATGAAAAACAGCGTGTCGCGCCCGCGGAACTTAAAGCGGCTCAGCGCGTAGGACAGCATGGGGATTACCAGCAGCTGCCCCAGCAATATGCTCAGGGTATAGAAGACGGAGTTGAAAAACAGCTGCAGGTAGACGGGCTTTTCGATCATCAGGCTGTAATACTGCCCCAGCGACACAATGGAGGGCGAAAGCAGGATGTCCATAAAATGGCCCGGCTCGTAATTGTTGCGCGTCTCCAGAAAGGCCTTCATCTCAGCCGTCGGGAAAAAACTGTACAGAAAGGTCAGCGCGATGGGGAGCAGCAGCAGCGCGCAGACGATGACCAGCACCGCGTAGCTGAGCGCGCGCCCGGGCCGCAGCGGCCTGCGGCGGTGTTTTCTCACAGCGGGGTTACCTGCCGTCATTTCCGCGCACCCCCCTGCTTAAATACAGCATGCCGAACAGCACGAACACGATCAGCGCGAAGCTGTAGGCGGCCGTCGTCACGTTCTGATAATCCAGCTTGGCGAACTGGTTGTTCATATAATGCTGCAGGGTATAGACCGAATCCCTCGGATAGGCGCCGCCGATGAAATACACCTCTTTGAAGATTTTGAAGGCGTTGACCCAGGCCATCACGAACACCAGAAAAGCTGTGGGCAAAATCATCGGCAGGGTGATTTTCAGCTCCTGCTGCACCACGCCCGCGCCCTCCAGACGGGCAAACTCGTACAGCGCGTCCGGCACCGAGGAGAGGGCGGCTGAGAAGAGCACAATGGAAAAGCCGAGGTTCTTCCAGATATACAGAAACACGACAGGCACCCTGAGCGCCTCCGACTCCAGCCAGAGCACGCGCTCAAAGCCAAAGGCAGCGACCAGACGGTTGACCGGGCCGCCGAAATCGAACAATATCTGCTGCCACACGATCAGCAGCGCGGCGCTCGGCACCAGATAAGGCATCAGAAGCAGGTTGCGGAAGCTGACCGACTTTTCTTTCAGCGTCCGCAGCATAACAGCCAGAATAAATGAAAACACAAAAATAAGGGGCGCAGAAAGCAGGCTGAGCTCAAGGGAGTTTTTAAGCCCCAGCCGGAACACCTCGTTGTCCCACACTCGCTTATAGTTGGCAAACCAGACGATCTCGTTGGAAATGGTACCATCCGTCATGCTGTAATAAATGCCGCCCAGAAAGGGCACCACATAAAACAGCAAAAGCCCTGTCAGGCCCGGCAGAAGAAAGAGCCAGAGGCTCTTCTTTTTCTGAAACATCGCCGCTCCTTCCGTTTTTTTAATACCATACCTATACTACTTCATTCTAAACAGGGCTTCAAGATAAGCAGATCCCATCAATTGTAACAAAACCCACAAAGTCGGGAGCAGAAGAGCGCTTGTTTACAATTGGCAAGAGGCCTTCATGCGGCGCACAAAGAAGCGCAAAGGGCGCGGAAGCTTAAAGCCCCGCGCCCCGCGCATTCAGAAAAATGGATTATTGGTTCTCAAGCCGCATCAGGCGCAGCTTGCCGTCCGCCTCCGAAAGGAACTGGTCAAGCGGCATCTGCCCCTGCATCAGGCGGTTGAGCAGCTTGCTCATATCCTCATTATTGAAGATCAGGTTCGATTCATAGGTCGTGATGGCGCGGTTCTCCATGATTTCACGGAAGCGGGCGAGGGTCTCCTTGCGCACAGCGTACTTGGCCTCCTCGCGGCGGTTTTCCGCGTACTGCTTGAATTCTTCGTAATTCTTTTCGGCTTGGGTCTTCTCGGCGCCTTCCGCCTCTTTGATCGTCTTCTCGTAATACTGGAAGGATTCCTCAAGGCCCTTGATTTCCTGCTCGTAGTCGGGGTTCTCGATATCCCCGTTCATCCCCGGCATCATCATCGCCGCTTCGGCAGGCTCCAGATTTTTGACATACTCTTCCATATAGGCGATAGCCGTATCCAGATGTTTGGATTTGGGGTTGACGAACATCAGGCTCAGGTAGAGCTGCACCGGCTCCTGCGCCCCACCCTCGACAGTGGACAGGCGCAGCAGCTCCAGAGGGCCGGAAGAAATGGTCTCGCCGTTTTCACCGGCCCGCTTGCGGGAGGTCTGCGAATCCGGCATGGTCAGCTGGTAGTTAAGACTCCTCAGATCGGTGGAATAGTAGTCTGTCATCAGCGGCGTGCGGTTGTAGATCTCATTCATCTGCTCCTCAGCGCCTTCAGGGTCCTTCTCCCAATCCACCTTGGGCAGGATATCATCGGCGTTCAGGTTGATGACCGCCTCCAGCATGGCTTTCAGCTCGGGGTCCGCGAAAGAGAACTCCTTGCCCTGCGCCGCGGCGATGGCCGCCTTCATGCGCAGCGCCTTGTACATCAGGTTAAATTTGTAGTCATCGCTCTGCAGCGGGATCAGGTCGGAATGCTCTTCCGCCATGTCGTCGTTCCACTGCTGCAGGAGGTCGACCAGATCGGTAAAGGCAGCGGGTACCTTCAGCTCGCTCAGCTCTTCAAACAGCTTGGGGTAGTAGCCCATCAGGCCCGAGCCGTTGACGGATACCGGCGCCATGAACAGCTTGCCCTCGTAGCGGCCCATATCCCGCATATCCGGGTAAAGCGCGTCCGTGTATTCCTTCAGTTTGGCGCTGCCGCTCAGATCGGCCGCGTAGCCTTTGCTCATCAGGTTTTTCAGGTCCATAAAGCTGGCGCTGAGCACCATGATGTCGATGTTGTCATCGCCCGAGACCAGCGCCTGCCCCAGCTTCTGGGCGGACTCAAACCATTTGCCGTCCAGGAAAGTGACCGGCAGGCCGCCCATCGCGCTGATGGTTTTCTGATGGGCCGGGTTCATGTAGCTGCCGTAGATGGTCAGCCGCACGGAAGGCAGGGTATCGGGGTTGGGCTCCCGCAGCGAGATATTGGGGCCGCCCACCACCGCCATGCGCCCCTGCCCCAGCAGGTAGATATTATCCGCGCTCTGGCCGCCGTACTGGTTGGGCACCAGGTAGGCGCCGATTTTGAGCACGCCGTCCGCGCCGCGCTGATAGACTTCGCTTTTGCCCTGAATATAAAGCAGATCCTTTTCCGCGTCATAGACCATGGGGGTGCCTTCGAAATTCGCTTTCACGCCCAGGTCGCCCAGATCTTCCAGCGTGTCCGCGGCAGGATCCCAGAGCGCCAGCGCGTAGTTTTTTATCTGCTGCGTCTTCTCATCCCAGGTTTGTTCCGGATCCAGCACCTGCGCCAGCATCTTGCCGTCCTTATAGGCGGCCAGACGCCAGACGAACTGCGCCTGATATTTGGTCATCTCGCCGCCCTTTTCCAGGTCGTAGCTGCCGAGGCTCAGTTTGGCATCACCGCTTGAGGTGTAATTGCGGTTGACGAAATACGCCCTGCCTGACTGGCAGAGAATCTGCATGGGGGTTTCGATGTAGCCTTCATCCCCATACTCCATATTGCGCAGCGGCTCCGTATTGATGCTGACGCCATCCTTGACGACCAGCGCATCCCCATCCACGCTGAGGGGATAGATCATGCCCGCCTGATGCAGGGCAAAGCCATAAAGCTTTTCCCCATCCGAAGCCAGCATGAGGTTCGGCGTTTCGTCTTCCTCTTTCTTTAGCGTTCTTTCATCCTTGAGTTCAAGCGTCCTGACCGCCTCCTCGCCGGGCGTGTAGCTCAGATATTCATCACCCGAACCAAAGTACAGCCTGCCGTCAAGCATCGCGCTGCTTCCCAGCCACTTGTTTTCACCCACCGAAATATCCGCGTCCGTTTGCGGCGCGGCCTCTGATGCGGCGGCAGCGCCGCTGCTCAGCAGCAGCGCAAGCGTCAGGATATAGCTCAGCAGTTTCTTCATAATACAATCCCCTTTCTGTCACTTTGCCTGTCTTTCCACCTGTTGTACCGTGATGCTATTCTTATTGCCCCTCCAGACGGATTAGCCGCAGCTTTCCTTCCGACTCGCTGAGGAATTGGTCAAGCGGCATCTGCCCCTCGATCAGGCGCTGCTGCAGCTGATACATGTCTTGGGATGTAAGCGCAGGGTCATACTCCCTGACATAGCTGTTCTTGATGATTTCCCTGTAGAAGGCAATGGTTTCGGCGCGCACGCTGAATTTGGCGCGTTCGCGCTCCTTTTGGTTGCGCCTGACCGCCTCCTGGTAGTCCTTCTCCGCCTGGGTTTTCTCCGCCCCCTCGGCTTCCTCCCAGGCTTTCTTCATCTGCGCCTCATATTCATCCAGCCATTTGGTTTCCTCTAAAAACCTCGGGTTTTCGATGTCTTCATTCATATCGGGGTTCATCATGGCCTTTTTGGCAGCCTCGATGTTGTTGACATACTGTTCCACATAGGCGATCGCGGCGTCTAAGTTCTTCGACTTGGGGTTGACCGCCATGACCCACAGAGTGATGGGTGTCACAGGCTCCTCCCCCTCCGCGGCCGAAAGCATCAGCGGCTTATTCTGGCCCACATCGTAGGTCTTGCTTCCATCGCCCCAGCCGACCAGCGTTTCCTCATCCTCTCCCTTGCTCATCTCACGGTTCATCCGCTCAAGGTCAAGCCAATAATAGGTTTCAAGCAGAGGCGGCCTGCTGTACAGCTCCTCCGACTGGCTCTGCGCGTCAGGCGATGTCCAGTCGATTTTCTGCGCGATGTTCTCGGTATTGAGGGAGAGGGCGCGCTCCAGCATGTGCCTGAGCTGCGGGTCGTTGTAACTGAAGTCTCTGCCCTGCATGGCCATGCGGTTCTTTTGCATATCGAGCGCCATGGCGACCATCATGTATTTGAAATCGTCCTGCTGCATGATGGTAAAGTCGGGGTACTCCTCCCCCAGGTTGTCGTTCCAGTTTTGAATCGCGTCGATCATTTCATCATAGGTTTTGGGCAGCTCGAAGCCCTTGACCTGCTCGACCAGCTTGCTGTAATAGGAGAACAATCCTTCCACGTTCATCTCAACGGGCACCATGTACAGCTTGCCGTCCAGGCTGCCGGCCTGCTGCATCATGGGGTAGAGGCTGCTGACATATTTTTTCAGGCTCTCGCTGGCGCTCAGATCCTGCGCGTAGCCCTTTTTCATCAGGTTTTTCAGGTCCATAAAATTCACGTTAAGCATATAGATATCAAAGCTGTCCTCGCCGGAAACCAGCGCCTGCCCCAGCTGCTGCGCGGAAGAAAACCAGGTGTTATCCAGAAAGCTGACGGGGATGCCGTTCATGGCCTTGATTGCCTTCTGGTGCGTATCGTTCATGTAGCTTCCGTAGATGGTCAGCCTGCCCTTGGGCAGCAGCGCGGGGTCGGTGCCGCGCAGCGTAAAGTCTCTGCCGCGAATCGAAAGAATCCGGCCGTCCTTCAGCGGAAACAGGCCGCCCCCAAGGCTTTGGTCGAACTGGCTGGGCGGCAGGTAGGCACAGATTTCCGCTTGCTGCCCCTCGGCAACACGATAGATTTCGGTCTTTCCCTCCACATAGGCCAGCGCGTTTTCCGCGTCGTAGGCAAGCGAAATGCTGTTATAGTCAAAGGGCACGCCCGAATCCCACAGCTCGGTCAGGCTGTCGTCCGCGGGGTTCAAGGCGCACAGCCTGAAATTCCGGTTGGCCATTGCTTTCTGGTCATAGCTGTCCCGCGGGTTCATCACAGCGGCCAGCAGCTTTCCCTCCCGGTAAGGGGCCAGGCTCCAGACATTCGGCGCGGCATGTTCTTTGCACTCGCCGCCCTTCGCTATATCAAAGCTGAACAGCTTCAGCTCATCCTCGCCGCCATTTCCCCAGAACCTTGCAATGACATACAGCCTGCCATTCTGGGCAAGCATGGAAAGAGGCTCGTCCATATAGCCCTCGTCCCCGTACTCCATGTTGCGCAGGGGCTCGGTATTGATGCTGACGCCGGACTGAATGGTCAGTGTCTTGCCCCTCCAGCGCCAGCGGATAGATCATCTGGCTGTCGCTCAGATCCACGGCGTACAGGCTGTCTCCGTCGCGGAACAGACGCAGCTGATAATATACGGCCTCTTCAGACTGACCCTCCGGCTTTCCCATGCCGCGCGCGTCGACAACCTTCAGCTTTTCAGGCTCCTGCGTGCCCGGGGTATAGACATAGAAGCTGCCGCCCGAGGTCAGGTACATCCGGTCCGCCAGGAAAGCGGAAGAACTCACCCAAAAATCCTCCCCGAGGGTAAGATCCGTCTGCAGAGCGCTCTGCGCGCTTTCAGAGAGCGCGCCGCCTGCAAGCAGCATGACAATCAGTATCAAAGCTGTCAGTTTTTTCATGGCTTCTCCTTTCCGGATGGGATAAAGAGTATTTTGTCACATAAACATCATAACACGATTATAATCAAAAACGGCCTCTCTGGGCCGTTTACAATTGTAAACTTTAAGTATAAGCAAAATCTGCTGATAAAAAATAATCAATCCTTTGCTCTTTTCGCCTGCCATTGCCTGACGGCTTCTTCCAGCGTATGCCAGGCCAGCACCGCGCACTTGGTGCGCGCCGGCATTTTGGAGATGCCCCGGAAGGCGAGCGCGTCCTCCAGCTCCTCCAATTCCTGCTCCGACTGCGCTTCGCCGCGCACCATGTCGATGAACAGGCGGGAAAGGCGCCTCGCCTCCTCCACGTCCATGCCCTCCATCATATCGGCCAGCACCGAGGCGGAAGCAGAGGAAATGGCGCAGCCGCTGCCGATGAGCCCTACCTTTTTGATAACGCCGTCCTTGATCTCCAGCTCCAGACTGATTTCATCGCCGCAGCTGGGGTTGACCCCCCGCTGGCTGACGTCGGCATGCTCCAGATGATGCCAGTGCGCCTTGTCGGCGGCATATTCTGTAATAATCTCCGTATACAGCTCATTCAGCTCCATAGCCGAGCCACCTCCTCACCCCGCGCAGGCTGGCCGCCAGGCGGTCGATATCTTCTTTGGTATTGTACAGATACAGGCTGGCCCTGCAGGTCGACTGCACCCTGAGATGCTTCATGAAGGGCTGCGCGCAGTGGTGCCCGGAGCGGATGGCCACCTGATCGGCGTTGACGATGGTGGCGACATCGTGGGGATGCGCGCCCTCGAGGCTAAAGGAAACCACGCCAATGCGGCCTTCCGTATCCTTCGGCCCGATCACAGAAAGGTGGGGCACCGCCATGAGGCTTTCCAGCAGATACGCGGTCAGCTCTTTTTCGTCTGCTTCTATCTTTTCAAGGCCGGTGGCGTTCAGATAGTCAATGGCAGCCCCGAGGCCGACCGCGCCGCTTACGTTCAGCGTGCCCGCCTCAAACTTCTGCGGCAGCGGCGCGAAGGTGGCCGACTGCTCCTCCACATACTCGATCATATCGCCGCCGAACAGAAAGGGCGGCATGCCGTCCAGCAGCTCCAGCTTTCCGTACAGCACGCCGATGCCCGCCGGGCCCAGCATCTTGTGGGCGGAAAACACGTAGAAGTCAGCGTCCAGCTTCTGTACATCCACCGGCACATGCGGCGCGGCCTGCGTGCCGTCCACCAGCGCCTTCGCCCCCACGCTGTGCGCCCTCGCGATCAGCGCCTCCACCGGGTTGACGGCGCCCGTCACGTTGGAAATGTGCCCGGCGGCCACAAGACGGGTCGAGGGGCCGATCTTCTTGATGATTTCGCTCTCAGGCAGGCGGCCCTCGCCGTCCGTATACAGGTAGACAAGTTTTGCTCCCGTCAGGCGCGCGGCGTACTGCCAGGGGATCAGGTTACTGTGATGCTCGGAAATCAGGAGGGCGATCTCATCCCCCGGCTTCAGCTGGGACAGCGCCCAGGTATGCGCCACCAGATTGATGGCCTCGGTCGCGCCCTTGGTAAAGATAATCTCCTCACTGCGCCGCGCGCCGATGAAGGCCCTTACCTTTTCCCTCGCGCTTTCCAGCGCCTGCGTGGCCGCGACCGACAGATCGTAGGCCCCGCGGTGGGGGTTGGCGTTTTCGGCTTTGTAAAAATCATCCATGGCCTCCAGCACGGCAAGGGGCTTCTGGGTGGTGCTGGCGTTATCCAGGTAGGCAAGCAGCCTTCCCTTCGCATCCGGCCTGTTCAGCAGAGGAAAATCGGCTCTTTTGCCGTTCATGCCTGCTCGCCTCCCCGGTCGATGGAGGCGTCCACCGCCGCCATGATTTCCTCCCGCAGTTGCTGGTCGGGGATCTCTTCGACAATTTCGCTGAAGGAGGCCTTGGCCATCAGCTTTCTGGCCTCTTCCCGTGAGATGCCGCGGCTCATGATGTAGAACATCATCTCCTCATCCAGCCTGCCCGAGGTGGCGGCGTGCTCGCCCTCCACATCATGCTCGCCGCACAGAAGCAGCGGCACGGAGATGTTGCGCGCCTTGCTGCCCAGCAGCAGCACGCTCTCCTCCTCGCGGCCTCTGGAGCCCGCGGCGCCGGGAATAAAATCCAGCGTGTCACGCAGCACCTTGTGGCTGGTGCCGTGCAGGATGCCGCGAGAGCGGATATCGGCCTCGGTCTTCTTCGCCCTGTGCTCGGCGCGGTAGGTCATGTCAAGCTTCCGGTCGCCGTCGCCGATGTAGAGCACATCGAGCTTCAGCCGCGCCTTCTCGCCCGCAAGCAGCACGTTGCAGCTGGCGTTTGTCTGCGCCGAGCCAAGCTCCGCCAGCGTGAGCGAGAGGGAAGCTCCCTCATCAAGCACCGCCTCCACGGCATCGGTATTTTTCGCCTCGCGGCTGAGCGCCTGCACCCTGACAAGCTGCAGCTCGCTGCCCTTTGCAAGGTTCAGCCTTGTAATGCCCGTATGCTCGCAGGGAAGGCCGTCTTCACCGTAGTACTTGATAATCAGATGCGCCTTCGCCCCCTCTTCCGCCTCGATATACAGCTCCTCAGACAGCAGGGGCGAGGCCTTTTCAAGGCGCAGGGTGATGAAGGCAGGCGATTCGCCCCGGTAGCCCTTGGGAATGCGGATCAGCCTGCGGTGGGAGGCGCTGCGCATCACAAACTCGCTGAGCGCCTGCGGCACAAAATAGTCCGCCCCGCGGGCCCTGAAATCGGCCATTGGCAGCCGGTCGGTGATATCAAGGCCGTCGGCGTTTTCTATGCTCAGGCTGCCTTCGGCCGCCTTTTGCTGTGGGGCGTTCAGCGTCAGTTCTATATCATTGACCCGCGGCCTGCGCCAGACGCGCATGGGCATACGGTTGATGGTGATGGTCTGATTCATGTCTGCTCCTTACCCGATGGTTCCTTCCAGCTCAAGGCTGATCAGGCGGTTCATTTCCACTGCGTATTCCAGCGGCAGTTCCTTGGCGATGGGCTCCACAAAGCCGCGGACGATCATATCCTTGGCCTCGCTCTCGCTCAGCCCCCTCGTCATCAGGTAGAAGATGGCGGCGTCGCTGATGCGGCCGATCCTGGCCTCGTGGCCGATATCCACCTGATCGTTGCGGATATCCATCACCGGCACGGTGTCGGCGCGCGACTGCCTGTCCATCATCAGCGATTCGCACACGACGGAGGACTTGGAGCCGACCGCCTCCGGCAGGATGTGGATATCGCTGCGGTAGATGGCGATGCCGCCGTCCTTGGAGATGGATTTGCTGCTGACGGTCGATGAGGTATTCGGCGCCATGTGGTAGACCTTGGTGCCTGTATCCAGATGCTGCTCGCTGCCGGCGAAGGTGATGCCGGTAAAGCTGGAGCGCGCGCCCTCTCCCTTTAAGAAGCTGGAGGGGTACAGCATGGTCTTGTGCGAGCCGAAGGTGCCCGACACCCACTCGATAGCGCCGTTCTTTTCGACGCTGGAGCGCTTGGTGTTCAGGTTCATCATGTTCTTCGACCAGTTTTCGATGGTGGAATAGCGCAGCGTGGCGTTCTCCCGCACATACAGCTCCACGCAGCCCGCGTGCAGGTTGACCACGTTGTAGCGGGGGGCCGAGCAGCCCTCGATGAAGTGGGCGCGCGCCCCCTTCTCCACCACGATCAGCGTATGTTCAAACTGGCCGGCGCCCGGCGCGTTGAGCCGGAAGTAGGATTGCAGCGGCACATCCAGCTGCACCCCCTCGGGCACATACACAAAGGATCCGCCAGACCAGACGGCGCCGTGCAGCGCCGCGAACTTGTGGTCGCTGGGCGGCACGATCTTCATAAACAGCGGGCGCACCAGATGCTCGTACTCCTGCACCGCGGTTTCCATATCCGTGTAGATGACGCCCTGCTTGAGCAGCTCCTCGCGCACGCGGTGGTAGACCACCTCCGAGTCGTACTGCGCGCCGACGCCCGCCAGCGACTCACGCTCCGCCTTGGGGATGCCGAGGCGCTCGAAGGTGTTCTTGATATAGTCGGGCACGTCGCTCCAGTCATCCTTCATGGCGGTGTTGGGCTTGACGTAGGTGACGATGTTGTTGATATCCAGCTCATCCAGCGGCGGGCCCCAGACCGGCATGGGGATAGAATTGAACAGTTCCAGCGAGCGCAGGCGGTGCTTCAGCATCCACTCCGGCTCATTTTTGACCCGCGATATTTCTTCCACAATTTCAGCCGTCAGGCCCTGACCCGTCTGATAATCGCTCTGCACCGCGTCGCGGAAATCAAAGGGGCTCCTGTCCAGCTCGGCTATCTGCGTTCTTTCCTTTGCCATCGTCTTCTCCTCAGGCAAGCACGGAGGCAAAGCCCTTGCGGCTGACCTCCTCAATGATGGCCGCTCCCTCGGTGCGCACGATGCGGCCGCGGGAGAGAATGTGCACCTGATCGACCGGCAGATCCTGCAGGATGCGGGTGATGTGCGTGATGATCAGGATAGCGTTCTTTTCTGTTCTAAAGCGGCCGATGCTCTGGGCGATGGTGCGCACCGCGTCGATATCAAGGCCGGAGTCGGTCTCATCCAGAATGGCGAGCCTGGGGTTCAGCATCTCCATCTGCAAAATCTCATTCTTCTTTTTTTCGCCGCCTGAAAAACCCACGTTCAGCGAGCGGGAGGCGTAGCTTTCGGGGATGCCCAGCTGCTCCATCTTGGCCTTCAGCGCGCGGCGGAAGGGGATGAGTTTCTGCGTCTCGCCCATGTGCGCGTTCTTGGCGGCGCGCAGAAAGCTCTCGACCGACACGCCGCTGATTTCTTCCGGCGCCTGAAACGAGAGAAAGATGCCGCGGCGGGCGCGCGCGTCCGTCTTTTCCTCAGTAATATCGATGCCCTCAAACAGAATGCTGCCGCCCGTCACCTCGTAGCGGGGGTCGCCCAGAATGACGTTGGCCAGGGTCGATTTGCCCGCGCCGTTGGGCCCCATGATGACATGCACCTCACCGGGTTTGATGTCCAGGTTGATGCCGTTTAATATGCTCTGCCCCTGAGCGGAAGCATGCAGGTCTCTGATGCTCAGTAAAGTTTCCGACATTTCTCGCACTTCTTTCCTCCCGCTGACAGCGGGCTTTCACTCTGATTCTCTCCGTGCCTGACGGAGCAGTATTCGCCGACGTCAAGGTTCTCGGCCATGACGTCGAGCAGGCCGTCTATCTGAAGCAGGGCCGCGTCGTCCAGCCTGCCCAGATAGGCCGCCACTTCGCGCTTGATCTTCTCGTAATGCTCATCAAAGCCGCGGCAGGCCGCCCGGCCGGAGTCGGTCAGCCTGTAAAAGACTTCCTTGCGGTTGCCTGCCTGCCGGTAAGGCTCAATGTAGCCCTTTTGCTCAAGTTTTCCGGCCAACTGCGTGGTTGCCCCGTTGGTGACGCCCAGATACAGCGAAATATCCCCCGCTTTGGCGTCCGCCTTGCGCTCCACACACTTTAAAAAATCCATATCCGAAGGGGTCAGTTCGTGCGCCGTGCCGTAGCTGCGCGCAAGGCGCGACTCACAGCCCACCAGGCTGACGGTTCTGTACAGTTTTCTGATCAGTTCTTCCTGACTGCTCATCCTCTCACCCCCTCCGATATTATATAGCAGCTAAACAATATTATCAATATTCTTCAGATACTAAATGATGCTGACGGGCAAAATGCAGCCGGGCGAAGCCTCCTCCGCCCGGCTGCCTCAACTCGGTCTGTTTAGCCTTGCTTGACGCGGGCATAGTTTTTCGCCACGGCCTTCCAGTCGATGACCTCAAAGAAGGCCTTGATGTAATCGCCGCGCAGGTTCTTGTACTTCAGGTAATAGGCGTGCTCCCACACATCGATGCCGAGGATGGGCGTCAGGCCATTGCCTTCCATCAGGGGGTTATCCTGATTCGGGGTAGCGCTGAGCGCGAGCGTGCCGTCCTTCCTGGCGGAAAGCCAGACCCAGCCGGAACCGAACTGCCCCGCGCCAAGACGGGAAAGCTCGCTTTTCAGATTTTCGAAGCCTCCAAGCTGTCTGTCGATCGCCTCGGCCAGCTCCCCCTCGGGTCTGCCGCCCGCGCCGGGCGCCATGGTGCCGAAGTAGAGGTTGTGGTTGTAATAGCCGCCGCCGTTGTTGCGGATGGTTTTGCGCAGCGCCTCATCCTTCACTTCATTCAGCGAGGAAAGCAGCTCTTCTATGGGTTTGTCGGCCACGCCGGCCTTCTCCGCCGCCTCATTCAGGTTTTTCGTATAGGCGGCGTGGTGTTTGGTGTAATGGGTCTCCATGGTCAGCGCGTCAATATGGGGTTCCAGAGCGTTATATGCGTAAGGCAGCTGAATCTGTTGATACATAATATTACCTTCCTTTCACCCGTTTCGCCGCTTCAATACAGCGGCTTCAAAGTTAGCGTACACTAACTCCTGTACACTTAGTATACACAGAAGCGAGCCGCCCGAAACCGCAGCAGTTTGGCGCAAGCAAAAAGGAACCGGGCAAACGGCTCCTCTGAAAGGTCATGAGCTGATATTTTCGTTTACAGATACTTGTCCAGCGCGGCCAGCAGGGCCTCCCGCCCTTCCCCTGTCTCGGACGACCAGGGGATGATGTCAAAGGGCTGCACCTGCAGCGCCATGGCGATGGGCAGCAGCTGCTTTTGGCGGGCCGCCTTTGAAACCTTGTCCGCCTTGGTGGCCACGGTAATAAAGGGGATGCCCGACTGGCGCAGAAAGGTCGCCATCTGCAAATCGTCCTGCGAGGGCGCGTGGCGGATATCCACCAGCAGCGCCACCGCGCGCAGCAACTCGTTGCCGCTGAAATAGCTCCCCATCCGCTCGCCCCAGCGCTCCTTCTCTTCTCTTGCCACCTTGGCGTAGCCGTAGCCGGGCAGGTCGATCAGGTGAAAGGCCTCGTTGAGCAGGAACACGTTGATCAGCCGGGTCTTGCCAGGCGTTGAGGAGGTCTTGGCCAGGCGGCCGTTGCGGCACAGGGTGTTGATCAGCGTGGATTTGCCCACGTTGCTGCGCCCGGCCATGGCAAGCTGTGGCAGTCCCCTGCCGGGGAAGCTGCCATAGGCCGCCAGACTGGTGACAAAAGACGCTTTCTTGATCTCCATTACGCCTCCAGCAGGGCGAGCGCCGTCACCTGCTCGATGGTATCGGCATAGGTCACGGCAAAGCGCTCCCGGATATAGGGCGGCAGCTCGCCGAAATCCTTGCTGTTCTCACGGGGCAGAATCAGCTGCTTGACGCCCGCCCGGTAGGCGGCCAGCGTTTTTTCCTTCACGCCGCCGATGGGCAGCACGCGGCCGTTCAGCGTGATTTCTCCCGTCATGGCGACATCGGCGCGCACCCTGCGCCCCGTCACCGCAGACAGCAAGGCAGTCGCCATCGTCACGCCGGCGGAGGGGCCGTCCTTGGGCACAGCCCCCTCCGGCACATGGATGTGGATATCGAGCTTGGTATGAAAATCATCCGCAAGCCCGTAGTCTTTGCAGTGGGCGCGCACCCAGGAAAGGGCCGCCTGCGCAGATTCCTTCATCACATCGCCCAGGCTGCCGGTCAGGGTCAGCTTGCCGGTGCCGGGCATGGTGACGCACTCCACCTGCAGCATTTCGCCGCCCACCTCAGTATAGGCAAGGCCGTTGACCGTGCCGACCAGCGGCTTTTGCTGCAGCGGGTCGCGCAGAAAGCGCTCCGCGCCCAGATATGCGCCCGCGGTTTTGCGGTCGATGCGCAGGCTGTCGGTATTCTGGTCGAGCAGATGCACAGCCGCCTTGCGGGCCAGCGTCGCCAGCATACGGGTCAGCGTGCGCACGCCCGCCTCTCTGGTATAGCCTTCGATGACAAAGCGCAGCGCGTCCTGCGTCACGGTAACCTTTTTCGGGTCCAGCCCGTTTTCGATCAGCTGCTTTTTCATCAGGTGCCGCTTGGCGATCTGCAGCTTCTCTTCTTCGGTGTAGCTGGGTACCTCGATGATCTCCATGCGGTCCAGCAGCGGCGCGGGGATGGACTCCCGCGTGTTGGCCGTGGTCACAAACATGACGCGCGACAGATCCATCGGCACATCCAGATAATGGTCGCGGAAGTGCATGTTCTGCTCGGCGTCCAGCACCTCCAGCATGGCGCTGGCGGGGTCGCCGCGGTAATCGTTGCCCATCTTGTCGATCTCGTCAAAGAGGAAGACGGGGTTCATGCTGCCGGCGCGCTTGAGCCCGTTGATTACATGGCCGGGCATGGCGCCGATATAGGTGCGCCTGTGGCCGAAAATCTCAGACTCGTCGCGCACGCCGCCCAGCGACATCTGCACAAACTCGCGGCCCATGGCCTTGGCCACGGCCTTGACGATGGAGGTTTTGCCGACGCCCGGAGGGCCCACGAAGCAGAGCACGGGGCCGCGCATGGCGGCGTTTTTGTCGCTGCGCTGCCGGAGCCCCAGCACGGCCAGAAAATCGATGATGCGCTCTTTGACCTTTTCCATGCCGTAGTGGTCGCGGTCGAGCACCCGGCGGGCGCGGTCAAGCTTCAGGTTGTCGGTGGTGTACTTTTCCCAGGGCAGGTCAAGCAGCCAGTCCAGATAGTTTTCGGAGACCGTACTCTCCGGCGTGCCGGCCTGCATGCGGCTGAGGCGGTCAATCTCTTTCTCCGCCTTCTCCCTGGCCTCCGCGTTCAGCGGCGTCTTTTCCAGGCGCTGACGGTAGCTGTCGATGTCCTCATCCTCATCTTCGCCCAGCTCTTCCTGAATCACCCGCATCTGCTCGCGCAGATAGTAATCCTTCTGGTTTTTATCCATCTGCATGCGGATGCGCAACTGCACCATCCGCTCCAGCCCCGCGAAACGCGCCTCTTTCATCAGGGAAATGGAAAGGGCTTCCAGCCGCTCCGCGGTGCCGAGGATATTGAGCAGGGTTTCCTTTTCTTCCGTGCGGCTGATGGCGTTGCCCGCGATCACATCCACCAGCTCATCGGGGTTCTTGATGGCGCGGATGGTACGCTCCGCCTCCGGCGAGATCCGCTGGCTCGCCTCGGCAAACTCCTTGAAATAATCCTGCGCCACGCGCACGGAAGCGGCAAGCTCGGGCGTGATTTCCTCAGGCGCGATGGGGGCGATGGGCGTGACCCAACCCACCCAGGCTTCCTGCGAAACGGCCACTTTTTCAAGCTTCGCCCGCTGCACGCCCTCCACAAGCACGCGCAGCATGCTGCCGGTGATATGCAACACCTGCCTGATGCGGGCAATGGTGCCAACGGGGTTCATATCCTCAAAGCCCGGGTCTTCCACGTTGATATTTTTCTGCGCCACGATGAAGATGCGCTGATCCTGCGCCATCGCCCGCTCCACCGCCTTGATGCTCTGATCCCGCCCCACATCCAGATCCATGGTCGCGTGGGGAAAGAGGATCATCCCCCGCAGCGGCATCAGCGG
This sequence comes from uncultured Christensenella sp., assembly GCA_964481445.1. Taxonomy (GTDB): domain Bacteria; phylum Bacillota; class Clostridia; order Christensenellales; family Aristaeellaceae; genus UBA1038. The sequence goes on along the minus strand of CAYZTQ010000001.1, from coordinate 34,725 downwards.
CAGAATTTCAAAGCCCTGCCCGCTCCTCGTTTTCGCCATAAGGCCCTCCTGTCAAAAGACCTCTTCCCGCCAATGCTGTCAGGAAGAGGCATGAAAATAAACTATACGGATAACGGCCTTTCGGCTCAGGACGCGTCCGTAACCGGCTCAGTGACGGAAGCGCGTTTTCTTGCGCGCGTCACTTCGCGTATCAGCTCCGGCGCCGCCCCCTCCGTTATCACTTCGCGCGTCACCTTGCAGCTTTTGATATCGCTTTCGCCCGGAATCTCGAACATGGTATCGAGCAGAGCTCTTTCGATGATGGAGCGCAGGCCGCGCGCGCCCGTCTTGCGGCTGATGGCCTCTTTGGCAACAGCCTGCAGGGCTTCGTCGGTAAAGCGCAGATCCACCTTGTCCAGCTCAAACAGCCGCTGGTACTGCTTGACCAGCGCGTTCTTCGGCTCGGTCAGGATGCGGATCATGGCCTCTTCGTCCAGGTTATCCAGCGTCAGCATCACGGGCAGACGGCCCACCAGCTCGGGGATCAGGCCGAACTTGACCAGATCCTCCGGCCGCAGGTTCGACAGCACGCGGCCAAGGCGCAGGTCATCCTTGCTTTCCAGCTCGGCGCCGAAGCCGAGCGTTCTGCCGCCCATGCGGCTGGCGATGATACTTTCCAGCCCGTCAAAGGCGCCGCCCACGATGAACAGAATGTTGGTGGTGTCGATCTGCAGCATCTCGGCTTGCGGGTGCTTGCGGCCACCCTGCGGCGGCACATTGGCCAGCGTGCCTTCCACGATCTTCAGCAGCGCCTGCTGCACGCCCTCGCCCGACACGTCGCGCGTGATGGAGACATTCTCGCTCTTGCGGGCGATTTTATCCACCTCGTCGATGTAAATGATGCCGTGCTCGGCCGCCTTGATGTCGCCGTCGGCCGCCTGAATCAGGCGCAGCAGGATGTTTTCGACATCCTCGCCCACATAGCCGGCCTCGGTCAGCGAGGTCGCGTCGGCGATGGCGAAGGGCACCTGCAGGATGCGGGCCAGCGACTGGGCCAGATAGGTTTTGCCCGAGCCCGTGGGCCCGACCAGCAGGACGTTTGATTTTTGAAGCTCGACGTCGTTCTTGTCGCCGTTGCTGCGGATGCGCTTGTAGTGGTTGTACACCGCCACGCACAGGGCGCGCTTGGCATGCTCCTGCCCGATAACGTATTGATCCAGCGTTTCCTTGATCTGCGCCGGTTTGAGCAGCTTTTCGGGCGCGCCGCGCTTTTTGCTTTCTTTGGGAAGGTCACTCAGAACATCGGCGCACAGCGCCACGCACTCATCGCAGATATAGACGCCGGGGCCTTCAATCAGCCGCTCGACCTGGTTTTGCGATTTTCCGCAGAAGCTGCAATGATGCGACCTTTGCAGATCTCCCGGTCCCTTAGGCATCCTTCACCTCATCCTTTTTGCGGGGGTCATAAATCTGGTCGACAATACCGTACTTCAGCGCTTCCTGGGCGGACATGAAGTAATCGCGCTCCGCGTCCGCAGCCACTTTTTCGATGCTCTGGCCGGTCATTTCAGACATCATGCGGTTCATCTTCTTCTTGGTGCGCAGCAGCCACTCCGCGCGGATGCTCACATCCGTCGCCTGCCCCTGCGCGCCGCCCGAAGGCTGGTGAATCATCACCTCGGCGTTGGGCAGCGCCATGCGCTTGCCCTTTTCGCCCGCCATCAGCAGGAAGGCGCCCATCGAGGCCGCCATGCCCACGCATACGGTGCGGACAGGCGCCTTGATATACTGCATGGTATCGTAGATCGCCATGCCCGCGGTGACGGAGCCGCCGGGGCTGTTGATGTACAGGGAAATATCCGCGTCCGGGTTATCCATCTCAAGGAACAGCAGCTGAGCGACGACGGCGTTGGCCATCTCATCCTCAATCTCCCCGGAAAGGAAGATGATCCTGTCCTTGAGCAGGCGGGAATATATGTCGTAGGAACGCTCGCCGCTTCCGCTGCGCTCGATCACATAGGGTATCAGGTAGTTCTTATTGTTCATTCCATGGTCTCCTGTCTGCCGGCAGGAGGATTATTCCTGATCTTCCGGCTTCTCTTCAGCCTTGGCCGTCTTCCTGGCGCGGGGCCTGGCCGCCTTTTTGGCGGGCTCGGCTTCTTCTTCCCCGGAAGCGGCCTTCCCGGCTTTTTTCTTGGGGGCTTCCTCGCCCTCCTCGGGCAGGGCTTCCTCCACCTTCTCTACGATATCAGCCACGTCAAGGGGCTCATCCTCGTGAGCGGGGCCCTCGTGCAGCGTGACCTCGGCGTTTGTCTTCAGCAGGTCGATCACCATGCGGGTGATGGCCAGATCCTTGTAATAGGCCAGCTGACGCTCGTTGAGGCTCTCCTTGTACTGGGCGAGTTCGCGGCCCATCTGTTTGGCATGCTCTTCGATCTCGTGGTCAATGGCTTCCTGCGAGGGCTCCAGCTTCTCTTCTTTGGCGATGGCATCCAGTACAAGCTGGGTCTTCACGTTGGCGGCAGCCTCGGGCTTCATCATCTCACGGATCTGCTCTTCGCTCTGGCCGGTGTACTTCATGAAATCTTCCGCGCTGATGCCCTGATAGGCAAGGCGCATGCGCCAGTTGCGGAAGGTGTTTTCCAGCTCGTCGGTAATCATGGCCTCGGGGATATCACAGTCCGCCTGATCGACCGCCTGCTGCACCAAATCGTTTTCCAGCATGGTTTCGGCGTTGCGGTCGCGCTGCTCGGTCAGCTCTTTGACGATGCTCTCGCGGTACTCGGCAAAGGTGGTATAGGGCGAGACATCGGCCGCGAACTCGTCATCCAGCTCGGGCTTCACGCGCTCGATGATGCCGTTCAGCCTGACATGGAACACAGCGGCCTTGCCGGCCAGCTGTTCGGCGTGATACTGCTCGGGGAAGGTGACGTTCAGGTCTTTCTCTTCGCCAATCTGCATGCCGGCCACCTGATCCTCAAAACCGGGGATAAAGCTGTTGCTGCCCAGCTCCAGCCGCTGGTCTTCGGCCTTGCCGCCCTCAAAGGGCACGCCGTCCACGGTGCCGAGGTAGTCGATCTTCACGATGTCGCCGGCCTTGGCGGCGCGGTCCGTCACATCCTGCTCGGTGGTGGCCTTCTCGATGTCATGGCCGATGCGGTGCTCGATCTGCTCGTCGGAAATATCGTGCACATGCTTGGTGGCCTTCAGCTTCTTATAGTCGCCGAGGGTCACATCGGGCAGGACGAATACTTCTACTGTAAACTTCAGTTCTTTGCCGCTGCCGATCTGCTGCACATCCAGCTGGGGCCGGTCAACGGGATGGAGGTCGCCCTTGGTGACGGCTTCCTGATAGGCGTCGGGAAAGATCAGATCCAGAGCGTCGTCGTAAAAAACGGCTTCGCCATACATGCTTTCAATGAGCTTGCGCGGGGCCTTGCCCTTGCGAAAGCCGGGCACGTTCACACGGCCTCTCGTCTTGACATACGCCTTCTGCATGGCGGCGTCAAAATCTTCCGCCGCGACGCTGAATGAAATCTTGACCTTATTTCCGGACAATTTTTCAGTGCTGAAATCCATGGAAACCTCCTCAGTTGTTGGGCGATGCGTTCCGTGCAGGGCATAGAACGTTACATTACATAATACCACTGCAGGCGAATATTATGCAAGCGTTTGAAAGGCTTTTCCGCCTGTCCGCGGGGCGGCGCGTGAATGTATCCGGACAGCGTGCGAAGCGCCCGCCCCCTCATCATCCCCGTCCGGCGCGCGGGATAGACAGGCGGGCGGACTTTTCCGCCAGTATTCACATATTGTTCATGCACATGTCAAAATCGGTGGGTACACTATGAACAGGCACGGAAAGTGCCCCAACACGAAACAACAGGGAGTGAATTTACATGTTGAATCAGAAGAAAAAGATGGGTATCCTGTCCGCGCTGCTGGTCTTCGCGCTGGCGGTATCGCTGGCCTTCACTTCGTCGGCTGCAAGCGGCACCCTGACCCGCGAGCAGATTGACGCGGTGGTGGAAACCAAGACGGACACCGACAAGATCACCAGCCCCTTCCTTCAGGTGGCCAACGATGTGCGCGAGAGCGTGGTCGGCGTCAACAACTACCAGATGGTCACTTCGCGCGGCAACGGCTTCGGCGGTTTCGGCGGCTTTTACAATTTCAATGAGCCCGCCTACCAGCGCGAGCAGCTGGCCGGCACCGGCTCGGGCGTCGTCATCAGCGAGTACGGCCACATTCTGACCAACAACCATGTGATCAAGGGCGCCAGCCGCATCACCGTCACCTACGGCACCAAGGAAGCCGAGGCCACGCTGGTGGCCACCGATGAAACGCTGGACGTCGCGGTGCTGCTGGTCCCCGGCATCGGTCTGAAGCCCGTCAAGCTGGGCGACAGCGACAGCATTCAGGTAGGCGAGTGGGCCATCGTCATCGGCAACCCGCTGGGGCAGGAATTTGACCGCAGCGTCACCGTGGGCGTTGTCTCCGCCTACAACCGTTCCATCCAGGGCAGCGGCAACGACCGCTACGGCCGCAGGACGACCGTGACCAACAGCATGATCCAGGTGGACTCCGCTATTTCCAGCGGCAACTCCGGCGGCGGCATGTTCAACACGCTGGGCGAGCTGCAGGGTATCCCGACCCTCAAGTATGACAGCAGCCCCAACATGTTCTCAAACGGCCCCAGCGTTGACAACATCGGCATGTGCGTGCCCATCAACACGGCCAAGCCCATCATCCGTCAAGCGCTTGAAGAGTACAACGCCGACACCGTGAAAAACGCGAAGGTGAAGGACAACGCCCAGCCCGATGACCCGAACCGTCCGCGCCTGGGCATCATGGTCGGCACGCTGAATGACAGCTTCAACGCGGCCGTTCCCGGCGGTCTTCCGCAGGGCGCCTATATCAGCGAGGTGGAGAAGGATTCTCCCGCCGAAAAGGCCGGTCTGAAGGCAGGCGATATCATCGTGGAAGTCAACGGCACCGTTGTTTCCAGCCATGACGCGCTCATCAGCGCCCTCAGCGAGCTGAAGGCCGGCGACAGCGTCGAGCTGAAGTACTTCCGTGCCCCCGGCCTTGCCGATGTCGTCAGCGGAAGCGGCGATGTCCGCTCGGTGCAGGAAGGCGACTACCAGACCACCACGGCAGAGCTGAAGAACCTGAGCGACAGCCTGTAATAGCCTGAAAAATTCTGTGGGGGAGGCCTTATCGCCTCCCCCGTTTTATGTGATTGATTCAGCTCTCCGCGCGGATTTTCTTCACGATGTCCGCGTCCGCCGGGCAAAACTCGTAGCGGTCTATCTCGCCGGGCCTGATCCATTCGAGCGCGGCGTGCTCTTTTTGACGCAGCCGGCCGCTCTGGATGACCGCCTCGTACAGCGACAGGCGGATGGTAATGTCGGGGTATTCGTGCGTCACCTGCATGTAAAGCCCGCCGACCCGAAGGCGCACATCCAGCTCTTCCATGCACTCGCGGCGCAGGGCCTCCTCGGGGCTTTCTCCCTGTTCGATTTTACCGCCCGGAAACTCCCACAGCAGGGCGCGCGCCTTATCGGCCGGGCGCTTGCAGATCAGAATGCTCTCACCATTGCGTATCAGCGCGGCCACCACTTCCACCATGTCCATCCCTCGCTTTCACGCCCCATCATATACACAGTCGGCATGAATCTCAAGCAGAAAGATGAAATGGATGTTTCAAAGCCGAACGTTCGTTTATATAATGAATGGCATCATTCGATATTCTATGCTATAATGCCGTGCCGAATTGCAAGGGAGGAAGCATTCATGGATAAGATCAAGCGTACCGAGCGCATCGCTGCCCTGACCAGAATACTGGGCTCAAGACCCAACGAGGTCATTTCCTTCTCCGCCTTCAGCGAACGCTTCGGATCGGCCAAATCCACGCTCAGCGAGGACATGGCCATCATCGACGCCTCGCTGCGGCACAACGGCCTCGGTCAGCTGCAGACAGTCGCGGGCGCGGCCGGCGGCGTGCGCTTCCGCCCCTGCGCGCAGCAGGAGAGCGCAAGGCGATTTTTATCCGGCCTGATCAAGGAGCTGATGGCGCCGGAGCGGCTTCTGCCCGGCGGCTACCTCTACCTGTCGGATGTGCTGAGCGACCCGGCCACCGTGCGCGGGCTCAGCCAGATCATCGCCTGCGCCTGGTATGAGGAGAAGCCGGACTTCATCCTCACCATGGAAACCAAGGGCATCCCCGTCGCCATGATGACGGCGGACTACATGAATGTGCCTCTCGTCATCGCAAGACGTCAGAGCAAGGTGTATGAGGGCAGCGCCGTCAACATCAACTACCCCAGCGGCAGCGGCCGGATTGAGACCATGTCGCTCTCCCGCCGCGCTGTCAAAACCGGCCAGCGCGCGCTGATTGTGGACGACCTGATCCGCGGCGGCGGCACGGCCAGGGGGCTGATTTCGCTGATGGACGAGTTCAGCGTCGAGGTGATCGGCCTCAGCTTCGTCCTCTCGCAGGATACGCCGCCGCGCCGGCCCATTGAGAAGGAAAAATCCCTGCTGCTGTTTTCGGGCGGCAGCGAAGAGAAGCCGCTTTCCATCACCATGGCAGACTGGATTTTATCCTGACCTGAAGGAGACAGCATGCTCGCAATCATCGGCCTGGGCAACCCGGGCGCGGCCTACGAAAACTCCCGCCACAACGTGGGCTGGAAGGTTCTTGATATTTTAGCCCGGAAATACGGCATCGCCGTCAACAGAACACGCTGCCGGGCGCTCATCGGCGAGGGGCTCGTCAACGGGACCCGCGTGGCCCTCATCAAGCCGCAGACCTATATGAACCTGAGCGGCGAAAGCGTAGCCGAGGTGCTGCGCTGGTACAAGATCGAGCCGGAGCAGGCGCTGATCCTCTCAGACGACATCGATCTGAAGCCCGGTACGGTGCGCATCCGCCCGCATGGGGGAGCCGGCACGCACAACGGCTGGCGCAACATCCTTGCCGTCACGGGCAGCGACCGCTTTCCCCGTATCCGCATCGGCGTGGGGGCGCCGCCCCCTCAGTGGGATCTGAAGGATTGGGTGCTGTCCGGCTTCGGCGATCAGCAGCAAGTGATGGACGAGGCCTTTGCCCTTGCCGCGGACGCGGCGGACTGCTTTGTGAAAAGCGGCATCGACCTTGCCATGAACCGTTATAACAAGAGAGAACATGCAGCAAACGGCCTTTGATCTGTTAAGGAAAAATGAAAGCTGGCGGCAGGTGCTGGCCGCCTGCGAAGCAAGAAAGACCGCTGCCCTCTATGAAGTGACCGAGTCGCAGCGGGCCTTTTTGGCTGCGGCGCTCGCGCGGCAGACGGGCAGACAGGTTTTGTACGTAGCTTCCTCCGAAGCGCTGGCCGCCCGCGCGGCGCAGGACGCGGCGAAGTTTCTGGAGGGCGCGGCCGCCTCGCTGCAGGCGCCGGATCTGCAGTTTGTGCGCGGCGTGTCGGGCCGGGAAGCGGATTGGCAGAGGCTGACCGTGCTGGGCCGGCTGAAAAGCGGCGAGCTGCGCCTGCTGGCGGCGCCCGCGGAGGCGCTGCTGACGCGCCTGATGCCGGAAAGCTACGCGCAGGGGGATGAGATACACATCCGCGAAGGCGACGAGACAGAGCCGCTTGATCTCATCGCCCGGCTGACCGACATGGGCTACGAGCGGGTGCCGATGGTGGAAGGCAAGGGCCAGTGCGCCCTGATCGGCGATATCCTGAACGTTTTTGCTCCGCAGAGCGACCAGCCCGTGCGCATCGAGTTTTTCGACACGGTGATCGATTCCATCCGCCCTTTCGACATCCTGACCCAGCGCAGCTCGGGCAGGCTGGAGCAGGCCGTCTTCGGCCCCGCGCTTGAATACTTTGTGCCGAAAAAATACCGCGGGGAAGCGGCGGAGCGCCTGCGCGCCGCGCTGAAGGAAGAAAGCGGCTCCCTGAAGCTGCGGCAGCTGTACACCCCACAGGCGGAGGATGCTTCCGCCCTGCCCGCCGCGGCAGCGCTTGAGCGCGATATCGAAAGGCTGCTGGAGGGCGGCAGCTTCCCAAGCATGCACCTGATGGCCAACATCCTCTACCCCGCAACACGCCAGCTCTGCGACCTTATGGACGACCCCCTGATTGTCGTGGATACGCCCGACCGCTCCCTCAGCCGCCTTGAGGAGCGAAAGAGCGGCTTTGCGCAGGATCTGAACCTGGCCCTCGAGCGGGGCGAGGCCCTGAGCGCCCAGCAGAACCTGCTGTATGACCCGGAAGAAGTGCGGGAGCGTCTGAAACAGCAGCCCCTCGTCACCATGCAGGAGCTGCTGCGCGGCATGGCGGGGCTGGAGCCCGCCCTCACGCTTTCGATGCGGGGGCAAGGGCTCAGCCGTTTTCAGGGGCGTTTCTCCGAGCTGGCGCTCGCTGTCAGGCAATGGATGGCGGACGGCTATGCCGCAGCGGTGCTGTGCAGCGGCGAGGCGCGGGCCGAGCGCATGCAGCGCGCCCTGCGCGAGTTTGGCTGCGCGCTTGAAATTTCAAAGGAAAGCGCGCCCGTTTTCAGGCCCGGCGAGGCGGCGCTGTACGTGCTGCCCTATTCGCGCGGCTTCATCATGGAGGAGGGCCGCCTTGTCCTGCTGACCGATACGGATGTGCTGGGCAGCGGGCAGAAGAAGGCGAAGGCCCGAACCGGCTCCGGGCAGAAGATCGAGGCCTTTACCGACCTGTCCGTTGGCGACTATGTGGTGCACGAGCACCACGGCATCGGCATCTATCAGGGCACCGTGCGCCTGCAGAGCGAGGGCGCGTGGCGCGATTACCTGCTTATCAACTACCGCGGCAACGACAAGTTGTACGTGCCGCTCGATCAGTTTGAGCGGGTGCAGAAATACATCGGCGCCGAGGAAAACGCGCCCAGGCTCAACGACCTGGGCAGCGGCGAATGGGACAAGCAGCGCAAAAAGGTGAAAAGCGGCCTGCAGAAGCTTGCCTTCGACCTGGTCAAGCTGTATGCCGAGCGTCAGTCCGTGCCCGGCTTCGCCTTTGAGGAGCACGCGGCCTTTGAAAACGAGTTCGGCGAGCGCTTTGAGTATGAGCTGACCCCGGATCAGCAGCGCGCCGTGCAGGAGATACTGGACGACATGGCCCGCCCCGCCAATATGGACAGGCTTCTTTGCGGCGACGTGGGCTACGGCAAGACCGAGGTGGCGGTGCGCGCCGCCTTCCGCGCGGTGATGAACTCCAAGCAGGTGGCCCTGCTGGCCCCCACCACCATCTTGGTGCAGCAGCACTGGCAGACCATCAAAAAGCGCTTTGAGGGCTTCCCCGTGACGGTGGATTATGTCAGCCGTTTCCGCAGCCCTAAGGCCAATAAGGAGGTGCTGACCCGGGCCGCGCGGGGCGAGCTGGATATCCTGATCGGCACGCACCGGCTGCTCAGCAGGGATGTGAACATCAAAAACCTTGGCCTGCTCATCGTGGATGAGGAGCAGCGCTTCGGCGTCGCCCACAAGGAAGGCATCAAAAACTACAAGCGCAAGGTCGACGTGCTGACCCTGTCCGCCACCCCCATCCCCCGCACGCTGCACATGAGTATGGTGGGCGTGCGCGACCTGAGCCTGCTGGAAAGCCCGCCGGAAGAGCGCTACCCCGTGCAGACCTATGTGGTGGATTATTCGGAAACGCTGGTGCGCGACGCCATCATGCGCGAAAAGAACCGCGAGGGGCAGGTCTATTACCTGTACAACCGCGTTGCCGATATCGAGCGCTTCGCCGCCTCGCTGCGCCGCCTGGTGCCCGAGGTCAAGATAGCGGTCGCCCACGGCCAGATGAAGGAAAACGCGCTGGAAGACGTGATGATGGACTTTGTAAGCGGCAGCTATGACGTGCTGCTGTGCACGACCATCATCGAAAACGGCATCGACATCCCGCGCGCCAACACCATCATCATCCACGATGCCGACCATTTCGGCCTGTCGCAGCTGTACCAGCTGCGCGGGCGCGTAGGCAGAAGCACCCGCTCGGCCTACGCCTATTTTACGGTGCGGCCTGACAGACTGCTGAGCGAAACGGCCGAAAAACGCCTTGCCGCCATTAAGGAATTTACCGAGTTCGGCAGCGGCTTCCGCATCGCGCTGCGCGACCTGAGCATCCGCGGCGCGGGCAACATGCTGGGGCCGGAGCAGTCGGGTCAGGTCAGCGCCGTAGGCTACGACCTGTACTGCAAGATGATCGAAGAGGCCGTGCGCGAAGCCAAGGGCGATTTCAGCGGCAGGCGCGAAAGCGAGCTGGATACAAGGGTGGAGCTGCACATCAACGCCTACCTGCCTGAGGAGTATGTGCCCGGCGAAGCCCAGCGCATGGAGATTTACAAGCGCATCTCGCTCATCACGGGCGATCAGGATAAGAGCGACCTTGTGGACGAGCTGATCGACCGCTTCGGCGAGCCCGAACAGCCTGTGCTCAACCTGATGGACGTGGCCCATCTGCGCGCGCTGGCGGGAAGGCTGGGCGCAGACCTTGTCACCTTTTCTCAGGGCGCGCTCAGGCTGCGCCTGAGCCAGGACTATTCGGAAGACCCGGAGCTGATTTACAAGGGCATGCTGATGACCGGCAGCCAGCTGACGCTGCAGAGCGGCAAACGACCCGCGCTGCTGATGCTGCTCAAGAATGCAAATGATGAAACTGCCCTGCGCGAGGGCCTGAAGCTGATGAAAAAGCTGATGGAGAACATCGACCGGCTGAAGGCCCTGGAAGAAGAGAAGGCGAAAGCGGAAAGCCCGGCGGTATAGGGCAATGCCCGTGCTCACATGAACACGGGCATTGTCTTTGGAAAACAAGTCCTCTTATCGGCAGCGGAACATCTGTCATGGGCGGGAAAGAAAGGCTTTGATCCGCTCACTGATAATTTTATATTCGTAATCATGCACATAGTGTGGGCAATTGAGCGGAATCAGTTCCGCGTCCCGCGCGTTTTTGATGTAGTCCGCCGGTATTTTTCGCCACGCGTCTTCCTCAAAGCCGGTTCCTCCTGAGCCGTTGGACACAAACAGCAGCATGGGCACCTGCGGAACGGCCCCTGCCCCAACCTTTCGCGCGTTCTCTCTGACTGCTTTTACCTCGTTGATCATGGAGACGGTCGCGGTTCGGCTGTGAAAAACGGCTCTGTATATCTCCTTTTCACTGGCAGACAGGGTGCCGTGCCGGACAGCTTCGCCATCCGCACCGCCGGGAATAAGGCGCGTCAGACCGATTTTCGCCGCCAGGCTCACTGCCCTGAGGAAGGGCAGGCTGATCTTCATTTGCTCGTAATAGGCGGGCACTGCCATATCAAGCCCCACAATCGCCCGCACTTCCCCGGGGTACTGCTGCGCCCAGTACAGCGCCTCCAGCCCGGACATGGAGTGCGGGCACAATATGTAGGGCGGCCGGATACCGGCTGCATGCAGCGCCGCGCGCGTATCCGCGAGCACCGAATCGATATCCCTCTCCTTATCCACCACCTCGCTGAACCCGTAGCCGAATTTTTCAACAACGGCAATGCGGTATTCCTCTGTCAGCAAAGTGAATAAAGACCTGAAGTCCAAGATCGGCGAGCAGGTGCCCCCGCCCGACAGAAACACCAGTGTAACGTCTCCCGATCCTTCCGAATAGACGCTCATCCTGCGCCCATCCACCTCAACCAGCTGTCCCAAAGGCAAGCGCAGCTTCTCCTCCCGTTTCAGCTGAACCTGATGGTTCAGATAAACGGCAAGCAGCAGCAGGCACAGGATGGCAGGAATGAACAAAAGCAGCTTCATGGTTATTCTCTTTTTCAAGGTTTCTTTTCTCCAGCGTCTGACAAAACACCATGTTTAATCGAAATATTTTCAAAAAAATCGTTTTTATCCTGATCATCCCCCACCAGCGAGCGCAGCAGCCCGAAGCGGGCGGAGCTGTAGGGGCCGCCCGTTTCCACACTGAACCTGGCGCGCTGCGAGCGGTGCATCGAAAAGGCCTCGCTCGTCTTTTCGATGGGGCTGACGCCGCCGAGCGAAGCAAAGGGCTTTCCCCAATCCATCTCCAAGGCATTCTCCTGATACAGGTGCAGGTACAGCTTGGGCACATTCCAGGTGCCGAAGGCCTCCGCGCTTTCTATGAAAGCCTTTGGGTCCGCCGCCAGTTCCAGCGCCGCGGCCGCGCCGCGGGCCGTAATCACATGCGCAGGGTGGCCGTATTCTCCGTTCAGATCATGGCTCAGCACCACCTGAGGCTTCAGCCGGCGGTACAAAGCGACAATGTACGCTTCCACCTTTTCCATGCCGCCCCAGAGCTGGATGCTTTTTGCTATCCCCTGTTTGCGTTTATCCCGAAAGCTGCCGATGTAGGGATAATGCCGGATGCCCGCCGTCCACAGGCCGTTGAGCATCTCGCTGCGGCGCATCGGGTTGGCGCAGGTCATGTAGGCGACGGCCACATCCATCCCCCGTTCTACCGCGTAATAGGGCAGCGCGCCGCCCATCCAGAGCAGCTCGTCATCCGGGTGGGCCACCAGCACCAGCATATCCGCCCTCTCAAGCGGCGGCTCCCAGCGCTGCACAAAATCGGGCGGCGTGCTGCCCGAGGTGACGAAGAACTCGCTCAGCGCAAAGCCGGTCTTTTTGGCCCCGCGCAGCACCAGCCGCAGGCTCTTTCTGCCCTCAAAGGGGATGTAGCGGTGCGCGTAGCCCGGCCCGCTTTGCGTAAAGAAAGGTTCTTCTTCCCCATCCCCGTAAACGCGCAGCTCCTCCGGCTCAACATAAAAGCAAAGATAGAGGCCGCCCTCCCGCGTGCCCTTCGGCAGGCGGACCTGCACCTCCATCTCCCGGTTGTTATATCTGGCAAAGAAGGTCTTGTACCTTCTGTCCAGCGCCTTCTTCCACTCCCTGCGAAGGCCGGAGGTGCTGATTACGCACTGGGCGGTAATATCCCGCCCTTCCCCCCTCGCCTCCGCGCCGCCGGGCAGCAGCAAGAGCAGCGCCAGGACGCTCATCAACAGTTTTTTCAACACAGGTCTCGGGCATAGAAACATGGCAGGGCCTCCTTTTCACAAGCCCTGCCATTATACAAAAAACAATATCAGTCAAGCAAGCGTTTCAGGTACTGCCCCGTATAGCTGCTTTCCACGGCGGCCACCTCTTCGGGCGTGCCCTCTGCCACAATGGCGCCGCCTCCGTCGCCGCCCTCCGGCCCCAGGTCGATGATATAGTCCGCCGTCTTCAGCACATCGAGGTTGTGCTCAATCACCAGCACGCTGTTGCCGGCGTCTGTCAGCTGCTGCAATACGCGAATCAGGCGCCCCACATCGTCCATGTGCAATCCGGTGGTCGGCTCATCCAGCAGGATCAGCGTCTTTCCTGTGGCGCGCTTGCTCAGCTCGGTGGCCAGCTTGACGCGCTGGGCCTCGCCGCCCGACAGTGTGGTGCTGGACTGCCCGAGGCGCATGTAGCCGAGGCCCACGTCAAACAGGGTCTGCAGCTTGGCGCGGATGCGGGGATGGTTATCAAAAAAGTGCAGCGCCTCCTCGACGGTCATATCGAGCACTTCGGCGATGTTCTTGCCGCGGAAGCGCACCTCCAGCGTTTCCCTGTTGTAGCGTCTGGCGTGGCAGACCTCGCAGGGCACATAGATATCGGCCATGAAGTGCATCTCGATCTTGATCATGCCGTCGCCGCCACAGTTCTCACAGCGCCCGCCGCGCACGTTGAAGGAAAAGCGCCCTTCTTTGTAGCCGCGGGCCTTCGCCTCGTTGGTCTGGGCGAACACCTGGCGGATCAGGTCAAACAGGCCCGTATAGGTGGCGGGGTTGCTGCGCGGCGTGCGGCCGATGGGGCTCTGGTCGATGCTGATGATCTTATCCAGCTGCTCCAGCCCCTCGATGCGCTCATAGGCGCCGGGCCGCGTCTTGGCGCGGTTCAGGTCGCGCGCCAGCGCCTTGTAGACGATCTCGTTGACCAGGCTCGACTTGCCCGAGCCGCTGACGCCCGCCACACAGCAGAAAACGCCCAGCGGAAAGCGGACGGTGATATCCTTGAGGTTGTGCTCGGTGGCTCCCTTCACCGTCAGCCAGCCGGCGGGGCTGCGCCTCCTGTCCGGCAGAGCGATACGGGTCAGCCCGCTCAGGTAGGCGCCTGTGATGGAGCCCGGTGTGTTCATCACCTCGTCCACTGTACCCTGCGCCACGATATGCCCGCCGTGCTCGCCCGCGCCGGGGCCGATATCGACCAGATAGTCGGCCGCCCGCAGCGTATCCTCGTCATGCTCCACCACAATCAGGGTGTTGCCCAGATCGCGCAGATCCTTCAGGGTGGCCAGCAGCTTGGCGTTGTCGCGCTGGTGCAGGCCGATGGAAGGCTCATCCAGAATGTAGAGCACGCCCACCAGCCGAGAGCCGATTTGCGAGGCCAGGCGGATGCGCTGGGACTCGCCGCCCGACAGCGTGGTGGCCGAACGCGCCAGCGTCAGGTAGCTGAGGCCCACGTTGCACAGAAAGCCCAGCCTGTCCTTCGCCTCCTTGATGATCTGGTCGGCGATGCGGTGCTCCGTCTCCGTCAGTGTCAGGCCGGAAAGAAAGGCGCCGGCGCTGCTCAAATTAAGGCGCGTCAGGTCGATGATGTTCATGCCGCCCACGGTCACGGCCAGCGATTCGGGCTTCAGCTTGTTGCCGTGGCAGGCGGGGCAGGGTTCCTCCCGCATCATCTCTTCGTAGGCGGCCTTCGCGCTTTCACTGGTGGTCTCCCGGTACCTGCGCTCCACAATCGGAATCAGGCCCTCAAAGGCCACATTCCAGGTGCTGCTGCCGGCGCCGGAGGTGTAGCTGACGGGTATCTTGACGCCCTTGCTGCCGTAGAGGATCACATCCATGATCTCTTTGGGCAGCTCTCCCACGGGAGTATCCAGACTGAAGCCGTAGTGCCTGCCGAGGGCCTCCAGCAGCATGTGCGACATGCTGCTCTCATCGCCCGAGGCCTGAAAGCCGGGCACGGCAATAGCGCCCTGGTTGAGCGAGCGCGAAGGGTCGGGGATCAGCAGGTCGGGGCTGATCTTGATCAGGCTGCCGAGGCCCGAGCAGGTGCTGCAGGCGCCGTAGGGGTTGTTAAAGGAAAACATGCGCGGGGTCAGCTCTTCCAGGCTGACGCCGCAATCAGGGCAGGCGTAGTTCTGCGAAAACAGGGTGATCTGGCCGTCCGGCACAATCTGGCTGGCCATCAGCCCACCCGACTGGCGCAGCGCCGTCTCAATGGAATCGGCAAGACGCTGGGTCAGCCCCTCGCGGATGACCACGCGGTCGACCACGATATCGATCTCGTGCTTTTTCTTTTTATCAAGGGCAGGCACATCGTCCAGTTCGTACTGCTCGCCGTCAATGCGCACGCGGACAAAGCCCGCCTTGCGCGCGTCCTCCAGCACCCTGGTATGCTCACCTTTGCGCCCGCGGATGACCGGGGAAAGGATCTGAATCCTCGTTCCCTCCGGCAGAGCCAGCAGGGCGTCCGTCATCTGGTCGACCGTCTGCATCTTGATTTCCTTGCCGCAGATCGGGCAATGCGGGATGCCCACGCGCGCGTACAGCAGGCGCAGATAGTCGTAAATCTCCGTCACCGTGCCGACGGTCGAGCGCGGGTTGTGCCCCGTCGACTTCTGATCGATGGAAATGGCGGGCGAAAGCCCCTCGATGGAATCGACATCGGGCTTTTCCATCTGCCCCAAAAACTGGCGGGCATAGGCCGACATGCTTTCCACATAGCGCCTCTGCCCTTCCGCGTAAATGGTATCAAAAGCCAGCGAAGACTTGCCGGAGCCCGACAAGCCCGTAAACACAACCAGTTTTCCCCTCGGCAGCGTGAGCGAGACATTTTTCAGGTTGTGCTCACGCGCCCCTTTGATGACGATATTATCCTGCATAACTTCCTCCGGGCGATGCCCAGCAAATAGTAGCACATTTGTTCGCATTTAACAAGCCGACCGCAAAGCGGACAGCCTCTTTATTCTACCCAAACAGACGAAGCAATCGTTCCATGCATGATGGCCCCCAACCCCTCCGCCTGATTTTTATGCCGTTTCATTTCTACCATGTCTGCCTTTTGTGGTCATTTTCCAATTAAGACCCTATATGTAGCGGCTTGCAAAGGGAGCGCCTTTTTTCTATAATGAGAACACAAGTTCTCATTAAGGAGCAAACATGGGACGGGTCATTCTCCACTGCGATATGAACAGCTTCTACGCCAGCTGCGAGCTCACCGTTCATCCCGAGCTTCGCGGGCTGCCCGTGGCGGTCGGCGGAGACGCGGAGCGGCGCCACGGCATCGTGCTCTCCTCCACGCAGGAGGCCAGGCGTTTTGGCGTCAAAACCGCTATGCCCATCTGGCAGGCGGTGCAGCTTTGCCCGCAGCTGATCACGCTGCCCGCCCATTTTGAACGCTACATCGACTATTCCAAAAAATTCCGTGAGATGTGCGTTCAGCAGAGCCCGCTTGTGGAATCCTTCGGGCTGGATGAGTGCTGGGTTGACCTGACGGCCTCCGGCGTCACGCTGGATGACGGCGTCGACGTCGCCAACAGGCTCAGGGAGCGCGTGAAGAAGGAGCTGCAGCTGAGCATTTCCGTCGGCGTTTCGTGGAACAAGGTCTTCGCCAAGCTTGGCAGCGACATGAAAAAGCCCGATGCCGTCACCCTGATCAGCCCCGAGAATTATCAAAATCTGGTCTGGCCGCTTCCCGCGTCCGACCTGCTGTTCATCGGCCCCAGGACAGCGCCCCAGCTTGCCAAATGCAACCTGTTCACCATCGGCGATATCGCCAATTCCCCGCCCGGCTTTATGCAGGCCATGTTCGGCAAATCCGGCGCCATGCATCTGCGCCACGCCAGGGGGCAGGATACCAGCCCGGTGGCCAGCATCGCGGCGGATCCTATGGTCAAATCCGTCGGCAACAGCACCACCACCCCGGAGGATATGAAAACAACAGACGAAGTCCGCTGCGTATTGACCCAGCTGAGCGAATCTGTAGCGGCCCGTCTGCGCAGAGCAGGTCTCGAGGGCAAATGCATCAGCCTCTCCATCCGGGATACCGATCTGCGCATCGAGGGCTGCCAGAAAACCATCGACCACGCAACTGCCCTGTCGGGCGACATCATCCGGACAGCCATGGAGCTTTTCACGCAGCACGGCTATGAAAAGGCCCTCCCGCTGCGCTCCATCGGCGTCAGCGTGGGGAGCCTTTCCCTCTCCTGCGCCCCGCAGCAGATGGACCTTTTCGGCGAGGCGGCGCAGAGGGAAAAGAAGGCCTCCCTCGCAAAAGCCATCGACCAGATCAGAAAGCGCTTCGGCCCGATGATAATCCAGCGCGGGAATGTGCTGTCAAACAGCGCTTTCTCCTTCATTGAAACAGAAGACGAGGAAGACCGCGCGGCACTCTTTTACGCAGGATAACCGGATTCCTGCCTTCGCGCAAATCCGCTCCACTTCCCGTGCCGCAGGAAGCGAAGGGAAAGTATCCAGTACGGGAAAGAATACAAGCCAACGGGAAGCGGCCTTCCAGTAGCCCTATACCCGATAAATTCCAACAAAACAGCCGCCAAAGCGCGAAAGCAAGAACATCAACTGACGGAAATAAGCGCGGAAATCTCACAGTCAGTTGGTTCCCGGCAAAAAGTAACAACCCCAATCTCGTATCAAGATCAGGGTTGTTTGGTGGTACGCCCGGCGGGATTCGAACCCACGGCCTTCAGAGTCGGAGTCTGACGCGCTATCCAGCTGCGCTACGGGCGCTTATCCCCTGTAAATCGTTGATTTACAAGGGAGTTTGAGCATAGCACTGACTGGTTTCTTTGTCAAGAAATCGAAAATGCCAATTATCCCGCAGCATAGCTTCCTGCAATCATCGGCAAGAACGGCAGATAACTGAACCTCATCGTCTTCAGGATGCGGTATCTGATTGATCAGAGCAGGTTTTGCTTTTTTCGCAGATTTCATGCGGGCAGGAGAGAGCGCGCCCTCCTCACCACGCCACCTCTGTCTTCACCGGAGCTGTGCCGAGCAGTTCCTGCGACCTCTCATCCGGCTGGCTGCCGCCCGCAAAGACGGTGAATCTGCCGTGCTCGAAGAAGAAGCTGCCGTCGTCAGCAATCAGCGCCAGCGATTTCGCGGGGAGTTCAAAGCGATAGACGGTTTCTTCACCCGCCTTCAGGCTGACGCGGCCGAAATGCGCCAGCTGATGCTTTGGCGTGCGAACAGGGGCGTTTTGATGCCGGATATACACCTGCACCACCTCGTCGCCATCTCTGTCACCGATATTCTTGACCCGCACGCTGCCGCGCAGGGCCTCGCCGGGCTTTGCGGGCTCAAGCGTCAGGCCGCTGTACTCAAAGCGGGTATAGGAAAGGCCAAAGCCGAAGGGATACAGGGGTTTGCCCGCGAAGTACTTGTAGGTGCGCCCCTCCATGCTATAGTCGGTAAAGTCCGGCAGCTGATCATCGTTATGGTAAAAGGTGACGGGCAGCCGCCCGGAGGGGCTGAACCTGCCAAGCAGCAGGTCGGCCACAGCCCGCCCGCCCTGCGCACCGGGGTAGAAGGCCTGCACCACCGCGTTGGCCTGTTCGCCCGCCTTGCCAAGGTCGACCGCGCTGCCGGTCATATTGACGATGATGGTGGGCTTGTTGAGCTTCAGCACAGCTTCCATCAAAATACGCTGACATTCGGGCAGCAGCAGATCCGGCTTATCACCCGTCCACTTCTCGCCTTTGTTGCCCATCTCTTCTCCTTCGATGGTCTCATCAAGGCCCACGCAGAGCACCACTGCCTGTGCCATCCTGGCAACAGCCAAGGCGTCGCTGACGCCGTCGCCCGCGTAACCGGGGTTCTCCCCCTCGTCCTTCCACAAATGGCAGCCGCGGGAGCGCAGCACCTTGGTCTGCGGCAGCGCCTGCTGCAGACCCTCCAGCACCGTCGTCGCGGCGCCGTAATGGCCGTGGTAGTTGCCGACAAGCGCGGTATTATTGTCGGCGTTGGGGCCGATAACCGCGATGCTGCCGATTTTCGTTTCATTCAGCGGCAGAAGGCCGTCGTTTTTGAGCAGCACCAGCGATTTTCGGGATAATTCAAGGTTGTAGGCGCGGTGCGCGTCACAATCCACCACCTCATAGCCCAGCTGATCCCAGGGCGTAGCCGCGTCAAACAGGCCCAGGCGCATGCGGGTTGTCATGGCGCGCACACAGTTTTCACGGATGAGCTCCTCGGTAATCAGGCCCTTTTCAAGAGCGGAAATCAGGTGTTTGTAGGTGTTGCCGCAGTTGAGGTTGCAGCCGTTGTTCAGCGCCAGCGCGGCGGATTCGGGCGCGGCGGGCGTAACCGCATGGTGCAGGTGAAAATCCGCAATCGCCCAGCAGTCGCTGACCGTGTAGCCGTCAAAGCCCCAATCTTCCCGCAGCGTCCTGCCAAGCAGGGCGGGGCTGGCGCAGCAGGGCTCGCCATTGGTGCGGTTGTAGGCGCCCATAAAGCCTTCGACCTTCGCCTCTTTGCAGAGGGCCTCAAAGGCGGGCAGATAGGTCTCGCTCATGTCTCTGGGGGAGGCCACGGCGTCAAACTCGTGCCGGATTGCTTCCGGTCCCGAGTGCACGGCGAAGTGCTTGGCACAGCCGGCGGCTTTCAGGTAGCGCTTGTCATCACCCTGCAGCCCCTTCACAAAGGCAACGCCCAGGCGCGAGGTCAGGTAGGGATCCTCGCCATAGGTCTCCTGCCCGCGGCCCCAGCGCGGGTCGCGGAAAATGTTGACATTCGGGCTCCAATAAGTCAGCCCCTTATAGATGCCGCAGTCCCCTTCCTTTTGAAAGGCGTTGAATTTGGCGCGCCCCTCGGTGGAAATGATCTCCGCCATTTTTCCGACAGCCTCGGTATCAAAGGTGGCGGCCAGACCGATGGCCTGCGGGAACACAGTCGCCAGCCCGCAGCGCGCGACGCCGTGCAGCGCCTCGTTCCACCAGTTGTAGGCTTTGACCCCGAGCCGAGGGATGGCCGGGGCGTTGAAGCAGAGCTGATCCGCCGCTTCCTGCACCGTCATGCGGGCAACCAGATCCCGCGCACGCTGTTCAAAACTGAGGGTTTCATCCAGATAAGCCGGTTTGCTCATAATCCTTCTCCTTGCGTTTCCAGAATTTTCCGATAGCTGCGGCCCGAAAGCCGCGCAGCCGATGTTCATAAAAGACGATGTCCTATTGTAACAAGAACAGGCGAGAAAGGCCACCGTGAGATCAGGCTATCTCTCACGGTGTGATTTCACTTCCCCTGATGCCGATGCAGCAGAAGGGCAGAGAAGCCAATCATCCTTGCCCCCTCTGCCCTTGTGTTGCCTCACGGGCAAAAGCGTGTCTTCAGCGAATACGCTTTGCCCCATTCCTTTGCCATTCCGGTTTATTTCTTTTTCACAAACACCCGCACGCCATAGGGCGCCAGCGTTATCTCCCCCTGAACCTGACTGCCGGAGAAGGCATCGGTCAGTTCTTGACGCAGGGCTACTGTCTGGGGTTTGCTTGTATAGTTGAGAACAAAGTAATATTCCTGTTCTTTGCCGGCGCGGCAGGCCAATTCCACTTCGCCGGGGCAGTCAATCGTATCCTTGTAGGGGCTGATCACGCTGGTTTCTTCAAGCAGCGCGGCGGCCATCTCCACCGAGAAGCCGCTGCCCAGGTAGTAGACGCGGCCACCCTTTTTATACTTTTTGACCGTCATGGCGCATTCGCCGTCATAGTAGCAGCCCGAGAAGGAAGCCGCCGCCTCGGCGCCGCGCTCCGGCGCCAGCACATCGTGGAACTGCGGGGCTTCGTATGTCTTTCCATTCCAAACGATCTTTGCCATGTCTTCCGGCCTTGCCAGCGTATAATCCTTCACCTTTACGCCGCACAGCTCCGCCGCTTCGCCGGGCATGGGCTGCATGGGGCAGCGCCCGTACTCATCCTTGTAGCCGGTTCTTGCGCCCAGAATCAGGATGCCGCCCGCCTCCACATAGGCTTTCAGCAGGGCAGCCGTATCCTTTGTCAGGATGGAGGCGTGCGGATAGAAGATGACCTTGTACTTCAGCAGCTCTTCCGGCTGCGTCTTATGGGTGTTGGTGCTGCGGATCCACAATAGATCCATCGGCGTGTGCGAGCGCTGCGCGGCCGCGAAGATGCCCTGACGCGAGGCCCTGTCAAGCGGCCCGTGCCACAGGTCGCGCTCGCCGTCCCACTCGTTGAGATAATCCCAGGCCAGCGCAACCTTCGCCTGATAGGCGCTGCCTTCAAGGCCCTTCAGCTTCCGCAGGTCCTGATGAATGGTCTTCAGCTCGCCAAGACGCCTGTTGTCCCCGTTGCTGTAATCGTTAATACCGTGCCAGTAAATCTCGGTGCCGTAGGCGCAGGTACGCCAGCGGAAGAAGCTGACATAATCCGCCCCGTGGGCGATGGATTGCAGCGTCCAAAGGCGCATCTGGCCGGGTTTAGGCATCGGCGCGAGCATGCGGAAATCCCAGCCGTTGGCGCCCGACTGCTGCTCCATCACGCCGAAATTCGGGCTGAGGGCTCTGGCGTAGGAGAGGTTCATGCTCCACGCGCGGTCGCCAAGATCGCTCTCGCCTTTCGCCTTTTTGCCGGAGTTGATGCCCTCCTCGCCATAGGCGAAGTTGGGGTAGCTGTCATAGGTGATGAAATCAAGCGCCGTATTCACCATCTCAAAGTTATCCAGATGCCCGAAGATGCCATTGGTGGTGACAAAGCGGTCGCCGACATACTTTCTCAGGATATCGCTCTGCAGCTTCACAAAGCGGATGGCGCTCTTTGAAAAGAAGCGCTTTTCCAGCAGCGACAGGTGCGGGTTGCCAAGGCCATGCAGCGTGTGGCGGGAAAGATCCACCTGCGACCAGTCGGAATAGCTCTGGCTCCAGAAATTGGCGCCAATCGCCGCGTTGAGCGCCTCCAGCGTGCCAAAGTGCGCGCGCAGATACCGCCGGAAGGCCTCGCGGTCGGCATCCGAGTAGAACTCGTTGATCTCACAGTTGATCTCGTTGTCAATCTGCCAGCCGATGATGGCCGGGTGCTGCCCGTAGCGGGCGGCCAGCCTGCCCACGATCCGTTCTGTATAATAGATATACGTATCGGAATTGTAATTGTAATGCCTTCTGTGGCCGTGATGCATCAGGTTTCCGTCCACATCGGCGTTCAGCACCTCGGGATGCTTTGCAGTCAGCCAGGCGGGCGGCGTAGCGGTGGGCGTACACATGATCACACGGGTGCCTTCTTTTGCCGCCAAATCCAGAAAGCTGTCGAACAAGGCATAATCGTACACGTCTTCATAGGGTTCGACAACGCTCCAGGCAAATTCAAAGACGCGCACGACCTCGATGCCGTGCTCCTTCATGCGGCGCAGGTCATCCTGCCACATTTCCTTCGGCCAGTGTTCGGGGTAATAGCAGACCCCAAGGGTCGGCTTGTCCATTTTGATGGAATGCTGATGATTCATATCGGCTTCTCCTTATTCGCGCCTTTTGCCTGCACTCGGCACATCGATTCTGATGCAAAAACCATACTCTTTCACCTCCCGCAAGTCAACAGACCGGCCGCCTGACAGCAAATAGAATTGAAGCGGCCGCTCCACTTCTTGCCAGTCGTTTTGGCACCGCTCTACGCCTTTCCATTCCCAGCGTTGCGTGTGGGGGAAGCAATAGGTATAATAACCGGCGGTATCCGGTGCCGCTTCACTGTTTCATGGCGGCCCGGTCAAAGGTAATTGACACATCATCACCCGATTCATCAAGCGGAGGAGAGAAACATGGCAAAGATTATCGGTACGGCGCTCCCCAACATCCCCTGGCAGGAGAAGCCTCAGGGCGAACGCGGCCCCGTATGGCGCTATTCCAACAACCCCATCATCGGGCGGGACGGCAATCGGCGCTCCAACAGCGTGTTCAACAGCGCGGTCGTTCCCTTTGAAGGCGGTTTTGCCGGCATCTTCCGCTGCGACAGCCGCTCCATCAGCATGGATCTGTTCGCCGGCTTCAGCAAGGACGGCCTCAACTGGAAAATTGAGGATGAACCCATCCGGATGCAGGGCGCGGACGATGAGATTTTGAAGGTGGATTACCGCTACGACCCGCGCGTGTGCTTCATGGACGGGCGCTACTACGTGACCTGGTGCAACGGCTACCATGGCGCGCCCACCATCGGTGTGGCGTATACGCACGATTTCAAGACCTTTACCCAGCTGGAGAACGCCTTTTTGCCCTTCAACCGCAACGGTGTGCTTTTCCCCCGCAAAATCGGCGGCCAGTACATGATGATGAGCCGCCCCAGCGACAACGGCCACACGCCCTTCGGCGATATTTTTGTCAGCCAGAGCCCCGATCTTGAGCTGTGGGGCCGCCACCGCTACATGATGGGCACCATCAAGAGCAATGAATCCGCCTGGCAGTCCACCAAGATAGGCCCCGGCCCCATCCCGATTGAGACGGATGAAGGCTGGCTGCTGATCTACCACGGCGTCATCACCACCTGCAACGGCTTTGTCTACCGCATGGGCAGCGCGATTCTGGATATCGACAGGCCATGGATCGTGAAATACCGCAGCATGGATTACATCATGGGCCCCACCGAGCTGTATGAATGCGTGGGCGATGTGCCTAACGTGGTCTTCCCCTGCGCGACGCTGAGCGACGCCGATACCGGCCGCATCGCCATCTACTACGGCTGCGCCGACACCGTGACGGGCCTTGCCTTCACCACGGTGGATGAGCTGGTCAGCTACACCAAGGAGTTTTCCCGCAAATAAACCAGACCGGCACAAAGAAAGCCGCTTTGCTTCCTGAAAAAGCAGAGCGGTTTTCTAATTGGGTTAAAGAACCCGGAAACTCAGTCTTCCAAAATATCGCCCCGGATGCTCAGCGTAGTCACCTGCCAGGGGATGAACTTACCGCTGTTTTGCAGCGCCTGCACCAGCGCGCGCTCGAGGCCGCCGCAGCAGGGCACCTCCATGCGCACCAGCGTGACCGATTTGATGGCGTTGCGTTTTAGAATCTCGGTCAGTTTTTCGGCGTAATTGACGGGATCGAGCTTCGGACAGCCGATCAGCGTCACCCTGTTTTTCATGAAGCGATTGTGGAAATTGGCGTGGGCGTAGGCCGCGCAGTCCGCCGCGATCAAGAGGTTCGCCCCGTCAAAATAGGGCGCGGTCAGCGGCGCCAGCTGTATCTGCACAGGCCACTGGGCAAGCCGGCTCTGCGGCCAGTCTGTCTGAGGCTCCGGGCTTTGCTGCGCCGCGGAGTGGTTCAGAGCCTGCGCCCGCACGCCCGGGCAGCCGAAAGAGAGGGGTTGCGCGGCTGGTTTAGCCGTTTTTCCCTTTGACGCGAGGTTTTCTTTGACCGCTTCTTCGTCAAAGGCATCCGCCTCGCGCTCAATGATCTGAATGGCGTCCGCGGGGCAGGCGGGCAGGCAGGCGCCGAGCCCATCGCAGTAATCATCCCGAATCAATCGGGCCTTGCCGTCTATCATGGCGATGGCCCCCTCATGGCAGGCCTCCGCGCACAGGCCGCAGCCGGTGCAGCGCGCTTCATCAATGCTTACAATCTTGCGTTTCATGTTCGCCCTCCTTGACTTACGGAAGCCATCATAGGATAATCCACCCATCAGATATGTTGCGGATGCAACAAGAGGAGACTGAACGATGGATGCGCCTGATGTGAACGCCCTGAGCCGCTGCCCGCTGTTTGAGGAGATGGAAATGAAGGAAATACAGGATATGCTGACCGCTCTTTCGGCCAGCGAGCGCGTCTATGCGCGCGGCGAAACGGTGATAGCGCCCGGCAGCCGTGTCACCGAGCTGGGCATTGTGCTGGAAGGCAGCGTGCAGGTCTGGCAGACCGATTACTGGGGGCACCAGACGCTGATCCACAAGCTGGAAGCGGGGGAGGTATTCGCGGAATCCTTCGCGCTGGCGGAAGAATGCATACCGCTTGGCGTCAACGCGGCGGAAAGGAGCCGCGTGCTCTTTCTCCCCGTCAAGCCGCTGCTGGCCCCGCGGCGGCAGGGGGAGTGCTTCGCGGGCCCGCTCCTGCATCAGCTTACCCGCATGATCGCGGCAAAGAACATCTCCCTGACGGGCAACATCCGCCATCTGTCCAAGCGCAGCATTGAAAACAAGCTCTTGAGCTATCTGTCGGAGCTGGCCGCCGCACAGGGCAGCGACGAGCCCCTTCTTCCCCTTGCCCGGCAGGAACTGGCGGACTTTTTATGCATCGACCGCAGCGCCATGACGAGGACGCTGTACCAGATGCAAAGCGAGGGCAGGCTGACTGTCAGCGGCCGTAAGATCCGCCTGAGCAGCGAGCGCCCGGAGCCCTGACTTTCAGAAGCCTTGAATCAATCGGGCAGGGGCGCGTAAACGCCGCTTTTGAACACCTTCATCATCGCGGGATAGTATCCTCCCTTGCTGCGCCAGCCGTTGCCCGTGCAATCACCCCAGGCATACCAGATTTCGCAGCCGGGCAGCGCGTCTTCCAGCATCTGTTTCTGTTCAGTCGTCAGAAAGCGATCGGATAGCCAGAGCCGTTTGAGCTGCTTCATTTCCAGCAGGGGCGAAATGTCGCTGAAGGGGTTGTGGCAGAGGTTGAGGTGCTTCAGCTTCCTGAGGTTTTTGAGCGGTGAGAGATCCATGATCTCGTTATTGAAAAGCTCCAGATACTCCAGCTGCTCAAAGCTGCCGATGACGGACAGGTCGTCAATATCGCAGACCGACAGAATCAGGATGCGCAGGTCGCTCAGATGCGCAATAAAGTCAAGCTCCCGGATATGGTTGTGCCCAAGATCCAGCGCCTTGAGCGAATCACAGTATTTGAGCGCCGCAAAGCGCGCAGAGGGATACATGGGGTCGGAAATATGGTTCCAGGTGGAATAGGCCTGCGCGTTGGTGGATAGGGTGCCTTTCACAAACCTGAAGGTGCAGCCGAACTCGATCCGGGGATATTGAACCATCAGGGCTTCCATATTCTTCAGGCTGAGCGGTGTAGCGTACAAATCTACCTTTTTAAGTTCCGGCCGCTCATCAAGAAATCGGTAGAAGCGCTTCAGGTCAGCGATCCGGGTCTTGCCAAAATCCACATAGCTTCCGTCCGGCGATACGGAGATATTGCGGTATTCCACTGCCCCCTCCGACGCACCGGCGCCCAGGCACAGGCAAAGCAGAAGGCAGGATACCGCGGCGAAGAGCTTTCTCATAATCCCTCCCAAAAAGCGATTATCCGTACTATAACCGCAACGCTGCGGCCTGTAAACAGGGGATGCCCCGGCAGCATCGCGCTTCCGGGCCGGTTGGTTCGTTGACAGTTCCCCTGAATGATGGTATTTTTACGCTGATTTAGAAACAAGGAGTATCACATGTTTCGAAGAAATGTCCTTGCGCGTGTTCTTGCCGGTCTGCTGCTTCTCACGTTTGCGCCGGTGTGCGCGGAGCCTGCCGCGCCTTCGCCTGCCAGCGCCCTGGCCCCCCTGCCGATGGATTTGAGCTGCGGGCCCAAGCCCAAGGCGAAGTGCTTTCTGCCGGAGGACGGCGGCTATGAGGACGAAAGTCTTTCCATCAAAATCTACAAAGATCGCGCGTATGACACCAACATCCTCTATGCGCATATCAAGATAACGCACCCTTCGCAGCTGCGGACGGCCCCTGCCAGCACCTTCAAGCACAAGGGCTCGCATAAGGCCGCCACCATTGCCGCCCGCCATCATGCCGTACTCGCCATGAACGGCGATTATTTTCAGTTCAACTCCGAGCGGTTCATCGTGCGCCAGGGCAAGCTGATACGCAACCGCCCCACAGGGGAGGATCTTTTGATCATCGACAGCGAAGGCAATTTTCATGTGGTACAAAAAGCGCACAAAAAAGATGTGGCAGCCGCCCGTCAGGCCATCGCTGACGCGGGGCTGAGCATCTTGAACGCCTTTTCCTTCGGCCCAGCGCTGGTGATTGATAACGAAGCGGTTTTCCCCGCCCAGACCAACTACTTCCTCACCTCGGCGCTCAAGCCGACGCAGCGCGCCGTCATTGCACAGCTGGGCCCGCTTGAGTACCTCATCGTATCAACGGAAGGGCCGGAAGACCCGGGTTCCCGCGGGCTGAAGCTGTGCGAAGCGGCGGACTATACCATCACGGCGGCGCAGGCGCTGGGCCGTCCATGCCTGTACGCCTACAATCTGGATGGCGGCAGCAGCAATTCGCTGATACTGGGCGGGCGCAAGATCAACTCCCCCAATAACCCCAAGAGCAGAGCCGTGAGCGACATCATCTATTTTGCCACGCTGGTGCCCTGAGATGCTGCCTGTACAGTTTGTTCAAACAGGCCCCGCAGCGCTCTATGGCTTTGGCCTGGCGTTGGCGGCAGGCGCCTTGATTGCTCTGCTGCTTTTGTATCGCTGCGAAAAAAAAGACGATCTGCAGCCGGGCAGCGCGCCTTTGGCCTTTCTGCTTTCGGCGCTTTTCGGCCTCGCTATCTCCCGGCTCCTGTACGGTCTGCTCAACTTCAGCACGGTTTTTTATGATGCCATGGACGGCAGCTGGCTTGGGCTTGCGCCGCTTGTGCACGTTGGAAGGGGCGGGCACAGCCTGTACGGCCTGACAGCCGGAGTGCTTCTTGGCCTGTATATCTTTGCAAAGCTCACGCGCCAGGCGGGCGGCCGGGTGCTCGACTGGGCGGCGCCAGCGCTGGCAATCACTGTGTGCGCGGCGCTCTTCGCCCAGCCTCTGGGCGGTGGCGGCTACGGCGGAGAGTCCTCTCCCCTGCTTCAATTTTTCCCTGCATCCATCCAAAACCAGTACGGCGAATGGAACACGGCGGTCTTTATGTATCAGGGCCTGTGGGCCCTGCTGCTCGCCGCGGGCCTGATTTTTGAGAAGAAGGAGTACGGCCGCCCCGGCGACAGGATGCTGAGGCTGCTCGTCCCGCTGTACGCGATGCAGATCTTTTTTGAGTCCCTCCGGCAGGACGATTATCCCCGGCTGGAATTCAACGCCTTCATCCGCTCCAATCAGCTGCTGGCGCTCATCGCGCTGCTGGTGATTCTCGCTTTGCTTTGGCGGCGGCTCAGCCCCGCCCAAAAAGCGGGCAATCTCCTCAGCCTGCTGGCCGGCGGCGCCGCCTTTATGGCGGCCGAGTTCTGGGAAAAACTGCCGATACAAAAGGAAGCCCTGTACGGGGCCTCCTTCGCGATGGCGCTTGTCATCAGCTTTGTCTGGCTGGCTAATCTACGAAAAGCGAAGCTCTAAGCGGATATCCGCCACCCTGGAAATGGTCGCGTGCACCGAGCAGTATTTGGAAGCCAGCTCCGCCGCGCGCTGAAAGCCCTTTTCCTCCTTCGCGCCACGGATCGTGAACACCATCTCCACCTCTTTAAGGGTGGTCGGCACCTCGTCGCGCTTGACGCCGTGGATGGCGATGTCGGCGCCCTCATACTCAAGGCGCATCTTGTCCGCGATATCCACAAAAGTAGAATAATAGCAGGCGCCAAGAGCGCCGAGCATCATGTCATAGGGGCGCAGCTGCCCCCGTTTTTTCCCGACCGCAGCAGTCGCGCTGGTCGCGTTCAGCTGCCCCTCCAGCTCACGCCCGAAAGTCAGGCTGATGTTGAATTCCTGCATATCAATGTCTCCTCGTTATGCTGAAAAGTGTATGAGGGTTAGCTGACTTCTCTCGCCGGGCCGACTGAACCGACTGACCCGCGCTCCTGAAGCTCCCCCTTTATATATACCACCTGCGGGGGCATATCAGGCGTATTCAGGCGCCTGTGCAAAAGCTGCACCGCGGCATCGGCAATCATTCTGCGGTCAAAATCCACACTGGTCAGCCCGGGATTCAGAAGTGTCGCAAGGCGGGTATTGTCAAAACTGATCAACGAAACATCCTGCGGCACGCGGCGCCCTGCCTGCTCCAGCTGCTGCTTGAGCATGAAGGCCGCCTTGTCGCAGTGGCATACAAACGCAGTGGGAAGCTGAGCTGGAAGATTGCAGTTCAGGTGGTAAGCGCCGGTCAGGGCGTCATTGTTGCACAGCACCCAGCTTTTATCAAAGGGCAGGTTGTGCTGTTCCAGCATCCTGCGGTAACCGGAATAGCGGTCACCGATGCTGGATGTAGTCGAAGGATCTCCGACAAAGCCGATGTTTCTGTGTCCGCTTTGAATCAGCCGCTCGGTCACAAGCTGGCCCAGACGATAGTTTTCGGTAATCACACTGTCTGTTTCAAGCTGCGGACGGTAGAAGTCTATGGCAATCTTGCAGCCGGACAGCTGAAACAGCCTGTCCAGGAAAGACTCCTGAAACTGGCCGGCAATATAGATTCCGTCAAAGCGCCGCGCCGTCAGCGGCACCGGCAGCTTTAAGGATACCTCATCCCTGTCGTTAACAATGAAGCTGTGCAGACTTTCCCCGTTTTGAATGCTGCGCTTGTTTACATAGTAAAAAATCGTGGTGTAAAAACTGTCGTCTTCCAGAAAAAAACGTTTCGGGCAGACAAAAGCGAACCGTCGCGCCTTGGCGCTGATGGTTCGCCGTATCGGTTTATACCCCATCCGGGCGGAGGTCTGCAATATTTTTTCGCGCAGCTCATCACCAACACCGGGTTGGTTGTTGATTGCCTTGGAGACCGAGACCTTGGTAATGCCAAGGGTATCGGCGATATCCTGCATCGTGACCGGAGACAGGGAACGGATTTTATCGGATTGCGGCTTTGCTTTCAAGACAATTGCTCTCATTTCAAGCCACCCCGGGGCTTCGCCGCAGCGACAGAGCGAAGCCCCGGGAACAGGCTTATTTCTTGCTTGCGTCCAGCTGACGCTGGAACTCGGCAATCAAATCGTCAACACCCGCCGTCTTCAGCATGGCAAGGGCGTTATCGATGTTCTCCTCATAGGGAAGCACACCGGTCGCAATGGGCGCAATGACTGCCTGAATCTGGGTCTGAACATCCGTAAACTTAGTCTGCACCGAGCTGGGGTCAAAGGTAAACATGGCCGCCGCGCCTTCTACCGCGCTGTCATTCACCGTAAACAGCGCATCGTTGGTCGCCTTGGGCGCCGTGACACTCAGCCTGAGATACTTGATGTTTCCGGCCATCCAGTCCGAGAAGTAGTAGCCGGAGTTGCCGGTTACAGGGTCAACAATACGGTCAATTCCGTTATTGTCAAGCTTATTATAGTCTATTCCTTCGCGTCCGTACATAAACAAATCATAGTTTTCCTGGCTGGCGTAGACCCAGTTGAACAGTTTGACAACCGCCTCAGGGTGCTCGCTGGACAAGGGTACCGCATTCATATTGCGGGTACCATAGGGACGGATACGGGGCTTCTCTGGCGCAAAATTGACGTTGATGAAGTCATCCACCGTCACATCGGGGTAGTTGTTCTTTACCATAGTGATGTCGCCGATGGTGCCCGCGTGCACGAACCAATCGCCGCTGCTCAACTGGTTGTTCAGCTGGTCGCTGGTCGTGGTCAGCACATCGGGGCTGATCAGGCCTTTTTCATACCAGAGCCTCGCGTTGGCGCAGTCGCGTTTGAATATGTCCGTCTCAAAGAAGTTCCTGACCACGCCGTCCTGCCCTACATAGAACACCTTATCGTAAATGACATAGGGCCATTCATCGTATTCCATGCTGGCAAGGCCAAAGCGGGCGGAGTTGGAGCCGATGATTGGAATATAGGGCTTCTGAGCGCCTTCCCACTTTTCCATCACGGTTTCAAAGGCGGCGGTAAGCTCCGCAAAGTTTTTGGGCTCCTCAAGGCCATACTTATTGAGCAGATCCTTACGCAGGGTCAACTCGGGATCCAGCGCCGATTCTACCCAGTAGGCCGGCACAGCATACTGTTTCCCGCCGACCTGACCGGATTTCATCATGATTTCGGGGCAGACAGCCAGTATGTTCTGCCCGTACTCTTCCATGTAGGGCGTAATGTCAGCGAGTGCGCCTCTGGACGCGTAGTTGGATAGGGAGACCCTGTCGTTCATCACTTGGAAGGCATCAAACTTCTCGCCTGTGGACAGCATGATGTTGATCTTCTGATCCCAGGCATCCCAGGGGAAATAGCGGAACTCAAGCTGCACTCCGGCGCCGTCGGCCTTGAGCTTCTCATTGACAGCCGCCACACCCCCCGCCAGGTCCCTGGGCTCATCTCCCGGCACAGCATAGACAACAGTAACCAGTTCTTCACCCAGCGCAAGCGGCATCAGGCTCAGAATGAGCGCCGCGCAAAGGGCAGCAGAAAGCAGTTTTTTCATTTTTACCTCCTATGGCGTTTATCTCAGTAAACCGCTTATCCCTTGACGGATCCCACCACCATGCCCTTGATATAGTATCGCTGCAGAAAGGGGTAGAGCAGAACAATGGGGCCGATTGTGATAATCGCGGTTGCCATCTTGAGTGACTCGCTGGGCGGAGTGACGTATCCGCTGCCGGCGAGGTACTGCAGGTCCTTCAGCATGGAAATCTGAGAGCGCAGTTGAAGCAGCAGGTACTGAATCGGGTATAGACGTTTCTGGTCAATCAGCATGATGGCATTCCACCAATCATTCCAGTAACCAAGCGCATAGAACAAGCCGACGGTAGCCAGCACGGGCATGGAAAGCGGCAGGTAAATACGGAAGGCGATCACCATGTCATTGGCGCCGTCTATGGTGGCCGACTCCCGAAGCGAATCAGGCAGGCCGCTCATGTAATTGCGCACCAGAAACAGGTTGAAAGGGTTAAACAGCAGGTTGGGGATGAGCAGAGCGGCAAAGTTATCACGCAGGCCGAACCGGGAACAAATCAGATACCAAGGCACCATACCCGCGCTGAACACCATGGGAATAAAGAACAGAAGTCCCAGCTTTCCCCTGTGCTGCACGTTTCTGTTGGAAAGCGTATAAGCAGCCAACGCCGTGATCAGCAGGGCGAGCGCTGTGCCGGCAAGGGTGATGACAATCGAAATGACATAGCCGCGCACAACGGAGGAACCGCCCTGAAACATCAGTTCATAAGCGTAAAACGAGAACTTTTCAGGAAAGAAGCTGTACCCGTTGCGCATGATGGCGCCTTCGTCACTGACAGAAACCATGAAGGTCAGTATCATCGGCAGGAGGCACACCAGGGCAAAGGCCAGAATAAACGTGCCAATCAGAAAGTTGGCCCAGGAGAAGTGCCTGTTGGCGGGATGCTTTCTCACAACTTGTTCCATTTTGCGGCCTCCTCAGTACAAAGCACCATCAGGGTAGATTTTGCGAACAAGGGCATTTGAGCCAAATACCATTGCAAAACCGATCGCCGACTGGAACAGGCTGATGGCCATTGCCTGTGAGGGATCGCCCACCTGACGCAGCGCGCGGAACACATAGGTATCGATGATGTCGGTCGTGCGATACAGCGTGCCATTGTCCCCAATGATGGCATAGATCATGCCAAAGTCGCCGAACATGATTTTTCCTACCGCCAGCAGCGTCATGATGACAATAGTGGGTGTGATGAGCGGCAGGGTAATCCTGGTGGCAATTTGAAAGCGATTGGCCCCGTCAATCTGTCCGGCTTCATGCAGACTGTTGTCGATGCCCGCGATGGCAGCCAGATAGATGATGGTGTTCATCCCGGCGCCTTTCCAGATGCGTACCACCACCAGAATGGCAGGCCAGACGTTGGCGTCTACATACCAGTTCTTCGCTTGCCCTCCCATCGATTTGATGATGCGATTGACAATGCCGAACTGGTTGGAAAACAGGCTGAGCACCATGTAACTGACAATAATCCATGAGATGTAGTTGGGAAACAGCATCAGCGACTGCGAGGTTTTGGCGAACCATTTGCTGCGCAGCTCGTTAAGCAGCAGCGCCAGCAGCACGCTCATGACCGTACCTGTCAAGATAAACAGCAGGTTCAGGTAGATGGTATTGAAGGTAATGCTGCCGGCATACTGCGATTCAAAAAAGAACTTGAAATTGTCAAGACCAACCCAGTTGCCTCTGGTGAACAGCGACCAGATGGTGGAATTCTGGTAGTTGTAACGCTGAAACGCTATCACGATGTAGGGATAGGAAAAGTAACTGAACACGATGACATATACAAGCGCGGGCAGAGCAATCAGATAGGAAAATCGATTGACGGCCATATCGCGGAATATGTCGTGCCGCTTCAGCCTGGGCAGACTGTTTGTCATAATACACCTCCCTGATGGACAGACAGCTTATCTGTTACTTAACTATTTATCTTGTAATTAATCATACTATGTACGTTTCATCGTGTCAAGCACTTATTTTCCGGGATTATTATTGACAATTCATCCACAGACTGTATACTTAAAGTTAAGTTACTTTTTGAAAACGGAACAGGAGGAGAAAGCATGCAGTATCCCGAAAAGAAAGAGCTGTTCGAGAAAACGCATAAACCCGGCGAGTCCGCCCTGCTGACTTTCACAGGCGTGGACGGTTACGATGTATACAATTGTTCCATCCCCTTTGAGTCGCAGGGAGAAACCTATCTGTATGGCAGGGTGGAAAAGCGGAAGGAATGGGCCCGCAGTCATGTCCGTCTCTTCCGCCGGGCCGGGCAGGACTTGTATCAGGCAGTGCCGGACAGCTTCGCATACCCGCTGGAAGACCCCTATATCAGTTTTATCGGCGGACAGCTGACCATGGGCGGCACGCATGTTGTGCGCGAGGGCGGCGAAATCGCGCGCCTGTACGCTTACTTTTATCAGGGCAGCGATCCGCGCAGCCTTGATTATTTCACGACCGGGCCGGTCAACATGAAGGATATCCGCCTCGTCGAAATGAAAGATGGCATCGGCGTATTCAGCCGTCCCCGCGGCCCAGAGGTACTGGCCAAATATCAGTCCGAATCCGTGGTGGGTTTCACGGCCATCCGTAAGCTTTCAGAGCTGATACCGTCCGTCATCGAAAGCGCGCCCGTCATCCCAAACATGTTCGCACCGGGCGAATGGGGCGGCTGCAACCAGTGCTATCCGCTGGACAGCGGGCTGATCGGCATCATTGGCCATAAAAGCTACGGCAAAAAAGCGGATGACGGCCTCACGCTGGCCGTCTATGTAAACGCCTCCTTCGTCTTTGATCCGAAGTCACACAGCGTGGTGGATGAGAAAATTCTCGCTACGCGTTCAAGTTACCCCGCCGCCCCTTGCAAAAAGCCCGAGCTGGCTGACTGCGCCTTTACCAGCGGTATTGTTCCCCGCAGTGACGGCAGGTTTGATTTATACAGCGGACTGGGCGATGCCTGCGAAGGCAGAACCGTGATTGACGATCCCTTTGAAGGGTTCGGTTCTCCGCTCCTCCCCTGACCACCGGCATTTTCTCTTTCAAAGCCGCCGTGTTTTCAACCGGCGGTTTCTTTCTGCCGCACAGGCGGGAAGCCCGCCCGCGGGCTGTTGACAAACCTCATGGGTGATGCGGGAGGGTGGGTAGAAACCCTCCTGTCGAAGTCACTCTCGGCGGTCTCCATCCACAATCATTGTCTTCTTCGCACCTACGCGCCCGAAGGCTCACTTTTCGCAGGCGATGGGCCTGCGTTTCAAACAGGGACTTGATTGACATACCGCCGCAAGCCACCCTATACTGGCAAAAGAATGTAAACAGGCAAGGAGCAGCGCATGAGGATTGTCACCATCCGGGATGTCGCGCGGGAGGCCGGGGTCAGCATCACCACGGTCTCACGCGTCCTGAACCACCGCGAGGAGGTGGATCCCATAACCTGCGAGCGCGTGGACG